>SLOL01000031.1 GCA_007132495.1 Balneolales bacterium
AGGTAATCCGAAATTGCTTCAAGGAAGTTTCGGGTGTTTTCGGGAAGCTCCTCATACGATCCGGCATCACGCGTGGAGTTTTTCCAGCCTTTGAATTCCCGGTAGTTCGGTTCAATCCTTTCAAGGGTCTGGAGTCTGCGTGGAAATTGGGTGGTTTCCTCACCGTCTATGGTATAGGAAATGCAGGCTTTGACCGTCTCAAAACCGTCCAGTACATCGAGTTTGGTGATGGCCAGTTCGTTGATGCCATTGATCTTAACCGCATATTTCAGGGCGACCAGGTCAATCCAGCCGCAACGTCGCGGACGACCTGTTGTAGACCCGAATTCATGCCCGGCCTCCCGGATGGCATCCCCTGTCTTATCCTTCAGTTCTGTCGGGAATGGCCCGTTTCCGACACGTGTGCAGTACGCTTTGGTAATCCCCATGACATTGTCGATCGATGTCGGAGGAATGCCGGTACCGATGCAGGCCCCTCCGGCTGTCGGTGACGAAGAGGTGACATAGGGATAGGTGCCGTGGTCAATGTCCAAAAGGGCGCCCTGAGCTCCCTCCAGCAGGATTTCCCGGTCGGCGGCCAATGCCTTGTGTATGCGTTCGGTGGTGTTGCAGATAAAAGGTTTGAGTTTTTCTCCGGCCGAAAGCATCTGCTCATAGATCTCTTCCAATTCAAGCGGAGGGGCACTGTAACTTTGAAGTTTGGTATTGATTTCGGCCAGGTTCACTTCGATTTTTTTCCGGAGAAATTCACCATCAGACAGATCCATCATCCGGATGCCCACCCTCGCTATTTTGTGGACATAGGCGGGACCGATGCCACGGCCGGTCGTTCCGATTTTTTGCTGGCCGAGGGCATGTTCACCCACTTTGTCGAGGCTCCCGTGATAGGGCAGGATGACATGTGCATTTTCACTGATCAGCAAACGTCCTTCGATATCTACGCCGGTATTGGTTACCAGATCAATCTCCTCGAGCAGTGTCAGCGGGTCGATTACGACACCGTTCCCGATGATGCAGGAGGTATTGCTGTGGAATATGCCGGATGGGATCAAATGCAGGATATGGGTCTGACCGTCAAAGTTCAGAGTGTGTCCGGCATTGGCACCTCCCTGGTAACGTGCAACATAGTCGGTTTGCTTGCTCAACAGGTCGACGATTTTACCTTTTCCTTCATCGCCCCATTGGGCGCCGATAATAATTCGAACGGACATGGTAGTTAATGGCTATGAACAACACAAAAAAAGAGGTGCCGAAGCACCTCTTTCTGGATTCGGTTGTAACAAATAATAAAGTGGATTATTCTTTTTTGGAAAAAGACGCTACTGCCTCATCGAGTGACCGGTAGTGATCAAAAACAGTGATGAGTTTGGTGATCATCAGCAGGCTTTCGATCTTGTCGGAGGCGTTTGCGATACGCAGGTCTCCTCCGGCATTTCTCATGGTGGTCAGTGCACCGATCAGCATTCCGAGACCGGAAGAGTTCATGAATTTGACACGGCTCAGATCAACCACGGCATTTTTTTTGCCCTGATCAATGAGTTCGTGAAGTTTTTCATTCAGGGTAAGCGCATTAGGGCCTCCCATGACATTACCTTTGAATTCGATTACGACACAATTGTATCGTTCAGATACATTGAAGCTCATAAGCTGTAGGTTATAGTGTTAAGCGTAGTAAACCGAAAATCAGGCTACGTTTTTGCGTGTTTTCAACTGGAGATCAACCAATAGTGCACTTGAAACAAAGATCGAGCTGTAGGTTCCGAGCAGTACTCCAAGTATAAGGGCAAAAGAGAGCCCTTTCAATACATCTCCTCCGAAAATAAACAGTATCGTGACTACAAACAAGGTGGTTAATGAGGTTACTACCGTTCGACTGAGCGTGTTGTTGACACTCCGGTTGACCATCTTGTCAAAACTTTCGGTTTTGAAGATCAGGGAGTTCTCCCGGATGCGGTCGAATACCACCACGGTATCGTTCAGCGAATAACCCACAATGGTCAGAAACGCCGCGATCAGCGACTGGTTGATATCCAGACTGAACGGTACCAATCCGTGAAGTATCGTGAAGATGCCAAGGGTGATGATTACATCGTGTGCCAGTGCCGCCACCGCTCCGGCCGAATACGACCATTTTTTAAATCGTATCAGGATGTAGAGGAAGATAACGATAAGGGCGAATATGATGGACATCAAAGCGGCATTTCTCAGGTCATCGGCAAAACTCGGACCGACATTTTCGGTCTGAACGATCGTTGCCGGATTGTTCGGAAAAGTGGATGCCGCCGTCGAGAGTACGGTTTGCTGAACCTCGGAAGTCGGCAATTCGGTGTCGACCCGGATCAACACATCCTCGCCGACCCCGAACCGTCTGACATCCGGCATGGCACCCAAAGGTTCGGTTAGTTCAACGCGCAGATCATCCACCGAAGCCGGTTCCTCAAACTGGAGGATGATCTCTATACCGCCGCGGAAATCGATACCGTACTGCAGACCGCGTCCGAAAATGGCAACCAGTGAAATGATGACCAGCGTGATTGAGATGACATACCCGATCTTGCGATGCGGGATAATGGTGTAATTTGCAGTTTCAAAGAGTCTCATGTCTGTAGAAAATTTGTGTTAAAAAAAATTGTGGTAACAGGGATTAACCATAACTGACATTCCATTTTTTGTCCCTGGTCATCCAGTCGACAATCACCCGGGTGATGATGATGGCGCTGAACAGGGAAGCTGCAATACCGGCCATAAGGGTGATGGCGAAGCCTTTGATGGGCCCCACACCAAAACTGAAGAGAATGACGGCGGTCAGGAATGTCGTGATATTCGCATCCAGAATGGCGCTCATGGAATTGGAGTATCCGCTGTCGATGGCTGCGATGAGACTCTTTCCGGCACGCAGCTCTTCACGGATACGGTCGAATATCAGTACGTTGGCATCCACCGCCATACCGATGGTCAACACAATACCGGCGATACCGGGCAGGGTTAGTGTGGCGTTAAACGCAGCCAGAATTCCCATAATAAAGATAATGTTGAGCACCAGGGCAATATCGGCAATGGCGCCCCCCGCGCGGTAGTAAAAGATCATGAAGAAAGCCACCAGAACGAGTCCGATCATGGCGGAGTTGAATCCTGCACGAATGGACGCTTCGCCGAGGGTAGGTCCGACAGTACGTTCCTGGACGATATCCAGTGGAGCCGGGAGGGCCCCTGACATCAGGATGTTGACCAAATCCTCCGCTTCGGCACTGCTGGCCAGTCCGGTGATGGAGGAGCGACCGCCGGTAATTTGGCCCTGTACGACCGGGTAGGAATAAATCACCCCGTCCAGGGCAATAGCAATGGGTCTTCCGATATTGGCACCGGTGATTCGTGCCCAGACACGGGCACCCTGTCGATCCATAGTCATGGATACTTCCGGCCGGTTGGTATGCTGATCAAAGGACGGCCGCGCTTCGGTAATCACATCTCCGGTGAGTTCTACCTGCCGGCGGACGCCTATCAGTGAATAGTATCCCTGGCCTTCGGATTCAAATTGCGGGTTGGCGGTCCACATCAATTCGATATCACGGGGCAGGAGGCGGCGAACTTCATTTGTGCCAAGCAGTTGATTGACCTCAGCAGTATCGGAGGCAGCGGCCGAACCGAATGTCACTCCCTGTCCCTGTGGTATCATGGCCTGAAGAAGGGGATTGTCCTGCTGCTGCGCTTCGATATCCTCCCACTCTTCCTGCAGGTCGATATCATCCTGATCGTCGTCAGGATCATAGTAGGCGATGATCTGCTCCAGTGAGTGCCGCAGGTCATCGGGATCGGCGGTGAGTCTGAATTCCAGCCGGGCAGTGCCGCGGAGGAGGTCGCGCACCCGCTCTTCATCCGTAACGCCCGGCAGTTCCACAACCAAACGGTTGTTACCCTGGCGAACGATGGAGGGCTCGGTCACCCCGAAACGATCCACCCGGTTGCGGACAATTTCAATGGCACGATTGACAGCAGCATCGCGCTGATCCTGAAGCCACTCATGTATCTGGGCATTTTCGGATCGTCGTGTGATGTTATCGGCATCGGAACGGAAGTAGCGACTCAACCGGGCATCAGGATCACGCTCTTCGAAGACCTCGACAAATTCGTTTATTACATCCGTATTGTTATCCTGTGCCCTTTGTGCCGCCGTACTCAGGACTTCACTGAATTCATCATCAGCATACTCACCGGCAAGCTCACGGATCAGCTGACCGGTTGCCAGTTCAAGCGTTACGTGCATTCCACCCTGAAGATCCAGGCCCAGGGTCAGCGTCTTCTCTCGCAAGTTGTCTATTCGTATTTCATTGGCTTGCACATATTCAATACGCTCTTCTTCCGGCATTCTGTCAATGTTCCGCATTTCCAGCCAAAACTGAAATGAGGGAAACAGGTAATAGATCGTCATAGCTAAAAAAGCGACGATAAAAGCCAGTTTGGTTCCATTTCCTTTCATAATAATTACCAATCAGGTCTGCGTGTTAAAAAACGTTTGTTATTTCAGATTTCATGGGACTCCCGAATGATCTGTCCGCATATTTCAAGAAACAGGGATAAGGGAGTCCATTCAGGTGGGAGGAAGCGGCGGCAAACAGATAAATAACGGCATTGAGCCGGTTATCTGATTCAGGGAATACAGGCCGCCGGCCGGCATGTTGCTACGGAGCTCCTATGGCAATGCCACTCGCCATGGGCTTGAGAAGCATCCGGATATAATTCCAGGTTTCGCTGATCTGGCCGTATGCCCCTGTAACGAACCGAATCGAATTGACAAGTTGGTTCCACGTTGATTTGTCATCTTTTTCATTTGCAGGTGGTACCTGTGACTGGCGGTCGGTGATCATGACCGTATCCGTGGCAGTTGCCTGCTGGTGAATCGACCATTTCAGCAAAAGGGTATTGTAAATGTCATCATCCGAAGTTCCTCCCTCATCAACAGGGAGCGTAAAGTCATCCGCATGTTCACCGACAATAGACGAAGCCTTGCGCAACAGACCGGGAATGTCTCCCTGTTCGGATCGCAGCGATGAAATTTTCTCATATACTACCGGATTATCGGTGTCGGATCGAAGTTCAAACAGCCAGTTTGAAACCGATTCTCCCGCTTCCATGCGGTTCTGCTCAGGCCAAATCAATGCCACTGTACCTGAAACAAACAGGAACAATACCGCAATTTTGATGATATGTGCTCGGAATAACGTCATTAACTCAGCTAATATAAAGAATCAACACCAATCAGGCAATGGATTATCGCGTGATTTTAATCTTGCGCGTCCTGTTTCAAAAGCCTGGTAAGCTATTATTCATCAAGCGTTTCGCTTTGTTGATTCTGCAATTCTTCCTTGAGGTAACGGCCGGTGTGCGATTTGTCGTTTTTTGCTATCTCTTCGGGGGTACCGGCAGCAACGATTGCTCCTCCTTCGGATCCCCCTTCCGGCCCCATGTCAATGATATGGTCAGAGGTCATCACAAGATCCAGGTTGTGCTCAATTACAATGACGGTATTTCCCTTGTTAACCAGTTTCTGAATGACTTCGACCAGCATACTGACATCCTGAAAGTGCAGTCCTGTGGTCGGTTCATCCATCACATAGAGGGTGTCGCCGGTGCCGATTTTGGAGAGTTCGCGGGCCAGTTTTATGCGCTGTGCCTCTCCACCCGAGATAGTGGTGCTGGATTGGCCAAGCGTAAGATAGCCCAGTCCTACCGAATTCATGGTCTCCAGAATGCGCTTTATCCGGGGTACCGAATCAAAAAACTCGGCGGCCTCCTCAATCTGCATCTCCAATACATCGGCAATGCTTTTTCCCTTGTAGTGGATGTCCAGTGTTTCCCGGTTATACCGTTTTCCATTACAGGACTCACAGGTTACATAGACATCAGGCAGGAAATTCATCTCGATTTTTTTGACTCCATCTCCATTGCAGCTCTCGCATCGGCCTCCCTTGACATTGAAGGAGAAGCGCCCCTGACCGTAACCCCGGATTTTAGCTTCCGGAAGTTCGGCGAAAAGTGAGCGTATGACATCGAACACTTTGGTGTAGGTGCCGGGATTGGAGCGGGGGGTACGGCCGATCGGACTCTGGTCGATGGATATGACTTTGTTGAGGTGCTCCAATCCCCTGACGTCGTCGTATGGCAGAGGTACGGTTTTGGACTGGTAAAAGTGGCCGCTCAGTATGGGCACTACGGTATGGTTGATCAGAGAACTTTTTCCGCTGCCGCTTACCCCGGTTACACAGATGAAGGTACCGAGCGGAAGGGTCAGGTCGATGTTTTTCAGATTGTGTCCGCGGGCTCCGGTGACCTGCAGATCCCGGTTATTGCCTTTCCGCCGCTTTTCCGGAAGGGTCATTTTCTCCTGGTAGCGCAAATAGCGGGCAGTCAGTGATTCCGGATCCAGTTGTTCGGGGTGGCCATGCGTCACAAGATGTCCGCCGAAACGTCCGGCTCCGGGACCCAGGTCCACTACATAGTCGGCGTGTTCGATGGTTTCGCGGTCATGTTCGACTACGATGACACTGTTGCCCAGGTCGCGCAGCAGTTTCAGGGAGTTGATGAGCTTGATGTTGTCGCGCTGATGAAGCCCGATGCTGGGTTCGTCGAGTATGTACAGGACACCCACCAGCTGGGTTCCGATTTGTGTCGCCAGCCGGATGCGCTGCGCCTCGCCTCCACTGATCGTCTGTGCTTCGCGATCCAGAGAAAGGTAGTTGAGTCCCACATTGAGCAGAAAATCGAGACGGTCGCGAATCTCCTTGACCACCTGGGAGGCAATCACGCGCTGGCGCTCCGTCAGTTCAAGACGGTCGACGGTTTTACGGAGGGTGCGTATGTCCATGGTAACCAGGTCATGGATATTGTAGTCACCGAGCTTGTAGGAGAGGGCCTCTTTTTTCAGTCGGCCGCCTTTGCAGGAGCTGCAAACCACCCGGTTCATGAACGATTTTGCTTTTTCACGCTGACTGGGTGACTTCGAGGTTTCGTATTGCTCCCGTATGAGAGTTATGAGGCCCGGGAAGGTGTGTTTGTAGGTGACGTTGCTGTCCCGGAATTCATAGGATATATCGAACTTCCGGTTACCGCTTCCGTGCATGACCATGTCCACAAGTTCGTCGGGTAGGTCGGATATGGCTGTGGTGAACGAAGCGTCGTATGCACGAAACAGGGCTTCCAGTTGTTTATAGACAAAGATGCCCCGGGGTTTGCCGAGGTAACGGATAGCACCTTCACTGATGCTGAGTGTCCGGTTGGGAATGACCAGGCCGGTGTCTACATCGTACCGGTACCCCAGCCCGTCACATTCGGGACAGGCTCCATAAGGTGAGTTAAATGAAAACAGATTCGGGGCCGGCTCGTCATAGGAGAGACCGCTTTCGGGGTCGAACAGGTTTTGAGAGAACAGCATATCCCTGAAACCGCCGGATTCGTTCTTGTCTTCAACAGCCAGGATAAGATTGCCGTCAGCCATCTCGAGGGCTATTTGAACACTTTGTTCGATCCGGTTCCGGCTGTTTTCGGAAACCACAAAACGGTCGATAACCACTTCGATATTGTGGGTTTTATAGCGGTCGGCCTGCATTCCTTTTTCCAGTTCAAGAAACGCTCCGTCCACCCGTACCCGGATGAACCCCTGCTTGAGCGTCTGTTCGAAGAGCTCGCGGTAGTGGCCCTTACGTCCCCGGACAACCGGTGCCAGGCAGTAGGCCCGGGTGCCTTGCGGCAGTTGCATGATGCTGGCGACCACCTCCTCCGGGGTCTGCTTCTTCATCGGATTACCGGTTAGATAGGAGTAGGGGGTCGCGGCGCGTGCAAAAAGCAGCCGGAGATAGTCATTGATCTCGGTGACTGTTCCGACGGTTGATCGCGGATTACGGCTGGATGTTTTCTGATCGATGGATATGACCGGCGAAAGTCCGTCGATGAAATCGGTGTCCGGCCGCTCCATCATTCCGAGAAACTGTCGGGCATAGGCCGAAAGCGACTCCATGAAGCGGCGCTGTCCTTCGGCGTATATGGTATCGTATGCAAGTGAGGTTTTTCCCGATCCGGAAATTCCCGTGATGACCACAAATTGATCCCTCGGGATTTCCAGGTCGATATTTTTCAGGTTGTGTTCACGGGCGCCGTGAATGACGATGGAGTTTCCTGACATGTTTCCGTGTTGCAAATGATGTGATAAAGGAATTGCGTTACAATACATATTTTAAACCGGAAATCCCTGCCAAATCATTCGTATCTTTTGAAAGATTTTTCCCGGTTGCGGCATATGCAATATCTGATCAGAAAGAAACGACAAAACAAGTGCAATATGATGATCCTGGGCATCGAATCATCCTGTGATGAAACGGCAGCGGCTGTCTATGACGGTGCGCAATTGCTTTCCAATGTGGTTGCTTCCCAGAACGATCATATCGATTACGGGGGGATTGTACCGGAACTGGCTTCCCGGGCGCATGAACGGGTTATCTGGGATACGGTGGCACAAGCGATGTCGGATGCCGGCGTGACGCGCGAACACATTGATGCCATTGCGGTAACCGAAGGGCCGGGTCTGATGGGCTCGCTACTGGTCGGACTCTGTTTTGCCAAAGGGCTGTCGGTGCAGTGGCAAAAACCGGTGATCGGTGTCAATCACATTGATGCCCATATCTATGCCACGTTCATCGATGAGAAACCGGAGCTGCCGTTTGTAAGCCTGGTTGTCTCCGGCGGACACACTCAGTTGTTCCACGTGCCCCGTCCGCTCCGCCATGAAATAATGGGCCAGACCCGCGATGATGCGGCGGGTGAGGCATTTGACAAAATCGGAAAGCTTTTGGGACTGGACTATCCCGCCGGGCCTGTCATGGATCGCCTTGCGGCATCCGGTGACGCTTCCTTTTACGATTTCCCAAGGGCAATGCTCAGGAAAGGACTTGATTTCAGCTTTTCGGGCCTCAAAACCAGTGTCCTTTACTATATTCAGGATATTCCCGAAGAACAACGTGACGATTACCTGAAAAAGCATTTGAATGATTTGTGCGCAAGCATTTCGGCGGCTATCACCGATGTTCTGATCCACAAACTGCGTCAGGCGGTCCGGGAAACCGGTGTTAAGAGTGTCGTTATCGCCGGCGGGGTCTCGGCCAACAGTATGCTGCGTGAAAAGGCTCGTAAGATGACCGGTCAATTGGGGATCTCGCTGCACATACCCCATCCGGAATACTGTACCGACAATGCCGCCATGATCGCCGTCACCGGCTGGTTCAAAGCCAGGGAGGGGCAGTACGATGATCTGCGGCTGAAGCCCTACGCCCGCCATCAGTGGGACAAGAAGTCATCTGCTGTTTAGGGAACCTATCCGGACAAGAAGAATCGCGTTATCCGGCTTATGAGGTGCCGGGAGTTTTTGGTCAGGGTGATCGACCGGATTTCGGAAAATTTATCCGCTCTGCGTCTTTTTGCACGCCTCAACGGCAAGGCGATCCACACGATTGTTGCGCTCATCATCTGCGTGTCCCTTTACCTTTACCCACTCCACATCATGGGGCTGCATCGCATCCAGCAGTTCCTGCCACAAATCCCGGTTTTCAACCGGTTTTTTGTCGGCTTTTTTCCAGCCGCGCCGCAGCCAGTTATCCACCCAGCCTTGCGTGAAAGCATTTATGATAAGGGCACTGTCACTGTGAATGGATACACGACAAGGTTTTTTTAACGATTCAAGCGCTTTGATGACAGCGGTCAGCTCCATCCGGTTATTGGTTGTGTCGCGTGCGCCGCCACTGATCGTCTTCTCCTTGCCCTGCCATTGCAACAGGGCTCCCCATCCACCGGGGCCGGGATTTCCGCTGCAGGCGCCATCGGTATAAACGGTAATATGCGGTTTCTTCATGGTCAATTGTTCTGTCGGTTGCCGGAGGATGGAAGATAACGGTTTGTTATACCTGACAGGGCTTTGACATAACGGTCGGTGTTTTTTGCAATTTGCAGATCCCAGGGGTCTTTTGATGCGGGATCGCGGGTGGTAAGTCCGCGACTGACATTGATCAGCGGAAGTCCGTGGTGTTCGGAGAGGATTTCCGTGAGTTCAGCTATCGAACCACCCTGGGCGCCAATGCCGGGTACAAGAAGGGGGGCTTCCGGGTAGGCCTGCAACACCGGCAGGTATTGTTCACTCTGAGTTGCGCCGATAACCATACCGAGAGCCCCGGGGTATTTCGCTGCGAAGTCACGGTATTGCCGGGCAAGATACTCACTCATGGTGGGAGCATCCATAAAGGGCCGGGTCATGAAGTCAGCGGCACCGGGATTGGAAGTGAGCGTCAGGGCATAGACGGCCCGGGACTCATCCTCCAGGAACGGGGCCATGGTTTCGAGGCCCATGAACGGGGAGAGGGTGACCGCATCAAAACCGAACTGATCGAAATAGGCGGTTTTATAGCGGGCATTGGTATGCGGGACATCTCCCCGTTTGACGTCGGCGATAATGATTTTTCCGGAGGGAATGGATTCCAGTACATCGTTCAGAATCTGGTACGCATCCGGACCCAGTGCTTCGAAATAGGCCAGATTTATTTTGTAGGCGGCAACTCCCGTCTTGGTTTGCTCGATGATGCGTCGGCAGTAGGTGGTCACCATTTCACGTTCCGAAATCGTCTGATATCGGATGTCCGGGGGAAGGTGCTCGGGAATGGGATCAAGGCCGGCGCAGAGCACCGACTGTGAGCTCCGGATGCAGGACAATAATTTGTTAGTGTATATCATTTTTTTTCTATGTTTCGGTGGAAAATACAACAATCTAATCAAAAGGCGTGCAGATTACTCATTTTAGGGCATAATTCGGGAACCATTTGACAGAAAAACGGGATATATTGCCACCCGTTAACAGAGAACAGTTCTAAAAAGCACAATATGACATCGGAAGCATGGTTTGAGTCCTGGTTTGACAGTCCGCTGTACGAAAAACTGTATGCCAACAGGGATGATACCGAAGCGGCACGGCTGGTGGGATGGATTGCCCGGAGACTGCCGCCAAGGCACTACCCGGAAGTGCTGGATATGGGGTGTGGCCGGGGGCGTCACGCTATCCTCCTGGCCCGTCACGGTTACAATGTGACGGGCGTGGATTTGTCCGGTCAGGCTATCAGGATCGCGCGTCAGAAAGCAAGTGAAGAGGGATATACCAATGTAACATTCGAAACGGGCGATATGCGGGACTGGTGCAGGGGACCCTATGATATGGTATGTAGCCTTTTTACAAGTTTTGGCTATTTCGAGAATGACCGGGATAACCTCGGGGTGATCCGGAACATCACTGCCAATGTAAAACCGGGTGGTTTTCTGGTAATGGATTTTCTGAATCCCGGTTATGTCCAGAACAATCTGGTACCTGAAGAAGAGGTAGAAGTAGAAGGAATGCAGTGCCGGATGAGACGCAGGATAGAAGAGAATACCATCATCAAGAGCATACTTTTTGATTCACCGGAGACCGGTGCCCGGCTGCAGTATCAGGAGCGGGTCAGGTTATATGATGTCGATTGGTTTGACCGCAGTTTCAAAGCGTCGGGGCTGGAGATGGTTGACAAGCGAGGTGGGTATAGCGGAGAGGCTTATGATCCCGAAACCAGTCCCCGGATGCTGATGGTGGCGGAAAAGGGAAAGGCCCGGGAATAATCCCGAGCCTTTGAAATCATATTCGACAGCAAAGCAATAGCTGTTGTGAGTGTATGTAACCTATGGAACTACATTCGGTTACATTATATCGCAGTGGCAATGACAAGGGCCACGATTGATATAAGCTTGATCAGAATATTCAGCGAAGGTCCGGATGTATCTTTGAGCGGGTCACCAACGGTGTCCCCGGTTACGGCTGCCTTGTGGGCATCCGAGCCCTTGCTGTAGACGACACCGTCAAATTCGATGTCGGCTTCGATCATTTTTTTGGCGTTGTCCCATGCCCCCCCGGCGTTGGCCTGGAAGAGGGCCATCAGCACACCGGCGACCATTACACCGGCCAGGAGACCACCGAGTGCTTCGGCACCGAAAATAAACCCGACCAGTACGGGCACGGCTATAGCCAGCAAGCCCGGGAAAATCATCTCCTTGAGAGCGCCTTTCGTTGAAATTTCCACGCATTTGCCGTATTCGGCAGCAGTTTCGGCATCCGCAAAAGTTTTCTGGTCTTCGGATGACCACTCGCTCTGATCCTTGCCTTCATTCCGGCGCATAACTTCGAGTGCGGCTTTCAAAGCGGGTATTTCGCTGAACTGCCTGCGTACCTCCTGGATCATGTACATGGCGGTACGACCGACGGCGCCCATGGAAAGCGAGGAGAAGACAAACGCGAGCATTCCACCGACAAAAAGCCCGGCCATGACTCCGGCCTGCGAGATATCGATCATATGGATATCGGCGGAAGTCATATAGGCACCGAAGAGGGCGAGGGCTGTCAAAGCGGCCGATCCGATAGCAAACCCTTTACCGATAGCGGCAGTAGTGTTGCCCACAGCATCGAGCTGGTCTGTTCTTTCACGGACTTCCGGCGGTAACTCGGACATTTCGGCAATCCCGCCGGCGTTGTCGGCAATCGGACCGTAAGCATCAATAGACAGCTGTATACCGAGGAAAGAGAGCATGCCGACAGCGGCAATGGCAATGCCGTAGAGCCCGGCGAATTCGAAGGCGGTCATGATCGAAATGGCAATGATCAGGATCGGCAGAGCGGTGGAAATCATACCCACACCGAGACCGGCTATGATATTGGTGGCATCACCGGTAATGGATTGCCTGGCAATGTTGATAACCGGTTTTTTTCCGACACCGGTGTAATATTCGGTGATAAAACCGATCAGCAGTCCGGCGATCAGGCCGATAATGGAGGCAAAAAAGATGCCGTTCGCCGTGATGGTACGTTCCACGCCATACAGGGTATCAGTGTAGGACCAGCTTGAAGGAAGAATCCAGGTAATCAGGAAATAGAACACAATCAGCATGAGTCCGGCGGAAACAATCTCCCCCATATTAAGTGCGGTCTGGGGATTACCGCCTTCCCTGACGCGTACGAAGAAGGTACCGATGATGGAAATAATGATACCGGTTCCGGCCATGACAAGCGGGAGGACAACACCGCTCATACTTCCGAACGCCGACTCAGTAACAAAGACCTCGGACGACATGAAGATTACACCCAGCACCATGGCGGCGATAATGGAACCGACAAAAGATTCGAATAGGTCGGCACCCATACCGGCAACGTCTCCTACATTGTCACCGACATTATCGGCAATTGTAGCGGGATTAAGGTGGTGGTCTTCGGGAATACCTGCTTCCACTTTACCGACGAGGTCGGCGCCGACATCAGCGGCTTTGGTGTAGATTCCACCTCCGACACGAGCAAAAAGAGCGATGGAAGAAGCACCGAAAGAAAATCCGGTGATTACCGTGACAATCTGGGCAAGGACCGACTGCATGCCGGCATCGGTTTCGTAGGCCGGGATAAATCCGAAGACGCTGGTATACAGCCATAACAGCAGACTGAGGCCGAGCACTCCGAGTCCGACCACACCCATACCCATGACCGAACCACCGGAAAAGGCCACCATCAACGCTTTATTGAGGCTGGTACGTGCCGCATGGGCGGTTCGTACATTGGCCTGGGTCGCCACTTTCATACCGATGAAGCCGGCCAGTCCGGAACACAGGGCACCGACAATAAATGAGAGCGCAATGAGATATGAGGATCCCTCCGTAACATACCCCTGGAATCCGATAAGAACAGCGACGAGAACAACGAATACGCCCAGTACCCGGTATTCGGCTTTCAGGAAAGCCATGGCACCTTCGGCAGTATGACCGGCGATACGAATCATTTTATCCGTGCCGGCATCCTGTTTTTTAACCCAATTTGATTTTATGTATGTGAATAGCAGAGCTATGATTCCTGCAATCGGAATGATGTATAATATGGTATTCATAACTGTTCTGTTAGGTGGATAAATAATGTTATTCTGACAATTCGATCGCTACCATGATAATAAAATATTTGTTAACTGTTAAATTCATTCATGGCACGAACGATTCCCTCCCGGAGAAAGCAAAGAATGGCGTCATGGCTTTTATTCAGACCCTCTTCAACAGCTTCATGCTGTGTAGTGTCAAAAGGAGACAGGACGTAATCGGACTGGCGGCCACGTTCGAAATCGTTTCCAATTCCGAACCGTAATCTCGGGAAGTGTTCGGTCTTAAGGTGGTCAATAATACTTTGAATGCCGTTGTGTCCTCCGGCGCTTCCCTCTTTTCGCAACCGGATCTTCCCGGTGGGCAGATTAATATCGTCATAACAGACGAGGATATCGCCGGGAAGGAAGTCAAACATACGGCAGGCTTTCAGGACCGCCTGTCCACTGTTGTTCATATAGGTCGCAGGCTTGATAAGGATGGTCTTGATCCCCTTGAACCGGCCGACCCCGAGGATAAACGGTCCGTCGGTACCCTCCATACCGGCGGAAAGTGTTTTTGCCATCCGGTCTACTACAGTGAAACCGACATTGTGGCGTGTGCCCTCATACGCATCCCCGATGTTTCCCAAACCCACGATAAGCGGCATGATGACAAGAGATTAGCTTTCGCTTTTATCTTCAGAGCCTTCACTCTCTTCAGCTCCTTCATCTTCGGCTCCTTCTTCAGCCTCTTCGCCTTCTTCCTCTTCTTCATCAAGGCCGAGGAGTTCATCCAGTCCACCTTTAGGCGGACGGATAACGGCGATGGTCCGGACAGATTCACTGAGGGGTTCGATGCCTTCAATGTCAATGGAGTCGACATCAAGGGTATCACCAATGGTGAGATCCGACACATCGAGGACGATCTCCGCCGGAATATCCTTCGGAAGGCACTGTACTTCGATACGTCGAAGTGGCTGGTAGAGGCGTCCGCCTTCGGCAACGCCCGGCGGGGTACCGGTCAGGCGAATCGGGATCTCGATAGTAACCGGGGTTTTTTCTTCCATGGCAAACAGGTCGACATGAAGCGGCCGGTCGGTAACCGGATGATACTCAATTGCCTGAATCAGCGTATGGTATTCTTTTTTCTTGTGGACGAGCTTGATCAGCGTTTTTTTATTTTCAGCCAGCACTTTTTCCAGCTCGAGTTCAGGAATGGCAACGTGCAGGTTATTTTTAACTTTGGGACCATAGGCAACAGCGGGGACCAGCTTGTCATCGCGCAGCTTTTTCAGGACGGATTTACCTTTCGGGCGATCGTTTGCTTCTACGGTTATTTCAATTGGCTTTTCCATGATTCAGAAAACACTTAAGGGTTAATCATCAAATAATGTACTAATCGAGTCGTCGGTATAGATGCGACGAATAGACTCTGCGAACAGGCCTGCAACACTCAGTACCTGTATTTTGCCGGACGGCTTTTTCAGGGAGACGGTATCGGTTACGAGGAATTTATCGATGGGGGAGTCCTCGATGCGCTGATAAGCCGGACCCGACAAGATGGGGTGTGTACTGGCAGCCATAATCTGTTTTGCTCCCCGTTCTTTCAGTGCCGTGGCTGCATTGGTTATGGTTCCTGCCGTATCGATGAGATCATCTACAAGCAGGATATTCTTGCCTTCCACCTCACCGATGATATTCATTACTTCGGCGATGTTTTGCGAGGGGCGTCGTTTGTCCACAAAGGCCAGCCCGGCATTGAGCCGTTTTGAGTAGGATCGGGCCATTTTGAGACTCCCGACATCCGGCGCCACAACGACCAGGTCATTGATGGCACGATTGCGGATATATTCCACGAAGATGGAGCTGGCATACAGATGATCCAGCGGAATATCAAAAAACCCCTGGATCTGTGGCGCATGAAGGTCCATTGTCAAAACGCGATCGGCACCGGCTTCTGACAACAAGTTGGCAAAGAGCTTGGATGCAATGGAGACGCGTGGTTGATCCTTGCGGTCCTGGCGCGCGTATCCGAAATAGGGAATTACGGCGGTAACCCGGTCTGCGGAAGCACGTTTTGCGGCATCAATGAGCAGCAGCAATTCAATGATATTGTCACCCGGAGGAGGGGTGGACTGAACGATAAATACATCCGCTCCCCGGATACTCTGCTGATACTTGATGTATAACTCCCCGTCGGAAAACGACTTGATGGTGACCGCGCCAAGCTTGGTTCCGTATTTTTCTGCAATAGCACGGGATAGTGCCAGGTTACTTCTGCCAGCAAATATGGCTAGTGGCTTGTCCAAGACTTTTATGCAACGGCTTTTGACGGTGAATACTAAAAAAGGATGGAACCGGGATGGTCATCCTTTTATTTAACAAACGTGGATTCCGGAAGTTGAGTGTTGCCCGGGGAGGATTCGAACCCCCACTGACTGGACCAAAACCAGCTGTCCTACCCTTAGACGACCGGGCAATTATTTCTGTAACGTGACAGACTCCAAATTTAGGGAAACTTGTAAGTCAAGTCAAGTTTGAGCAAGCACCTTCATGACTTCGCACTCGGTACACCTTTTGAACCTGCAAAAATATTTAAAATGATGTAATATTGCCAGTCGATTATAGTGATCACCGTCCGGTACCCCGCTGTTTTGAAGAATCTTTTTTGTTTTTGCCGGCAGGGGGATATGTTGTGTGGTCCAGTGTGCCCGGATCTCGTTCTCCAGCTTTTTATGGTGAAGCCAGCTTGCCAGCAGATGGACGGCCGGAAGAATGACGTTATGAAAAATGACGGTATGCCGGTTCTTTCCCAGAGGGGGTGCGACCGAGAAACAACAGAGTTCTTCCCAGAGTCTGTCAATAGAACCGCGAAGCCAGTTCCGGGGTCCGGACTGAAGCAAATGCAGATAAAGTTCGGCGCTCTGGCGAATCCGTGTTACCGGTTGATTGGCGGGCCGGGAAGCACTGAAATCCCAGTCTTCACGACGAAGCAGGGGGTTACGGTCCGGTGCTTTTCCCGCCGGCAGGGTTTGCAAACCGGCCGCAGCAAGCAGCATGCCGGTCGTCTCCTGAATGGTTTTGGTTCCATTTTTCCTGTTTTTCCGCCGGAACCCGGAAGTTTTCAGGTTTTGATGGCAAAAATCGGCAAGGCGAAGCATATTTTCCTGATTTTTGTGATAGCCAAGTCCCTCAAAAACACCCCGGACAAGCATGAGCTGCCAGGCTTCGGTTATGGGCTTGTTGTGCGGGTAGAGCCCGATCATATAATCCAGACGGTACCGGAAAAACCGGCGGTCCCATTGCTTTGTCATCTGTTTGAAAACCGGTATGGGGATATCGGCGATCAATCCGGAGCAGGGAAGGTCTACCGGCCGGTGATAGACACGCCATAAACGGTTCAGGGAAGGAGGGAGTGCAGTCTGAAGTTCCAAAGTGGGAATTTTCTGACCGTCTGATGCCGAAACGTCGGTCCTGTGAAGGTCATCCTGCACAACCACATGAAGCACGACCCGGTTGTACCGCCGGTCTTCATGGTGTTCATGGTGATACCATTCGGAAGCCGATTTGTGCAGCTCCACATCCCCGATAAACAGTATGCCGTTCAGGCGCACTTTTGCAAACCGGTAATCCGGTCCGTCACCTTCATTGGCGTACCCGGGATGGATGATCTGAACGGCATGATCCCCTGTTGTTTTCAGACTTTCCCGGGAGAAATGGAGGTTTTCCCACAAAAAATGAAAAAAATCTTCTCGAATTATGTCCATTCATCATTGTTTTTTTATATATTACATCGGATATTACTGCCACCAGGTACTGGTTCGGCACAGAAAACCCTTGTACTTATTGGATTTATCCGATATGAAATCATTACAAAAAAGCTTGTTCCTTTTTGTTGCGGCGGTGTTGCTGCTTGCAATGAGTCAGGGGTCTTCAGCGCAGGAGCTCGAAATAGATCTTTATGCGGAAGCGTATGACAACCGGGACATGATTGTCGTCACCTGGGAGGTGAAAAGCTCACAAACGTTTTCAACGTCGGATTTTCGTCTGGAAAAATCCAGACTCAATAGTGGCAGGTCGATTAATGTATCACGTTTGATCGAGAGTGATAGCGCCCCTAATTCATTTCGGGTCGAGGACACCGATTTGCGCAAGGAATCAAATGATGAGACCGCTGATACGCAAGTATTTGTTTATACGCTTTTTGTAAACGGAGAGGAATACGACAGTGTCCAGGCCGGGTACACCACCAATGCCGTTCGGCGAACGTGGGGCAGTATCAAATCGATGTTTCAATAACGTGCCGTGTCAGATCACAAAGCCAACAGTCACCTGCTTATGAGTTCGGCCCGGATCGAGCGGGTGATTACCAGAGTAGCCTACCAGATTTTTGAAGATACCAGGGGCTCGGGAGAGCTGTTGATATTTGGTATAGATGAGCGCGGTTACCGGCTTGCAAATCTGCTGGCCTCCCGTCTGTCGAGCATCTACCAAACCCCTATCTCTGCCCATCAGATACGGATTAAAACAGCCGATAAAGAGAGCGGACCGGACTTGCGCCAGGGCGAAAAGCGTCCCTCTTCAGGAGATGATGACCCTGTATCCGATAATCAGGCGGACCGTCCGGAGGTAAGTGGAAAAAATGTGGTAATTATTGATGATGTCATGTATAGCGGAAAAACCATGTATAAAGCGCTTCAGGAGGTAACCACCCCGGTTCACCCCGAAGAGGTCAAACTCGCCGCATTAATTGACCGGGGGCATCGGCGCTATCCATTGAATGTTCAATATCTGGGCTTGCACAGTCCCACCAAGCTTCAGGAGCACGTCCATTGCAGTTTCACAGAAAGCGGTAATCCGGAAGGCGTTTGGCTCATTTCATCTCCCGGCGGAGAAAGCTGATCCGATTTTTTTCAAGAGGAACGGCCTGCTCATCGGTTATTGCATTCCGGATAAATTCCGGTGAGTTTCGTTTCTGTCCTTTTCACTTGCGATAATTATTTGTATACGCATAAAATCCCGGTAATCATGATCTATTCAATATTGTTTTCGAGACAACTCATGCTGTTGCCGATGTTTCTGCTTCTTGGAATTTCCAACGTGCCGGCACAGGTGGATCCGGGACAGAATGGCAATGCGGAATCGGCGGTGTCTGAACAGGACACCACGTTCTGGTCATACAGTCTGCGTACTTCCCTGACCGGATCACAGGCCACATTTCGCAACTGGAGCCAGGGAGGAACCGATAACATATCCGCGAATGGGGCGACCGGTTTTTCCTCTGAATACAAACAAGACAATTTCATGTACAGCCTGGGCATCAACCTCCGGTATGGCCAGTCACGTATCGGGGAGGGAGATTTTGTTAAAAGTGACGATCTGATTCGTATGCGAAACCAGGTACGCCGCCTCTTCCGCGATGAGCGGTTCAGCACGATTTTCAATCTCAATTTTGAAACGCAATTTGACAAGGGATACGACAACCCGGTACCTGCGGAAGGCGAAACCCGCAATGTGATTTCACGCTTTTTTGCTCCGGCCTATTTATCGCAGACGTTGGGCCTGAGCTACAACCCTGATCGCAATCTGCGCTTCGAGGCCGGTCTGGCCATGAAACAGACATTTGTTCAGGATACAACCCTTTCCACAAGATATGGTCTCAACGAAGGTGACACCTTTCGCAATGAAGCCGGGTTTTCTACACTTATTGGATTTGAGCGGAGACTTATGGAAAGTATTTACTACTCCGGATATGCTGAAACGTTCACCAACGTCAATAAAAGTCTGACTTCAACGGACGTGCTGTTTGTAAGTGAAATTACAGGACAGATCAACCGTTATATCAGCGCCAACCTGGAATTCGCGCTTGCCTATAATGACGATATCACCGATGAACTGCAGGTAAAACAGGTAATATCGGTGGGTTTCAGTTACAGTTTCTTTGAGGATGGGTCGTAACACGATTATCGCAAAACAGGAATAGCGGGCTGAAAAAATCAAGTAATTCCTACAAGTAGATTATGGAATTCTTATATTGGCCAAAATTGATAAAAAGGCCCAGTCTGTTGTTACGATTTTTCCAGTAAGTTGTAGTATTGGATACTATTTCTCTTTGGAAAGATAATCGGGGATATGATTCTTCGGATTCTCGATTTTAAAACGAATAGACGTTTTTCAACACACCGTATAGAATTCATCACACCATGCGTCATTGGCATGTACTTTTTTTTACAGGTTTGCTCATCCTGGCAGGATGGCATTCGTCCATGGCGCAAAAACTTCCCATGCCAACCGATGATATTCTGGTTTCGACAGCTGAAGATGAGGGTACCTGGGATATGACCTTTCGTGCCGGACTGAATGGATCCCAGGCCTATTACCGGGCCTGGGCGCAGGGAGGCGTCAATCGAATTGCAGTTGTCGGTAATACGGTTCTTACCGCGTTATATATCGAAGGCGCTTATCAGTATGGATTGCGGGTGGACATGCGATACGGCCAAACCAGACAGCAAGGAGGCGATTTCCGGAAGAGCCAGGATGTCATTCGGCTCAGGAACCAGTTTCGCAGACGATTTCCGGATGAACGTTTCAGCCTGACGGCTAATATCAACTTTGAAACACAGTTTGACAAAGGCTACGACAGCAGTTTCGAAAATGTCCAATCCCGTTTCATGGCACCCGGCACTCTCACAGAAACTGTGGGACTCTCCTACGACCCCGACAGTTATCTGGATTTGACCGTGGGGATGTCATTACGCCAGACATTCATGCGGGATACGTCTCTGTCGGAGCGATACGGTCTGGACGAGGGATCCTGGTTCCGGAATGAAGCCGGCTTCACCGTCATTGTCCGGTACGACCGGGAGATTTGGGAAAATGTCACCTATTCGGGTTATCTGGAAACGTTCAGTAATCTGCAAAAGAGTTTGCTGAATACCGACTTTGTATTTACCAATGAATTTGAGGGACGTATCAATAATTATCTGACTACCAATTTTGAGTTTTCCCTGCAGTACAATGACGATATTACAAAAGAGTTGCAGATCAAACAGATCCTGTCTGTTGGACTTAATTTTACGTTTATGTGACGGTCCGGATTGCGTCTGCCTATGATCCCCGAACAATTTACAGAAAAGCTGCCCGCGCTGCTTGCTGATTTGGAGCGGCGAATGCCCGGAGCTGTCCGGGAAGATCTGCATATTAGCCAGATGATCGCTTCTGAGGATCTGGATACCGTTCTGAACCGATTGATGGATCGGCTGGTTCAACATTACCCTTTCC
Organism: Balneolales bacterium; assembly: GCA_007132495.1. Taxonomy (GTDB): domain Bacteria; phylum Bacteroidota; class Rhodothermia; order Balneolales; family Natronogracilivirgulaceae; genus SLOL01. The sequence continues at coordinate 21,222 of SLOL01000031.1, forward strand.
ATCAGCCTTTCTATGCCGGACAGATGCTCAAGCCGCCGCATCCGGCCGCATGGCTTGCCTATTCGCTGGCAATGACCATCAATCCCAATAACCATGCCCTGGACGGTGGTCCGGAAGCATCTGTGATGGAGAAAGAGGTCATTCAGCAGTTGATCGCCATGACCGGACTGCCGAATGATGCACTCGGACACCTGACCAGCAGCGGGACGATCGCCAATCTGGAGGCATTATGGGTGGCACGGGAAGAGCACCCCGACCGGCCCATTGGTATTACAAGTCAGGCCCATTACACCCATCGAAGAATGTGCCACGTGCTACGTCATCCGGTGGTCGAAATCCCCGATAATGAAGAGGGCGTTCCTGACCCCCGATTGCTGGATAATGGCAGTCCGCTTCCCGGCACTGTCGTGGTAACGACAGGTACCACCGGCCTGGGGAGGGTGGAGCCGCTGCACCGGTTTATCGATTGGGCTGAAAAACACGGCGTACGTGTTCATGCCGATGCCGCATATGGCGGTTTTTTTCATCTGCTCAGGGATTCGGGGCTGATCGATCCCGAGCCCTGGAATGTATTATCCCGGGTTGACAGTATGGTGATAGATCCCCATAAACATGGATTGCAGCCATATGGTTGCGGATCGGTTCTCTTCCGGGATCCTTTCGTTGGAAGGTTTTTCAAACACGATTCTCCCTACACCTATTTTTCTTCCGATGAGCTGCATCTGGGAGAAATCAGCCTGGAGTGCTCCCGTGCCGGTTCGGCTGCCATCGCCTTGTGGGTGACACTGCAACTGTTGCCGCTCAATAAGTTGTCCGGAGAACATTTTGTTGTCAAAGCCGGCAGTAAAAAAGACGGAGAGAAGGGGAAGGGGTTGCCGGATAATACATTGGACGAAGCTGACAAGCTGTCTGCGGGATCTGATAACCAGGCTGCCGGACTTGCAGGAGTTTTGGCATCCTGCCGGATGGCGGCCCTCGATTTGTATGAAAAACTTCTGAACACACCGGGTTTTCATCCAGTGATGCGACCGGAACTGGATATTGTGGCTTTTATTCCGGAGACCGGGGAGAAGCGGTTTTCAGCGGCCAGTGATCGCACCGAGGCCATTTTCCGTAAAGGAATGGAAGGGAGCCCGGAGAACAGGCTTTACCTAAGCACCCTGGAAATTGAAAAGGAGAGGGCTGTACAGCTGTTTCCCGACTGGAAAGCGGACCGTGAAGGGATCAGAGTCTTGCGAAGTGTGCTGATGAAGCCGGAACACCACGATTTTATACCTGAAATGGTGGCACGACTTGAAACGCTTCATCAGCAAACACGGATTTAAAATGCAAAGACCGCCCGTATCTCCATATTCGGGTAGGTTCGCCGTGAGCGCCGGCGCTCTTCACGAAGAAAAGCATCGGCCATTTCCTCGGGATAAGTGGTATAAAGCGTGCGTCGTGTTGCCTGCCGCTGCAACCAGCCCCGTATAACAAGCGTGTTACCGGACAGAAAATCGAGATTGATATCGACGCTGGGTCCAATTTGCCGTGTAATCTGCAAGCCGGGTGCCGTCCGGCTTACCGGAATGGGGTCTCCGGCCTCATTGATCATTTCGGTGGTGACCGTGGTTTGCGGCAGATAGTCACGGCGCATGAATAAACGGCCGCCCACTCCAATACGGTGTCTTCCGACCTGTCGCACAATCATGGTTTCCACATTATAGGTGATCAACGTATCGGTGGGGGTTTCCTGAAAAGAGTCCCAATAGAGTCGCCCTATGCGCAGTTCATTGCGCGACCCGCTCATTTCAAGGACCCAGTCATCGGAAATGTCCAGATCCACGTCTGACCGTACCGCAAACTCCCTTGAAGATTGATCGTTTTTGGGTCGGCCTTCCAGTTGGAAATCTTCGACTGTATAGTTGGCACGGATCAGGAAAGAATTGCGTAATTCAATCCGGTGGTGGGGTTCCCAGCGGACTTCCGGAGACAAGCGAATGGTGCGGCGCCAGTTGTTTTCGATGCTGCGAACAGCTGAAAGATAGACATAATGTGTGGCCTCACCACCGGCCTGCATGGTGAGATCAAAATAGGGTGAGAATATGTGCCGATTGGTGATCTGCAGCTGGTAGTTCAGCTCATCCCGGTCATCCTGGTTGATTTCCGGGGTATCGTACCGGAATATTCCCGACTGGGCCCTCACCGTTAGTTCGTTGTTGTCGGAGAGGCGGAACCGGTTTTGTGTGAACAATTCAAACCGGGTCTGGTCAAAGTTTGAGTTTCTTAGTATTTCGTTGCGCCGGGTGATCTGATCTTCGGGAAACTCATCGGTGTTGATGAGGCGGGAACCCCGGTTGGTATAACCGAAATTTATACCGAGTAAAATCCGGCTGCGCTGAAATCGATAGTCGGCGGCAGTGCGAAGCCGGATTTCCTGGCGTTTTGTCCTGGTGTCGAAGATGTTGTCGTCCAGTTCATCTTCGGCCGGCCGACTTTCAATATTCCGGATATTGCTTAATGTGTTGAGATCAATTTCAAGACCGATTACATCCATGACCGGCACCCGGATATGCAGATCAATTCGTGTGGAATCGTTGCGGATGGATTCAATAATGTTGGTCAAATCCCTGTTAAAAAAACTGCTGGGCTGATAGCTTTCCCGCGTGCCGCTGCTCAATGCCATATTGGCCTGCATATAAAAATCATCGATTCTGTATTCACTACCGGTTTCAAAACGCAAAGTAGTGTATTCACGCGGGTTGATTTGTGCATGTTGTATTTCCGCAGTCGGTTGAAAAATAAAATCACCGGTTCGGATCGGATCGCTGCCGGCACGAAACAAACCCGACCATCCCTGATCCAGTTGGTTGCTTCGGCGGTCGCTCATAAATCCGCCCATTGCCGATAACTCAATAAACTCAAAGGGGTTGTACAGAACACCGACATGCCCCATGTCCTGCCGCAGGTTGGTGGTGGTAAAACTGTAGGATTGTGCTTCACCGGCCAAAGCCCACGTATCGGATAACCATTGGCGCATTGACAGCTTCAGGTCGTTTTCGTCCTGGATGTTTTGTGCCGTCCCATCCGAAATATACAGCCGTGAGCGAAAGACGTTGTCCAGTTCAAGGTCGAAGTTGTCCAGTGTAAATCCCATGTTGCCGTTATATTGCCATCGCATGGCATCCAGCTGCCGGTTGAAACGGGATTCACCGTTCAACAGCAGAGGAATGGAGGGAGGGTTGGCAGCGGTGAAGGATGAGAGCAGGGTTGTGAATGCCAGTATTATCAAGACCAGTCCGGACCGTCTCAACCGGTATTCCGCCCGTTTGCCCCTCACCAGGCTGTTTCCCGCCAGGCTGTTTTTCGTCAGGTTGCTTCCCGTCAGGCTGTTTTCTGTCATGTTGATTCCCGTCAGGTTGCTTCCTGTCAGGCTGCTTCCCGCCAGGTTGGACATTTCAAGAAAGCTGTATTTGCGTACGGTTGACATGTGCCGTGCGGCTGTTTGGGGATCTGGTGGGTTTTCTAACCGGAACCCCAATAAAATACCTTTTATTTCGGTGTGCAAAAATTCCTATACTCAAAGTTATGAGAAATGCAGAACCGTTATCCAAAAAACAGATAAAGGCGCTTCGGCTTTTGGGAAAACGGTCGGAACGTTATGCCCGGGGCCGTTTTATCGTTGAAGGGGAAAGGGCAGTCCGGCAGATTCTTGCAAACGGCAGGCTGGAAGTGCAGCAGATCATTGTTGATGAGAGTCGTTTGGATGTTAAAGATAGTATACCGGACGCCGATGTGAACAACGTCCCTCCATGCTATACGGTAACATCTGACCGGTTTCGCCGGTTGACCGATACCCGGACCGCTCAGGGTGTCCTGGCAGTGTGTGCCATTCCGGAACCGTCCGGAGCTGATGAATTGATGGAACGCAGCGGCATGCTGTTTGCAGCTGACCGAATTCAGGATCCCGGGAACATGGGGACCATGATCCGGACAGCAGTTTGGTTTGGAGTCCGGGGGATGGTGGTTTCTCCGGGAACGGTGGATTTGTTCCATCCCAAGGTGGTCAGAAGCACTGCCGGATCGACGGGGGTATTGCCCTGGCTGGAATCGGATTTACCGGAATTTCTGATGAATGCCAGGGAGGCCGGCTGGAACGTACATTTGCTGGATGCCGGACCCGGAGCCTATTCATACCGCGATATGGCTGCGACCGGCAAGGATATACTTGTTGTTGGTAACGAGGCCAACGGGATAGACGAGCGTCTGCACAGAGCGGAATATGCGAAAATCAGGATTGATCACGGTCCCCTGATTACGGGAGGAGCCGGTACTGATCAACAACCGGAGGGAGTAGAGAGTCTGAATGCATCTGCAGCAGCCGCCATTGCCATGGCGCACTTTGCGGTTATCCCTTCAGATTGACAATTTCCACACGACTGATCTTCTGACCCAGAAAACGCTCGGCCAGCATTTTAAAACGTTGCGGCTTGTCACTTACATAACAGTCGAAGGAACCACCGGATCTGCTGTTAAGTTTGTCCTGTTTTTGGAGATGGTCCCGGGCCATGGCTGCAATGGCGTCTGCGGAATCGATAATGGTCAGTTCCTCTCCCAGTACACGAGCGATGCTCTCCTTGAAAAGCGGGTAGTGGGTACATCCAAGGATCATGGAGTCGAGATTCTTGTTCTGAAAATCTGCCAGATACAATTTCAGAATTTCAATGGCGATATGATTGTCGGTCCAACCTTCTTCGGCCAGGGGAACCAGCATCGGACATGCCCGTGAGTAAACCTGTATTCTGTTATCCAGTTCACGAAGAGCCTGTTCATAGCTTCCCGATCCGATGGTTGCCAAAGTACCGATGACACCAATATTTCCGTGATTTGAAGATTGCGAGACGGCCGCTTTTGTGCCGGCATCGATCACATCAAGTACCGCTATCTTTTTGCTCCGTTTTATTATATCCGTCCGGGCGGCAGCGGCTACGGAATTACACGCAATTAGAATAATCTTGACATTCCTTTTGAGCAGGAAATCGGTGATCTGCAAAGCGTATTGCCGTATGGTGTCCGTGGATTTGATTCCATAGGGAACCCGGGCGGTATCTCCAAAGTAAATAATGTTTTCGTCGGGCAATGATTTCATCACGGATTTGACTACGGTGAGGCCACCGATTCCGGAATCAAAAATGCCGATAGGTGATTCGTTGGATGGAGTCATAAATGATATTTGGCTGGATCACATTATAAAAGTTAAGAATAGCAACTTCCGGTTTTTTTCCAAAGCATGTCTTTGGGAAAATATACGGCGTCAGGTTGAAAATTGATCCGGCAATTTCACCGGATTTTTTTTAACCGGTAGTGTTAAGGGGACCTTGCAAGGACGGCTGCTTCACGATACACCTGCTGCTTTCCGCTATGAAAATTGGATGCTGTAAAGTGGATGATGTAGATCCCGGTTCTGTTCATAACCCCTCCATCGGTCCGGCCGTCCCAGATCAACCTGCCTGATTTTCCCGCACGTGTTCCGTCGGCAAGGGTGCGTACCAGGCGACCGGACCGGTCAAAGATACGGACATGGAGCAGATAGTCGGGTTCATCCAGCGAATACCGGATGATCAGATGGTCATTGGTCCCGCTGCCATCGGGAGAAAAAGGGTTGGGCTGCAGTTTTAAACCGGATGGTGCGGAAGTGTCCGGTACTGTCGCTACAGAGTTTTTCTGCCCCGGAGTTCCCCCTTCCGGAATCGTATTGGAAGTCCAGTTATCCGGGTCCATAGTGGCAGCATCGGGATGAATTCGCTCCAGACTGATGCCCCTGGTATCCGGAAGAGCCGGATTGTGCCAGTCGGGATGGTACCAGAGCGAGTCCAGGATCCTGCCGTTTTGATCGGAAAGATACACTTCGTCACCCTGTGTGGAGAGCCCCAGTGTCAGGCGGTCGATTTGAAACGGGTAAAATCCGGCCGATGCAGGAAGTGAGAAGGCCCGGTAAATGCGTGCCGTTTCCAGGGTCCGGCTGGTATCGGCATAAAACAAAGCATAAGCGTCCGGAAGCAGCATGGCGTGATCCGGTCCGGGCGGTTTGAGCATACGGACCTCTCCGTTTTTGTCGGGCCGGTCATGCAGATAAAGTCCGTTCAGTTGCAGCGGGACATCTGACCGGTTGTAGATTTCGATATACTCACTCTGATCGGGGTGACTGCCGTACCGGTCGGTAACAGGCTCATACATGATTTCATTGAAGACCAGGTCCTGCTTTTGCGGTTGGAAAGCGAGGGGAATGGTGTGGGAAGGGTTTTCCCGGTCTGCAACGTCCCGGAGCCCGTAGATCTGCACTTCCCTGAATGTACGATCGATGCCCGATTCGGCAAGAAAGAGATATTTCGAAGCTGCGGAGCCTTCTTCAGGTGCATCAAGCGGTTTATCCAGAGCAAGCGGCCGGCCTTCCAGGTAGACATGTTCCAGGCTTGACGGCAGGATAAAACGGTTGAAGATCAGCACGACCCGGTTGTCCTTTTTATGGGCGGCAAGAATGGTTTCCGGCAGCTCGGGTTGTTCGAGGTAGTGGTGGTTTTGCGCTCCGGCGGTATGTCCCGTCGGGTGACCTCTCCAGTTGGCCGGATCAAGCGAAGCGCCGTCGGGATCGATACGTTCGAGGGAGACGCCGTCATGGTTGCCGCCCCAGTCGGGAAGGTAGGCGGCACTGTCAATAGTCACACCTTGTGACGAGATCAGGGATACCGAATCACCGAAACGAGACAGTGATGGAAACGTGACCGTTTCGATGTGGAGTACATCCGGATTGTTGATATCAAGACCGGGTTCGGAGATCACTGCCTTTGAATTCGGAGGGAGATGCAACCCCTTCGTGTCATGACCTTCGCCCAGCACTACCGGAGCACCCAGCGACCGGGACAGCCGCAAGTCCTCGAGATCAATATATTTATTACTCCGGTTCATCACTTCAACAAAGCGGGGGCTTCCGGCATTATCCGGCCGGTATAGTATTTCATTGATAATGATATCGAACGGTGCCGCATCGTCGGTTATGACAAATTCGTGATATTGCGGTTTGGCATTTTGGCCATAAATGGTCTGGAACGCCCCGGTTTTCAGAATATGCTCACCCGACTCAATTGTGCCCCTGAATTGCAGCCGGCAGATTTGGGGGTGGGTGCAATGGATCTGATTCGGGTGGATGTTGTCATTGAGTTCGAACAGAGCGGCAGTGAGATAGGTGGAATCGGGCGGGACATTGAAGGTGACTTTCAACTCCAGACCGGCTGTATCCATGCTGTTTGGCCGGGCGGATGTATACCTGTCAGAAGCATATTTCGCACCTGTATCATGATCAGGTTGCAAATGTTCACCGGACACGTTGATTTCGGATATTTCCGGTTCCGGCAGGGTTTGGGCAAGCAGGATGTCACCAAAATAGAAACGGTCGCGGCGGGTGGTACTGTAATGGACCCGGAATCCGAAATGTCCGGAAAGGTCATTCAGGGATTCATCAAGGGCGTGTGTTTCGGACTGAACCAGCGGTATAGTCGAGTCACCGGACGCGATATAAAGATGGATCTCATCGTCAGGGGCCCGCACGATCCGGATTCGATAACCGGTATTTTCCGTAATGGTAACATCACTCTTAAGCAGCTCCACCGGTCCGGTTTCCCGGTCGTCACGAATCAGACGAAAGTGTTTTGGAGTGCCGTTTTCACCGGTCCTCAAGGCCAATCCGCCTGCTTGAGTTTCATCGTTCAGTACCGGGTTTTCGGCATTCAGAAAAAAATAAGCGCGGTTGGAATTTGACGGGAGAAAATCCTGCCGGACATACCATTCCCAGACGACGGGCTCAAAAGATTCCCGGATTGCCAGCCAGGAGGTGTTCCGGTCCGGCGGGGCGTTCAGCCGTAGCGGTCCGGGAGACGCGGTGTCGTCTACGTGGTAGAAAGCAAGGTCACCTGTCCAGTTCAGAGAGTCGGGAGGAGCGGAGAAATCGGTGTAAAACAGTGGGGGATCGGCATAAGCGTTGTAATCAGAAGAAAACGGCGGTGTCAGAATAAAGCACAATCCGGATAAAATGTGCAGGATCCTTATGGGCTTTGTTGCGGTGATCTCCTTCGGATGAAACACCCGATGCATCAGATCATTACCGATCTGAAAAATAAATAGGGTTACGGAGTGGTCACCCCGCAACCCCATAGGACTGTAGAATTGCGCCTTCACGACTCCTCAACGAATAGTTCGGTTGGTGTTAATCAGTTCGGTTATACAGATGATCGTGGGAACAATTCCTTACAAAGGTATCACATTAAAGAACTACGAAATTTGTAATAAAAAATAGTGACGAATCTTTGGGCAAAGTAGGGATTGATATCCTTGAATGCAACAAAAAAAGCGCTTTTTTGATGAAAAATCGTTTGTTTTTTATAGATAGCTGCGGGGTGTGGTCAGAGTGACCGGGAAAGAGTACCTGTCCCGGAAGGTTCAGGATTCCGGAACAGGTATGATCGGTTTATTTTATAAACCCCTTGGCATGCAGCAGCTCGGCATTGAGGATAGAGCATCCTGCGGCTCCGCGAATGGTGTTGTGTCCGAGTGCGGTAAATGCGATATCAAGCACGTTTGATGCTCTCAGGCGTCCCATTCCGACTTGCATGCCGTTTTCCGCCAGCGAATGGTGGCGTGGCTGGGGATAACGGAAATCGTCATACAGGCGTACCGGTGTTGCCGGTGCGGAGGGTAGATCAAATTCGGCAAGCGGATTTTTCCAGTTGCGTACCACCTCTTTAACCTCTTCAATATCACCGGGATTGTTGGTAAGGCGAACTGCTACGGAGAGGAGGTGACCGTCAATGACCGGAACCCGCACGGCGGTTGCCTGAACCGGAAATTCGGCAAAGTTGATTTTGCCGTTTTCAAGCTTGCCCATCAATTTAAGCGGCTCAATTCCGATCTTGTCCTCTTCACCACTGATATAGGGAAGGATATTGCCCAGGATATCCAGACTGGGTACACCGGGATAGCCGGCTCCGGATATCGCCTGCATGGAAGTGAGCATGACCTCTTCAACGCCGAAAGCGTCATACATCGGTTTGAGGGCCATAACCAGCGGAATACATACACAGTTCGGGTTTGTGACAATGAATCCGCGGCCGTTGGGATCAAAATTCTGGGTTTTGATCAATTCGGTATGATCCGGATTGACTTCGGCCACCATCAACGGCACCGTTTCATGCTGCCGGTAATTGCGGGCGTTCGAGATCACCGGAACGCCCGACTCGGCAAAGGAGCGTTCAATGTCGGTAGCGACCCCGGAATCCAGGCCTGAAAACACAAAATCGACATCCATCTGATCCGGCTCACATGTGCTTACGATCAGCTCTGCAATATCATCCGGCATCTCGGTGGATTCCACCCAGTTTGCCGCCTCCCGGTAGGTTTTACCGGCACTTCGTTCCGAAGCTCCCAGTGCTGTCACTTTGAACCAGGGATGGTTACGCAGCAAATGAATAAATTTTTGTCCGACAGCTCCTGTTGCTCCAAGTACACCAACGCGAAATTCAGCCATGTTTAATAATATTTATAGTCCTTGGTTGATAAAATTGCCGTGGAGTGCTATTCCAATATTAGAAAAAAACGCACCCCACCTGTTAAGATACTGTTATCATGTACAGTATGACATGAACTCAATAAGATATCAAATTGGCAATAGAATAGCCAAGCTCACTGCCGGTATCGGGAAAATGGACGGTTACCAGGCAGATTACTCTGATTAATTCTGTATTTTGATTCCATCATGGCATCTCCGGTAAAAAAAATTACGGTTATCGGCGGCACCGGCATGCTTGGCAAGCCTGTGGTTCGTGCATTGGTGCGTGGCGATTATGAGGTAACGGCAATGGTCCGGAATCTTGAAAAAGCGAAACGCACGCTGCCCGATGAGGTGAAGCTGGTGTCGGGTGACCTGCAAAACAGGGATGATATCATCCGGGCGCTGGAGGATGCGGAGGGGGTGTACCTGAACCTGTCCACCCGGCCGGAAACTCCGAAATATGCAGAGTTTTTGCCCGAACGGGACGGGGTGGAGCAGGTTCTGTCCGTTGTATCGGAGATGAACTCAGCGGGCGCCGGCATCCGCCGGATTGGAGTCATTTCATCACTTGTGCACCGCTGTGCGGATACGAACAGGTTTGACTGGTGGTTGTTCGAGATCAAAAAGTGGGCGGTTAAAGCACTCAGGGAAGCCCAGGTTCCGGTCACCATCTTTTATCCATCCACTTTCATGGAAACCATGGACCAGGGAGGAGTGTTTCAGGGGCGCCGGCTGGTACTGGTGGGTAAGTCACGTCAGCCGATGCACTTCATCGCGGGGGCGGATTACGGCCGGATGGTTGCGGAGGCTTTTCGGGTGACCGGTGATCAGAACTGCGAATTCGATATTCAGGGTCCGGAACCGCTGACCTTTGAAGAGGCTGCATTGACCTTTGTGAAAAATTACCGCCATGGTCCGGTAAAAATAAGTCGCATACCATTATGGCTGATGAAAGCAGCCGGAATATTCAGTAACGAAGTGCAATACCTGGCGAGAATGATGGAGGCGCTGAACAGTTGCCCCGAACCGTGGTCAGGTCAGGAGGCGTGGAACCGGCTGGGGCGACCGAAGATCACTTTTGCCGAATATGTCAAAAAACTGTAATAATTGTCAGAAAGCCGTAATCATTCCGGTAGTCACTGTTTATTCTTTTTTGTATGTTGAAAACCGGAGATAACATTTCACCCCAAATCCTATAAGACTATGCGCAATTTATATTTATTACTCACAGTGATCGTGGGCTCTTCTTTTCTGTTTTCCTGCAGTCCGGGTGCCGGTGAAGCGGTTACCCATGCTGTTGAAGAAAGCCGTGGCAACATATTGATATTTTCAAAGACCACCGGATTTCGCCATGATTCCATCGAACCGGGACAGGAGGCACTGACAGAGTGGGCCAACCGGAGAGGTTATTCAACATCCGTTACCGAAGATGCCGACTACTTTACAGCAGGTAATCTTTCAGGGTACGATGCGGTCGTTTTCATGAATACCAGCGGTACACTGTTTAACAGCTCACAACGGGAAGCGTTTGAAGGGTATATTCGCAATGGCGGCGGGTATGTCGGGGTGCATGCGGCATCCGATACCGAATATGACTGGCCCTGGTACGGTGAGCTGGTCGGTGCCTGGTTTGACAACCATCCCCCCGGGGTATTCGATGCCGAAGTCAATGTAGTTGATTGCGACCATATTTCCACGCATATGTTGCCCGAGCGGTGGGTGCGCATTGACGAATGGTACAATTTCCAGGAAGTACCCGCCCATGTAAACGAGCTGCTGGAAATGGATACCGACTCCTATGAGGGTAGTGATCATCCGGGAGAGCATGCCATCTCCTGGTATCATGAATATGACGGCGGACGCGCCTTTTATACCGCTATGGGGCACACATCCGAGTCTTTTTCAGAGCGCCTGTTCATGAGGCATCTATGGGGCGGTATCCTGTATGCCATGGGCGAGGATCTGTAAGCAGTTGCTGCGGCCGGGGCATTTTTATCCGCCCGAAAAATGCGTTATATTTAAAGCTTGCTTTTTACAAATGACACCATTCAAACCCAGGCATTTGAGCTGATTTAACGCAGAAACGTATTATGGCATCAAAAAACCGGCTGGATAAAATTGTTTCGCTATCCAAAGCGCGTGGATTCATTTTTCAATCATCGGAAATCTATGGCGGACTCAGTGCCGTATATGACTATGGCCCGCTGGGCGTTGAACTCAAACGCAAGCTGAATCAGGTATGGTGGTCGTCCATGACCCAAAAACACGATAATATCGTCGGGCTTGACGCCGCCATACTGATGCACCCCACTGTTTGGAAAGCGAGCGGACACGTTGACAGCTTCAGTGATCCGATGATCGATGACAAGCAGTCCAAAATGCGTTACCGGGCCGATCTGCTGATCGAAGAGCACATCCGGAAGCTTCGGGAAAAAGGGGATGAAGAAAATGCGGACCGGGTCCAGGAACTGCTGGATACGTCAGGCACCCGCAAATCTTTGAACGATGATCTCTATGATATCATCATGCAGGAAGAGATCAAGGGACCCGATTCGGGGGCGTTCGACTGGACCGAAGTCCGGCAGTTCAACCTGATGTTCAAGACACAATTCGGGGCGACCGCCGCCGGCGAGGAGTCGGAAGTCTACATCCGCCCGGAGACCGCCCAGGGGATATTTGTCAATTTCACCAATGCGCTGAATACCACGCGACAGCAGGTGCCTTTCGGCATCGCGCAGATAGGCAAAGCATTTCGCAATGAAGTAGTAGCCCGGCAGTTCATCTTTCGCATGCGCGAGTTTGAGCAGATGGAGATGCAGTATTTTGTCAAGCCGGGTACCGACTCCGACGAATACGAGCGATGGAAGCAGGAGCGGATGGCGTGGCACAAGAACATTGGAATCCGCCCCTCGAAGCTCCGGTTCCACGACCATCCTGAAGATAAACTGGCTCACTATGCCAAAGAGGCGGTGGATGTGCAGTATGAATTCCCGATCGGATGGCAGGAGGTGGAAGGTATCCACAACCGGACCGACTTTGACCTGGGGGCGCATCAGAAGTTTTCCGGTAAAAAGATGGAGTTTTTCGACCCCCACAGCCAGGAGCGCTATATCCCGTATGTGGTAGAGACTTCGATCGGGCTGGATCGCACCTTGCTGATGGTGTTATGCGATGCGTATCGCGAGGAAGAAGTGCCCGGAGAGAAGGAAGGGTCGGTCGAGACCCGCACCGTACTGAAGATGCATCCGAAACTGGCACCGGTTACAGCGGGAGTGTTCCCGTTGATCAAGAAGCCTGAACTGCAGGAACTGGCCCGGAAGATCCAGGACGACCTGGCCGAGGACTACAAAGTACAGTATGACGAAAAGGGATCGATCGGTAAACGGTATCGGCGGCTGGATGAGGCCGGTACACCATTCTGTATCACCATTGACTTTGACGGACTGGAAGATCAAACCGTGACCATTCGTGACCGGGACACGATGAAGCAGGAGCGAATCGCTGTTGACAAGGTGGGCGAAGTGATCCGAAGCCGGATGAAACAGTGGTCACCGGAGGGAAACAGTACCGAACAACAGGGTTGATCCGGAACGGGAATACCGTATGACGATTATAATATTACCGCCGGCTGATCGTTCGCGCTTTACCCGCGAGCACTGAAGCATCAAATTTCAGCGATCTGTGTTGGAAAGGGGTAATTTCAAAAAGTGCATAATAACTTCTGTTTTTATATGTTAGACAGAAGTAAATGAATGATAAATACGAATCCAAAAGAGCAATACATTGGCTACTATAAAAGAAGGCGACACCGTAAAAGTACACTACACCGGAAAAGTTTCTGACGGATCGGTTTTCGATTCCTCCAAGGAACGCGAACCGCTTGAGTTCACCATTGGTGAGGGCAAGTTGATTCCCGGTTTTGAAAAAGCTGTAGTGGGCATGGATGTTGGTGACAGCAATACGGTAACCATACCCTCCGACGAAGCTTACGGCGAAAAACGCGATGACATGGTCGTGGATGTTGAAAAAAACCAGATTCCGGAAGATATCAGTCCGGAAGTGGGGCAACAGCTACAGATTCAGCAAAAAGACGGTGGTGCCATACCGGTTGTAATAACCGATGTCACTGAAGAGACCGTTAAGCTTGATGCCAATCACCCATTGGCCGGTCAGGACCTGACCTTTGAGATCGAGGTGGTTGAAAAAGTCTGACGGCGTCGGTCTTGAAATTATTTACGAACATTCACCGGAAACTGTCGGTGAACATTATCAGGGAATCCTCGTACTGAGGGTTCCCTTTTTTTTCGTGCGCCCGGCAGGGCGCATTCGCCTGGACTTAATCTGTTTGATACAGTGAGGCAATGTCGTAGTGTATGTAACCGGGGTACGGGATGCTACTGTTCGGCACCAAAGGAGTATCGCTATTCCCCGGATTGAGGAATTTTCGCTGTCTCGCGCCGGACGGCCGGAGCCACTTCGCTGCCGAGCAATTCAATTGCCCGCAGTACTTTTTTGTGTGGAATGCTGCCGACTGTTAGCTGGAGCAGAAAGCGGTGGTGACCGAACAGTTCGTGCTGATACAATATTTTGTCGATCACTTCCTGCGGACTTCCGACGACGTTTGCACCGCGCAGGGTACAGGAGGCATCAAATTGTTCGCGAGACATCGGCGGCCAACCCCGCTCACGGCCGATACGGTCCATGGTGAGTGCGAAAGCAGGAAAGGCTTCATCCCGGGCTTGTTGGGAGTCATCGGCGATGAAACCGTGCGAGTTGATGCTCAGAGCCGGCTGCGGATGTCCGGCTTCGAGCGCAGACCGGCGATGCAGTTCGGCCATCGGCACAAACTGTTCCGGATAGCCGCCGATGATGGCCAGGGCCATGGGAAGGCCGTGCGAACCGGTACGTATCGCCGATTTTGGGGTGCCGCCTACGGCAATCCAAACCGGAATCGGATCCTGAAGCGGACGTGGGTAGACCCCGCGGTTATCAATAGGGGCCCGATGTTTTCCCGACCAGGTAATTCGCTCCGATTTTCTCAATTTCAACAGCAATTCCAGCTTTTCGGCAAACAGCTCTTCGTAATCCTCCAGTTCATAACCGAACAAAGGAAAAGACTCAACAAAAGAGCCGCGGCCCGGCATGATTTCCACGCGTCCGCCTGACAACTGATCCAATGTGGCAAACTGCTGCATGACACGTACAGGGTCGTCGGATCCGAGTACCGTCACTGCACTGGTCAGACGAATGTTCCGGGTCCGTTCCGCCAGGGCGGCCAGGATTACCGGAGGAGCCGAGGCGAGATACTCGGGGCGGTGGTGCTCCCCGATGCCGAAGACATCGAGACCCGCCTGGTCGGCAAGTTCCGCCTCCTCAAGGAGGTCACGAAGCCGTTGCTGCGGATCTCTGGTCTCGCCGGAACCGGCCAGCGGTGTGTTCTCTACAAAAGAGTAAATTCCCAGTTCCATAAATTTCCGTTCTGAATACTATTTGTCTGCATACTTCCGGTTTGAATACTACCCATTGATAGCTGATTATTGGAAGTAACATTGCCGGAGCAATAATCATTCTG
>SLOL01000218.1 GCA_007132495.1 Balneolales bacterium
ATTCAAAGGGGTTGCCTTGCTGCATAAATGGGCCAGCCGGGTGCAGCCGTTCAGGCCACTGACCGGCGTGCGTCTATAAAAGATTTGACTCCAAGCACAATATAGGCGATGCAGATCAATGCCATCAGTGAGCGCACCGATGCGGCAAGCAGATTCACCTCAACATTACCGCCCATCCAGGAGAACAGATCCAGCAAACCGGTAAATGAACCTAACACTCCCAGGAAAGCAAGCAGCACCGCCGCATGCATTACATGTTTACGGATGGCTTCCTTGTTGGCCAATCTGCCGAGGATGATGAATATGATCCCGAAAAAGGCGGGAATCAGAGCCGTGATACTTGCTGCACCGGAAGCAAGATAGCCGATAATACCAATCAGTGTTAGTACGATTCCGAAAATTCTGGTTATTTGAGGCATAATGTGGTCTGTTGTTGGATTACATGTTTATTGTCCGCACCGCATCCCGGTTACCATTCACCTTCGGTGTCCGGGACGATCTGGCCGGTCGGAGTGATCCGCTCCCCTTCGCGCGGCGGACGTGTCGGAAAATCACTTATGGAGACATTCGGATCACGGTCATGCGGAACATAGTGGCTGTGGTTTCCGTGCGGAACTTCTCGGTACGGCTTGCTGTCGAAAAAACCCAGGGAATCGGCAATCACCAATCCGGCCAGTACAACAGCCATCACAACAAATAAGGTTCGCAATTTTTTTCTTCGATTCATAGATCTTCGAAATTCCTGTATATCATTCTGACACCTGTCGCATCACCAGCCCGAATCAGTTCAATACCGCCGCCATGCCACCTGTTCCGCAGAACCGTTTCAATACAACCATTATCAGGTTCATGACATTCCTGTAAGATACGATAAATATCCCAATTCCGGCACCCTGATCGTCGAAAGAAGGGAGACCAGTTCGCCCCCGGCACAGGTCAAGCCCCAGGATATGCGGAGTCCAAATTTCAGAAAATTTAATCAGAGGACCGGAACGAAAATCGCTTGCATAGAATTTATGCAGGATGTCACATCAGACAGGTCATCGCAATTCCATAACACCAGATATGTCCACAATACCACTAATAGATGGAACTGTCCAAAGGATTGCCCACTTACAACAAAATGAATCTGAAACCATACTTCGAAGTCTTTGATCACTTGCTTGATGCCCTTTCAATCCTCCCTGTTACGGATCTCCGGTAATTCCAATACCGGAACGTGGACAGCCGTACCGGGAAAAATCCTTTACCGATTTTTCTTACCCCTGCTTATCACATTGGGTTTGAACGTGGCGACACAGGCAAAGTACATCTCAGAGACCGGTTCCTATTTCGCCGGGACAGCCTCCGGAGCTGCGGCTTTGGTCGATACATCATCACAATCCGGACGTGGTCTGGTTTACGGGAGGATCCTGGATGCCGATGACGATTCCCCCCTGGCGTTTGCCAATGTCCTGGTGGAAGGGACCAATTTCGGAACCAGTGCCGATGAAGAGGGAAACTTCGAACTCAGAAACCTCCCCCCGGGACGGTACAATCTTCGTTTCAGTTATATCGGATATAGCTCCAAAACGGTTTACGAAATACAGATCAGCCGGAACCGCGATATCCGGGTGGATGTAAAACTGGAGCCGGATGCCCGGCAGCTTGGCGAAATCACCATTCGCCCCTCGCCTTTTAACCGGACCGAAAAGAGTCCGGTCTCCTTGCGAACCATCGGCACCTCCGAAATCGAACGGGCACCCGGGGGCAACCGGGATATTTCCCGTGTCATACAGTCATTGCCGGGGGTGTCGACCGGAGTAGGTGGCTTTCGCAATGACCTGATCGTACGCGGAGGGGCACCCGGTGAAAATTCTTTTTATCTGGATGGAGTGGAAGTTCCGACCATCAACCATTTTACCACACAGGGGGCTTCTGGCGGGCCGGTCGGACTCATCAATGTCGACTTCATCCGTGAAGTCGATTTTTACACCGGAGCCTTCCCGGCCAACCGCGGCAATACACTCAGCTCTGTCATGGAGTTGCGGCAACGCAGTGGCGGCGAGAACTACGGTTTTACCGCCACTGTTGGTGCCAGCGATCTCGGCCTGACCGCAGAGGGGCCTGTCGGAAGTAATGCCGATTTTATTTTCTCTTACCGGCGGTCATATCTGCAGTATCTTTTTGAACTGTTGGAACTCCCGTTTCTTCCGATCTACACCGACGTGCAGTTCCGGTTTCGTTACCGGCCGGCGGTCAATCACGACTTCACCCTCATCGGCCTTGGCGCCATCGACGATTTTTCGCTGAATACCAGTGCCAACGACACCGAACAGCAGCGCTACATACTCGGCTATTTGCCTGTCAACGAACAGTGGAACTACACTCGCGGATTGCGGTACCGGAATACCGGCAACAACCGTACAACCACCGTTGTGTTGAGCCGATACAAATTGAACAACCGGGCTTTCAAATATGAAAACAATGACGACAATGACCCCGAAAACCTGATTTTCGACTATACCTCGGTGGAAACCGAAAACAAGGTCCGGGTGGAAAACGAATTCCGATGGGACTCCTTTCGCTTGAATTTCGGTGGCAACTATGAGTATGCCGTTTACACCAACGATACCTTTGACCGGGTTTCTATCCCGGGACAGGATGACGTACGCACCATCGACTTCAGCTCCGAACTGAATCTGCACAGCTGGGGACTTTTCGCCCAGGCCAGTACAGGCTATTTCGGACGGCGTCTGCTGCTGTCGGCCGGATTCCGGTTAGATGCCGTCGACTACTCCGGTGCCACCAATAATCTGCTTGACCAGTTCTCTCCCCGTTTTTCTCTCTCCTGGTATCTGACCAGCAATTTCAGCTTCAACGCCAATGCCGGAATTTATTACCAACTCCCTCCCTACACCATTCTCGGCTACCGCGATGAGTACGGACGACTGGTTAATCGCGACAATCGGATCACCTGGATCCGATCCAATCACTACGTCGCAGGTTTCGAGTACCTGCCCCGGGAGAGCCTGATTTTTACCATTGAAGGATTTCTCAAACAGTATCGTGACTATCCGTATCTGACCCGTAACGGGGTCTCGCTTGCCAATATGGGCAGCGATTTCGGGGTCATCGGTAATGAACCGGCGGTACCCGAATCTCGTGGCCGCACCTATGGAATCGAGTTTCTGGGGCAGCAAAAGCTGTATCGTGACTTTTACGGCATCCTGGCCTATACCCTGTTTTGGAGTCAATTTGAAGACTCTGACGGTTCCTTTGTTCCGTCGACATGGGATAACCGGCACCTGATCTCTCTGACAGCCGGCAAACAGTTTACCGGTGGATGGGACATCGGCCCTCGCTGGCAGCTCCTCGGCGGCACTCCTTATACCCCCTATAATGTGGAACGCTCATCACGCCAGGAGGTTTGGGAAGTCAACAATCTGGGACTTCCGGACTACAGCCGCCTGAATGAAGAACGGCTGGGCACGTTCCATCAGCTCGATGTCCGGATCGACAAACGTTTTTACTTCGACCGGTTCAATATCAC
>SLOL01000200.1 GCA_007132495.1 Balneolales bacterium
CGATAATCTGCATCTTCCTATGATCGACCGGCTTCAAAAGCCTGTTATAAGCGGCTGTTCGTTGCTGTTGGTCCCGGCGGTTATATGCGTGCTGCTTCTCATCCCGGCTGAACCACTGGAAGCTCAACAAGCCTCGCGGTCCATGGACCGCGACACGCTGCAGACCGGCGACATCTTCCGCTATCACATGCGCCTGCAGGAGGTGGAAGACTTTGATGAAGTGATATATCCCGACAGTGCCGATTTCGGTGCCGATTTTGTAATCCGCAACAGGCAGGTGATTACGGATGATCGTGGTGACAGCCTGATTTACACACTGCAGTTTTTCGGAGTAGACACCCAAAGGGTACCCGAACTGCATGCCGGACTCCGGGAAGGCGCGGACACCCTTTTCGTGGTCATTCCGGCCGCATCATTCATCTATGAGCCCCGTGTTGATGATGAAGAGGCGGAGTTGCGTCCGCTAAAACCCATTTTTCCTTTCCTGCGGAACTGGTGGCCGTGGATTCTGGCGGCGCTTGTTTTAGCAGCCGTGGCTGTCTTTCTCTGGTACCGATACCGTGACCGCCTGTTCGGACAAACTGTTGCAGAGGAAGTGCCCGAACCGGTGGCGGAACCGTTCCGAAGCCCTCTGAAAAAACTGCGCACAAAGCTCAAATGGATCGAAACCTCCTACAAGAAGCCGGCAACGCAGGCCAAAGCCTATTACACCGAAATCGGAGATGCTTTCCGTACCTATTTCGAGCTGACCCACCATTTTCCGGCCATGGAGTCAACCACCGGGGAGGTCATTCGGGAACTGGAGAGGCGCCGGTTCGACGAAGAGGTCATCCGGCTCACCTCCTCCATCCTTCAGGAAGCTGACCTGGTAAAATTTGCAAAACATCAGCCCAATGAATCAGCGTGTCGGGACGTTATGGAAAAGTCACTGGAACTTGCCGGGCGAATCGCTGAGACCGATCGTACAAAGATAGAAGAACTTCGCAACAGGCACGAAGAAGAACAGCAACGAAAACTTACAGAAGATCACCGCAATGATTTGGGATAATCCGGAATGGTTCTGGGCGCTGTTGATCATTCCGGTCATCATCTGGATGAGGTACCGTTACTACAAACGCCGCCAAATGGCGTATGTAACCTATTCGGACACCTCCGATCTGGAAGTCCTCACCGGAAACTGGCGCTCTTACGGAGTGTATTCGGGTTTTTTACTGCAAATCGCCGCCATCATCCTGATCATAACGGCTCTTGCCCGTCCGCAGGATGAACAGGTCTACACCGAACGCCATGTCGAAGGCATCGACATCATGCTGGTGCTCGACATATCCTCCTCCATGCTGGCCGAGGACATGCAGCCCAACCGCCTGCTGGCCGTCAAGGAGGTGGCCTCCGATTTTGTGGACCGGAGGGTTTCGGACCGCATTGGACTGGTGGTTTTTGCCCGCGAAAGCTTTACGGTGGTGCCTCCGACCCTGGATCACAATCTGCTGCAGCATCAGCTTGAACAGGTGGATCTGGGCATGGTCCGGGACGGGACCGCCATCGGAATGGGACTGGCCACGGCCGTCAACCGCCTGCGCAACAGCGATGCCGAAAGCCGGGTCATCATACTGCTCACCGACGGTGAAAACAACGCCGGGGAAATCGACCCGATCACGGCCGGGGAGCTGGCCGCCACATTCGGTTTGCGGGTCTATACCATCGGGGCCAGTACCGATGCCCGTACGGCCCCGTATCCGGTCCAGGACCCCCTCCGGGGCACCCGGTATCATGAAATACGCGTGGAGATTGACGAAGAGATGATGCGGACGATCGCCGGGACCACCGGTGGGCGTTATTTCCGGGCGACCGACAATGAATCCCTCGAGCAGGTCTACCAGGAAATCGACGAAATGGAACAGAGCGAATTTGACGAGGTCGTCTATCAGGAGTTTTCCGAACTTTACAAAGGCTTTCTGGGCTGGGGAATGATCCTTATGCTGTTATCGTTTGTCTGTGACCGATGGCTTTTCCGGACCGAATTAGATTGAATGACTACCGATACCATGTCACTGACGCAGATAGCGCGGATTTTTTCGAAAGTATTTCCACAGGATGAGATAGTCCGGCAGCTGCAGCCCGGCAGTGTCATTCGTCTGCAGCACTACATCGGATCAACCAGTTCACTGGCTTTGGCGAATCTGGCCGAGAAGCACCTTCCCCTGGTCGTCGTCACTCCGGACGCCGACCAGGCGCAGTTTATTACCTCGGACATCAACGCGCTGAATACTGTCGGTGCCTGCTACTTTCCACCGTCCGGCACCCGGCCTTATGAAATCGGCCGGATCAGGGATACGACCGTAACGGCGCAACGGGCGGATGTCATCGACCGGATCCGCGAATCCGGCGAAACCATTGTGGTTACTTCGGCAGAAGCACTGTTTGACAAAATGGCGGCCCCGGAGAGTTTTGCAAAAGCATCCATTACCCTTCGGAAAAACACCGAGATGATACCCGACTCGCTGACCGCAAAGCTCGCCGACCAGAATTATCAGGCGGTTTCTTTTGTCAATGAACCCGGTGAATATGCCCGAAGAGGAGGCATCATCGACATTTTTCCGTTTTCCGGAGAATATCCGGTCCGGATTGAGTTCTTCGGCGATGAAATTGATTCGATCCGTGAGTTCGACCCCGATTCGCAGCGATCAGTCGCATTCCTCGACTACATCCGGCTGGTTCCCAACCCCGAAGCGATGTCCCGGGAAGCAAGGCAGTCACTGATCTCCTTCTTTCCGGAGGCCACACCGGTGGCAATGCTGGACTATCCCGGCGTATTGGCGGAGCTGCAGCGGCTCTACAAGGAGGCCGAAAAGCGGTACAGCGAAATCGCCGGCACCAACACCGGTGACATTACCGGTTCCGGCGGCAATTCCGATACCGAATTCAATGCCGTATCCAATGACGATTCCGGCGACGAATCCAAACCGGGTATCGGAAAGAGCGCCGGCGGCGACGAATCCGCTTCTGCTCCGGAGCAGCCCGGCAGCTGCTATCTCGCCCCCGATGAACTGGCACAGCAGCTCCGAAACTATCCCCGGCTGCTTTTCGGTGCGCTCCCCTCCGATGTCCGTGCGGATGCCGAATACCGGTTGGAAGCACGTCCCCAGCCCGATTTCAACAGCTCCGTGAAGCTGCTTCGCAAGAATCTTGCCGATCTGAGCCTTCAGAATCTGGACACTTATATCCTTTGCGACAATGAAGGGCAGCGAAAGCGTTTTGAAGAACTCCTGGGAGAGTCCGGCCCTGAACTGCGATACCACTTGTCGGTCGAATCCCTCCATCGCGGATTCATTCTTCCGGAGGCCGGCATTGCGGCATACACCGATCACCAGATCTTCAACCGCTACCATCGCCCGAAGTCCAAAGGCAAACCGCGTCGGGGTGGAATTTCATTCAAGGAGCTGAAAGATTTGAACGTCGGAGATTTTGTGGTGCATGTGGACCACGGCATCGGAAAATTCGCCGGATTCCGCAAGATTACCGTACG
>SLOL01000068.1 GCA_007132495.1 Balneolales bacterium
ATAAACGGTTGGATGAGCAGGTACGTCTCATATACGACTATTGAGTCAGATTTCACGTGATGTTTGTTCCAGGTTGCGAATCCGGTTGCGGGTGATGTCGGAGTAGTATCCGTCCGGATAGTGCATGAGCAGTTCTTCATAGTAATCCACGACGTTAGCCATCGTGAGCTGAACGTGATGCAGTGACCCTCCGAAAAACTCGCCGTCACTGTCCAGCAGCTCCTGAAAAAGTTCGGACGGCAGAAGTCCGCCGGTGGGCTGGTCGCTGCCGGATGAGCCTTCGGTGTCGCCACCGGATGAGCCTTCGGTGCCGCCGCCGGTGGGCCGGGTGCTGCCGTTGGCGTTTTCCGACCGGTGTTGGTGCATGGTATGAACCAGTTCGGCAAGCCGGGCCCGTTCCCAAAGGAGTCGTTCGCCGGCAGCCCGTTGTACCGAGGGGCGCCGGGCGTAGCGGTCGATCATGCCGAAGGCGATTTCGGGATTGATGTTGCGCAGGGCGCGGGTCAGCAGCAGGACCGACTCGCCGTGCAGCGAACCGTGGCCCGGCTCATTCAGTACATCCACCAGCAACCGGACAGCTTCGGTGTTGTTGCCGGTATCAAATTGGTAGCGTGCGCGGGCGTAGCGTTTGAGCAGGGTGTTATCGCCTTCTTCATCATAGGCGTCCTGGATAAGGTAGCGTAGTTGCAGGGCATTGTTGGCAAACCAGGAGTGGTTCTGGCGTTCCAGGGAGCGCAGCTGTAACCGGGAGTAGGTGAAATCGCCGTTGTAAAAGTCACCGAGGCCGAGGTAGTAGCGGCTCTTTTCGGCCACATTGCCGCTTCCGGCCAGCCGGTTGCTCCGTGTGAATGCCACCCGGGCCAGAGAGAAGTCGGCACGGAACAGCAATATCCTTCCTTCAACATAGTAGACCAGAGCTTCTTCATCCTCAGAGGCTGCGACCTGCTCCATTTTTTCATGATAGGATTCGGCGGCTTCCGGATCACTGAGATGGTCCAGAGCCAGCTCGGCCTGGATCATATGGATTTGAAGAATACGATCATAACGTGGATAGCGGGCAGTCAGCTGTTCGATGGTGTCAAAAGCTTTGCGGTAAAGCGAGTCGGCCGCACCGCCGAAATTCATGTTTTCGTCGATCAGTTTGGCGGCCTGGTCCTGATAGGTGCGGGAAAGCTCCTCATAGCTGCGGGGCTGGAGGGGGTGTTGTTCCAGGTCCAGATAATAGGCAAAGGCCTCTTCGGCCAGTTCAAATTGTTGGCGGCTGCGAAGCTCGCGACCGGTGCGGAACAGGACGTGCCTTTCGTTGTGACTGTACCGCTCCAGCGTCTGTGCCGCCGCAAGCGCCCGCCGGTAGAGTTCGCGTTCCATGTTCAGCCAAACCAGAAAATCGCGGTAGATCAGGTCCTCTTCGTCTCCCGGGGTTGTATGCTCGAGGCGCTCTTCGGTCAGCAGGATGGCGATATCGTAGAGCCGGCGTTCATCGTAATTGAGCAGTTGGCGCTGGATGCGACTCTGGATGCGTTCATCCGATGCCAGAACATCCAGATAGATATCCATGGCGGGTTCGAATTCGGCCACCGCCAGGTGGTTTTCGGCCATTTCGAATGCAAAAAGGCTGGCGTCATTGAACTGGCGGTGTGCCCGCTGATAGACGTCGATCGCCTCGCGGTAGAGCCGGTGTTCATTCATCGTGCGGGCGATGCGGCGATAAGCCTGTGGCGTATCGGAATGGCGGTCGAGTACCTCATTCCAGGCTTCGGACGCTTTTTCCGTTTCTCCGGAAATATGATAGAGTTCTCCGAGCGTGACCCGGGTATTCACATCACCGGCGTACTCATCCAGGCGGTTAAGTGTGATGTCGATGGCCTCGTCAAAGCGATTCAGGTTGATCAATGCCGATATGGCCCGGTCGTATACGGCATAGGAGCGGGGGTTTTGCTCCATAAGCTCTTCAAATATCCGGAATGCCTCCTCGTATTCTCCGTTGCGCAACAGCTGATTGCCCAGCGTGAAACGGTCCACATCGGTCTGGGCATGGGTCTGAGGCACCGCCAGGAGGAACATCAGCACTAAATAAAGAGGAAACAGGTAAACAGGTCGGGACATGTCGTTAAATTCCGGTTGTAACATTGGTTCGATCAGCAACAGCCTTTTCGAAAGGAGTAACGAGTCCGGGCACCAGCTTATTGACCTCCCTGTAAAACCGGTAGAGGGGAAATCCAACCACATTGTAGTAGTCGCCATCGATTTTCCGGACGAAAAGGGCCCCGAGGTCATCCTGGATGCCGTAAGCACCGGCTTTATCCATGGGGCTGCCGCCGGCGACATAGGCGGCTATTTCGTCATCGGTCAGGTCGCCGAAAGTGACGTCTGTCCGTTCGTGAAAGCGATGCCGGACAAGGATTACACCGCTGTTTGCGGTGTGTATGAGTCCGACTCCGGTATAGACCTGATGGGTGCATCCGCTCAGGGACCGCAGCATTTCGGCGGCCCGGTCGGCGGACTCCGGCTTGCCGAGGATGTTGCCGTCGAGCACCACGACCGTGTCGGAACCGATAAAAAGAGCTCCGTTATTTCCTGCGGATTTTGAGCCTGTTGTAGTGTTCATCCCGGCTGCCGGCTTGCGGTATTCACCTGCGGATTGGTGTCTGTCAACCACCGCTTCGGCTTTGCTTAAAGCAAGCCGTTCCACCGTCATGACCGGATCCGCTCCGTTCTCCACATCCTCCGGTACAGCTGCGGGCACCACTTCGAAGGTGAGGCCGATTTGGCGCAACAGGATCCGCCTTCTCGGACTGGCGGATGCCAGAATGATACGCATTACATCGCTTGAGTTGGATTCTAAGGACATTTTTTCAGAAGACAGAATACAGAATACAGAGTACAGAGTTCAGAAAACAGAAGACAGAGTTCAGATTACAGATTACATAGTTCTGAGTTCTGAGAACAGTAGACACAAGTCAAAGTTTTTGCGGGTTGTGTGTTAGCGTTTTGTATTATCAAGCCTCTGATATTACGGCTTTCGGGTTGTTAATAAACGTAAAAATAAACCGATTAACAAAAAAGAGTACCGATTCCTGTTGCGCATGGCCTTAAGGTTTAATAATGAAGTTGCTAAAAAGTGGTAATAACGATAACGTGTAAGTGCCGGGAAGAAATAACGTGAAACTTCCGGGTAACAATGAAGTACAGCTGCCAGGAAGTAATAACGTGCAAGTAACAATAACGTGCAATTGCCGGGAATGTAGCAACTTCAAAGCAATCAAGTGAAACTGCCGGGTAATAATCAGGTAAACTGGAAGGAAGCAGTTAAATGTAACTGACAGGTAACGATAAAGTACAAATGCCAGGTAGCGTTGACATTTTTTAGCATATTGACAGGAATTAATAGTTGATCGGATATGATCGTATTGCCTGATGCCGAAGCTTATGCCGAGGCCCATTCCACCTCTGAAACGGCGCTCTTACGCGAACTGCGGGAGGTTACCCGTCGTGAAATGGAATATGACGACATG
>SLOL01000197.1 GCA_007132495.1 Balneolales bacterium
ACCGGTTGCGGGTGACCGGACTGGATGCCGTTGACGGTACCCCTGTGCTGGATATCAAGGCGTGTGATACATCGCTGTTTGAGAATAACGAGATAGAGAAGGTCCATACCGATGTATTAAAGTCTAATCCACGGCTATTGGTGTGGAAGCACATCAGGGCAGGCGACACCGAACAATTGCTGCTTCAGGCCGGACAGATGCACGGCCATTATTGTCCGGGTCTGGCCATGGGTGTGATGGCCGCAACGCGCGCCATGCAGATGATGGGAACGGACTCAGACGGACTTGAAGACCTGCTGGCCATTGTGGAGACCAATAACTGCCTGTCCGATGGTGTGCAGCTGGTCACGGGCTGCTCCTTCGGAAACAACAGCCTGATCTTCCACGATGTCGGGAAAATGGCATTTACACTGACCAAACGGGATGGTAAAGGAATTCGCTTCATTTCCAGGCCCGAATCCCGTTCTCTTATAAGCGACGCTTTCCCCGATTTTGACCAAAGGTATCATCGCGTGGTGGTGAAGCAGAACCGTGATCCGGAAGAGGTGGCCGCTTACCGGAAGAGCGGCATTGAGCGGGCATTCGGTACCCTTTCACTGGATGTCGATCGTCTTTTTGAGACAAAGCGGGTAGAGGTGACGGTACCGGATTATGCACCTTCCTATGCCGATGAAGTTTGCAGTATATGCGGTGAACAGGTTATGGCAAAAAGGGTGGTGGAGTCCGATGGAAAAAAACGGTGTATCCCTTGCTCCGGACGAAAAATGCCGGTAATTGACGGATATGGAATCCATCATTCAGCCGATGCCGGCAATCACATGTCGTCCTGAATGATGCAACTATCTTGTCAATTAAAAGTGATTAAATGCGGCAAACCGGTCGCGTCGGGCCAAGAGTAAAAACAGTTACCAAAAAGCGGTGAATTTCCTAACTTGTATTATTCCTTAACAAAATTTTTTTTATCTATGAAACAGAAAAAAGCATTTATTTCCCTGATAACAGCTGCAGTTTTAATGACATCCGCCTGTGGTGACAGGCCGGAAACGGTTCAGTCGGGTGACTTCAGGATGCACTGGGAAGTCCTGTCCAATTTTGAAGTGGAGGGCAGAACGCTTAGTGAAATCAGTATGGTCAGTGATCACGAGGGACTACTCGAGGATGACTGGGCGGTATATTTCAATTTTTTAAGGCTCATTGATACCGAGACGGTATCCGGTCCGGTCAATGTGACTCATATTAACGGTGATTTATACCGCATTACGCCCGGAGAAGACTATGAGCCGTTATCTTCCGGAGACCGCTTTCGTTTTACTTTTGAGGCACTGGGCGCCTCTGTCATGAAGATCGATGGTCCGGATGGCGCCTACTTCGAATTTGATGATGGTCATATCGCCACCATACCGGTTGAACCAGAACCTTTTGAGCGTGAAGAGCAGCTGCATCGTTCGCCTGACGATGTGGTGCCGGTTGCCACAGCGGATGTCCTGTTTGAAAACAATGCCGATATGTCCGTTTTGCCTGTAGAACAGGTGGGAAGCATCGTTCCAACACCGGTGGCATTCGATCAGCAATCCGGTCAGTTTGAACTGAATTTAGAAACAAGAATCGTCCATGAAGACGGACTGGAAAGCGAAGCGCAATTACTGGCTGAAGCGCTGGGTATGATGCTCGGGACCATTCCGGAAGTTTTTATTGAGGGTTCTGCTACAAACGGTGATAATGTTATCAGGCTGGAGCAGGGCGATATTTCGGTTGAAGGGTCTGAAAAACAAAGTGGTGATGAAGCTTATCGACTTACGGTTTCTGAAAACGGAGTGACCATTACGGGAAGCGATCCGGCAGGTGTCTTTTACGGTATCCAGAGTCTGAGGGCGCTGCTTCCGGTAAATGTGTGGCAAGAACCGCTCTCGGTTATACCGGTTGCCGCTGTAACAGTCGAAGATGCGCCCGGATTTACCTATCGCGGAATGCACCTGGATGTTTCCCGGAATTTCCAGTCGGTGGAATCGGTCAAGAAGCTGCTGGATGTCATGGCTTTTTACAAGCTCAATAAATTCCACTTTCATCTGACCGATGATGAAGGGTGGCGAATAGCGATCAATGCTTTTCCGGAGCTGACGGAGATCGGAGGGCGACGAGGCCATACGCACGATGAAAGTGAACATCTGGTTCCTTCCTACGGATCGGGTCCCTATGCCGATCCTGATGCTTCGCTGGGCACCGGTTGGTACACCCGGGAAGAATATATGGATATTCTTAGCTATGCGAACGACCGGCACATTGAAATCATCCCGGAGATAGATGTTCCGGGACACGCCCGTGCTGCGCTCATTGCGATGGAAAACCGGTATGAGCGACTTATTGATGAGGGACGCAGAGAGGAGGCCGATCGGTACCGGATCCAGGATCCCGAAGATGAATCCGAATACATGTCCATTCAGCGCTGGAACGACAACGTGATTAACGTCTGCCAGGAGTCAACATATCGTTTTCTCCGGGTGGTCTACGATGAACTTATCGACATGCACGAGGCCGCCGGTGCACCGCTGACCTCCATCCATGTCGGCGGCGATGAAGTGCCCTATGGCGTCTGGGAAGATTCACCGGTATGTGAGGCTTTCATCGAAGAATCCGGTGAAGTGGACTCTGTTGATGATTTGATGGATTACTTTTTTGCACGAAGTGAAGCCGATATCTCCGATCGGGGACTCACCATGGCGGCCTGGGAAGAGTTTTCCCTGATAGAAGAGCCGCAAACGGGAGAGACGGTACCAAATCCGCTGTTTGCCGGATCGTCTATTCCTTATGTCTGGTCCAATATCTGGGGCACCGGCACCGAATCGTACTCCTATCAGCTTGCCAATGCCGGTTACCAGATTCTGATGAACCATGCTTCCAATTTCTATTTTGATCTCTCCTACCAGAAGCATCCGGAAGAGGCGGGACTGTACTGGGCCGGATTCGTCAATGCCCGGGATCCTTACGCGTTTATTCCGTTTGATCTTTATAAAAGCGGAGTGAAAGATTATCTGGGCCGGCCCATGCCGGAGGATGCCTATGACGGCTACGAACAGTTGACCGAAGAAGGCCGGGATAATATTCTGGGGCTCCAGGCACAGCTCTGGTCGGAGACCTTCCGTACGCCCGAACGGGTGGAGTTTATGGCCCTTCCACGAATGATTTCTCTCGCCGAACGGGCATGGGTGCCGGAGCAGGAGTGGATGGAAATCGAGGATCGCGACCAGCGTCTTGAGGCACTTTCCGTTTCGTGGAATGAGTTTGCCAATCGTCTTGCTCAACGTGAACTCCCGCGACTTGACGCGATGAATGGTGGTTATGTTTACCGGATCCCGCCACCGGGTGCGGTTGTGCGGGATGGAGTGCTGGAAGCCAATGTCTCCTATCCGGGTATGGAGATCCGCTATACCACCGATGGCAGTGAGCCGGCAGTAAACTCGGCCCGCTATGTTGAGCCTGTAGAGGTATCCGGTACCCGGGAAATCCGTTTGCGGTCTTTTACGACCACGGGACGCGGAAGCCGGACCTCAACGGTGACGATCTCAGACTGAAAACGAAACACGGACGGCGGTCTGCAACCGGCTGATAATGCACAGAACCGTAATTAAGTATTGAGACAATACCAGTGGCCTGGACAAACCGTGGCCGAGGGAGCCGAAACGAGTCACACTCCGGCAATCCGCCGTTTGTACTCGCTCAGAGCTTCGTCCAGCCGCTCCCGGGCTGTAGTATCGCCCGGAACGTTGTGGGATGGGTGGATGTAGAGTTTGACACCGCGATCCGCCAGGATTTCAGCTACGGTGGTGATCGTCATCCAGACAATAGAGACGAATGCCATGGTCGATACCGGCCCGATTTTATCCTTGTGATTTTTCAGCTCCACAGAGGCGTCGACGGCCGGTACACAGGAGTCGATCACAACATCGGCAAGGTCAAATATCTTTTTCCCGGAGGAGTGTCTCGACTCCTTGTCGCTGAAGGCTTCTGCCGAACCCATGACGATAACCTTCATCCCCTGTTTTCTGGCTTCGAGCGCAACATCAATATTGACGTTGTTGATGCCGGAGTGGGAGATGAGCCACATGGTATCCCGTTTGTCAAAATCATAGCTCTTCATGATCTCATTGCCATAACCTTCCACACGCTCCAGAAAAACGAACTGGCGTACTCCCATTTCGCCGGTGATCCGGGTGAAAAATGTCAAAGGCAGTTCGATCATGGGGTGGAAGCCGACAAATCCGCCTATTCTGGGGTACATCTCTTCTATGGGAAGTGTAGCGTGACCGCAGCCGAACGTATGAACCCAGCGTTCGGCTTCAATGGTGTCGGCCATGATTTCGGCGGCTTTTTGAATGGCGTCCATCTGCGTGTTTTCGATGTTGTCCATTACTTCGCGGGTGTTGTTCAACCATTGTTTGGCAAGCATGTGGTTCTCCTGTTGTTTTATGGGCATAAATGGTGATTAATTTCTGAATGATGTTTTGCCGTTCGTATCCCTGATTATTTAAGTGAAAATGATTTGGCCGGGGCGGATTTCCGGGAATAAGGGCAGCAGAAACAGACATTAATCAGGTTATATGGTTGTTGGTTTCTGGAAACCGGTCACCGGCCTGTTTTTTTCTCTGGCTTTGCGGATGCGCCGGTGAACGATCCAGAAAAGGATGTAATTGAGGATGATGCCGGCCGGAATAAGTATCAATCCGATGCGAAGGCCCATATTATTGGAGAGGATTCCGATGAAATAGGGAATGGACATTCCGCCGAACAGGGAGATGGTAAATACAACGCTGAACGCGGTGCCGGAGAGTTTTGCGTAGAGGTCACCTACATAGGCAAGAACGACGGGGAAAACCGCTGCAAAACCGATACCGGTAAGGATCAGGCCAAGCAGACCAATAACGGGATTAGGGGCTGTAAGCATAATAATGGATCCGGCCAGGGCAATGACCAGGCTGATACGAAGAATTTTGGAAGCGGAATAACGCAACAGCAAATTTCCGAGCACGGCACGTGTAACCATCAGTCCGAACCAGAATGTGGACAATATGAGGACGGATATGTTGGGTGCGATATCAAGCACTTCGTTGAAATAGGTCGCCGACCAGCCTCCCACTCCCATTTCCATGCCCCCTTGCAGCAGGAGCATGACCCCCAGCAACAACAGGGTGCCTTCTTTGGTCAGTCCGATTCCATCGGCAAGAGGAAAGCCCTGTTCGTGTTTGGGCCTGGGAAAACGGATAAAAAGGAACATGGCCAGCGGCAGGATGATCATGATTCCTACTCCGGAAATCAGAATCTCATAGGTGAAACGATCTAGCAGAGTGCCCAGCAGGAGCGGGACGCCAAAAGCTCCCACACCGAAAAACACCCCGAGGTAGGTGAGACGGGAGCCGCGTTTTCCCTCGCTGATGTCGGACACCAGGGCATTGGTGCCTCCATTGATGGCTCCGCCGGCGGCACCGGCGAAGACCAGAGAGAACTTGAGCCATCCCATGGTAGGCGCGAACGCGATTCCCTGGAAAAAGATAATGATGATGGCAGCACAAATGATAAGCAGTGGTTTATAACCGAAACGATCCACCAGCGGTCCGAAAAGAAAAGATCCGACCATCATACCCACGGTCAGCAGCGTGAAAAGAGAACCGGCATCGGCTTTGTCGATTTGAAATTTTTCTATCACGGAAGGAAGTACCGATCCCAGCACCGCCATCACAATTCCAAATATCAACATCCCGAAGCAGGCTGCTGTAAAAACCATTTTACTGTTAAATTGAGGCATTATAAGTTTCCCCGGGAGATTTATGATTCAGTTTTCAATCTATGGCGAGTTTGCCCGCACCGGTCAGTCCGGCATCACCGCCCAGGGCGCTGACTTCAATTCGCACCTGTTTCATGCTGATCGGCTGAGCCCAACGGGCTGCTTCCCGTTCAATATCGTTCAGATAAACGGCGGCCGGACCAAACACACCACCGCCTATTATAATCTTTTCAGGATTCAAAAGACTCACAAAATTTGCCACGGCCATACCCCAGCAGGTTATGGCATGCCGGATCACCGGGCCGGCAATCGGATCGTTGTGCTCATGGGCCATGAAAATGTCCCGGGTGGAGAGGTCCCGGAGCTCTTTTTGCCGCAGTTGTCCGTCATAATCGGGATTTTGTTTCAACAAATCCCGTGTTATGGTAACAATACCCTTCCCCGATGCATGAAACTCAAAATATCCGCAGGAAGCATATTTCTGATCGAATTCGGGATGCAGTGTCATCCATCCGGTCGCACCGGCGATATCGCCGTGTCCGCGGAGTACCTTACCGTCACACAGGATACCGGCTCCGATGCCGGTCCCGACAGCCAGGAAAATGGCGTTTTTACATCCTCTGGCAGCCCCCTTCCAGGTTTCTCCAAGGATATAGCAGGCACGGTCACTCTCCACTCGCACAGGCAGTTGTTCACCCCGATCCTCAAGGTATGCTGCAACCTCCTTTTGAAGCGGGTAGTTCTCCCATTCCGGAATATTGGGTGCCCAGACCGATCCCCGGCCGGCGTGATAGATTCCCGGCACGCATATCCCGATCCCCGTGACGTCACCGGCAGTAGATCGCATACGTTTAATCATCCTGTCGATTTCAGATACGATCAATTGCCCGACATCTTTACCGGTACGGTTCTGCAGAGCGGTGACTTTTTTGTCAAGCATGGAACCCGAGCGGTCGAATGATGCGACAGCCAGTTTGGTTCCGCCCAGATCCACCCCTATAACAGCCATGTTATCCCGTGTTTAGAAATTTTTACTCAAGCAGAAGCATCGATTCCGGCCTTGATGTATCTCAAGAAAGGGAAGAAATACTACGAATAATCCTTTGATCACTCTTCATGAGTTTCAAGTTCTGTTTTAAGCGGTCACATACAACGCTATAACCGTATTTAATCATGCGCCTGTGTGTCCGGGCGCCGGCCCGGTCATGGGGCCTTTCAACTGATTTAATTTTTTAAGAGGATAATGTAAACAATTATATTGATCAGGTAAACAAAACAGGAGCAACACGCACGTAAGAACCACGTATATTTTTATGAAAAATGCGCTATTGATACGGAATTGCAGGCTTTATAACCAACCGGTGAATGCCGGTCCGGTATCCATACTAATTGAGGGAAAATTGATCCGGGCGATTGGCGACCAGGTCCCGGAGACAACGGTTCCGGTGGTGGATGCGGGCGGACGGATTGTGACACCGGGGCACATTGAAGTGCATATCCATGGAGCTGGTGGTTCGGATATGCTGGACGGTACTAACGAGGCTCTTCAGACGATTTCCACTACTCTGGCAAAAACCGGGACTACCGGTTTTCTGGGCACAACATTTATTACGCCGAAGGATGACAGCCGCCATCTGCGGGAGACCCGGGACTGTGTCGGCAATGATCTGGGAGGAGCCCGGTTATTGGGATATCATCTGGAAGGACCTTATGTGAATGTGAAGAAGAAAGGCGGAATGACCAAAGATACGATTTATCCGGCCGAACCCGGCGGCCTGGAGAAGATTCTGGAGATCACCGGGGATGCATTGAAGATGATGACCATTGCTCCGGAGCTGCCCGGACATCTTGATATGATACGTGAACTGGTCCGCAACGATGTCATAGCCGCTTTTGCCCACTCCGATGCCGATTATAACGAAACAATGCGGGGTTTTGAGGCCGGTATTACTCATGTCACGCACCTTTACAATGCGATGAGGCCATTGCATCACAGGGAGCCGGGCCCACTGGCCGCTATTTTTGAAAACCGGGATATCACCGCTCAGATTATCAGTGATGGCCATCATGTACACCCCCGTATGGTGGATTTTGCCTATCGATTACTGGGTCCGGAGCGTTGTATATGCATTACAGACGGCATTCAGGGGCTGGGATTGCCGGATGGACGTTACTTTTTTAATCAAAGTGAATATGAGTCGCGGGGCGGAGTGGCACGCCGTCTTAACGGGCTGCTAATCGGCACCACGATGAGTTTGCGGGAGATCGCTGTCAATTTCATGGAATTTACCGGATGCTCACTGGAGACGGCATTCGACAGTGTGACCAGGCTCCCGGCGAAATTGCTCGGTATTGATGACCGGAAAGGAACTCTTGAAACCGGAAAAGATGCCGATCTTGTATTGATGGATCCCGATGATTTTTCAGTCTGGGCGACCATAATCGATGGAAAACCGGTGTTTTCGCAGGATTCGTTTACTATCCGGCAGGAGGCATGACATCCGGTTTTATTCACCGGTTGTCGCCGCACCGGGATAAACAGCAGTGTTTGCAAAAGAAAGGTGATATACGCTTCCCGCCCCGGCACGTTAGAAACCAGATGTTCAGCAACCGTTGGTTACGCCAGTAATGGTGCGTTAAGCAATCGAGCTTGGCTACCGCAATGGAAGATTAAACAACGGTGCGTCATCAACCGGTAGCAAACTCTTCCTCGAGCCTGGTCATATCGGCATCGGCAACAGGTGAATACTGCTTGGCCAGCCGTACATTCTCTTCGACCTGTTCCACGTTGGTAATGCCAATCGCGCCGGTAGCTACCGGAAAATGCGACCCGTTACGGCCTGCACTCAGGGAATAACCCACGCTCTGTTCCATGGTGATTCCGGTATCGAAAATTCTGTTGCGTCCGGTCAGTTTCATGGCGATGACCCCGACATCCTTATCGGCCGCTTTTTTCAGAAAAGTCCTGGCTTCGGCGGGGGGTCTGTTCATGCTCATGCCGGCAGCGTTCAATGTCAGAAAAACACAATCGAAATCATACCGGTCAAGGGCGGCCGAAAGCACCTCGGAGGAGTGACTGCTAAGTCCGATATATCCGATTTTCCCCTCCGCCTTGAGTTTTTCAAAGGCCAGCACGGCGCCGTTCTCCCGATCCAGGACGGTGTTCAGGGTCTCCATATCATTGACATAATGAAACAGGTAGAGATCGATATAGTCGGTCTGCAGTCGTTCGCAGCTTTTCCGGAAGTTGTTTTCCTCGAGCCCCTCAGCGGTCCGCTGGAAGGTTTTGGTCGTGAGGAAAACTTCGTCACGCCGGTCTTTCATCACCTCTCCGATATAGGTTTCACTTATCCCGTCACCATACACTTCAGAGGTGTCGATGTAGTTTATGCCCAGATCGATGGCACGGTTGATAATTTCTACCGATTCATCCAGCCGGTCAGGTTGTTCGAGGGTACTTTGGCCACCAAGACTCAAAATACTTGCCTGATAGCCGGTCCGGCCGAGTCTTCTTGTGGGCATCGGCATCCGGTCGAGATTTCCGGCATTGGCAATGAATGGTGAACCGGCTTTCAGAAAAGTGGCGCCCAGGGTTGTGGCGGCGGTTTTTTTCAGAAATTCTCTTCTATCAATATTTGTCATGGTACTTTCCTCCTAAATGGGGAATGATTAATATTCAGGTGTCTCGAAATTGGAGAAATGGTACAAATTTGAGATAAATAAGTTGCAGATATTTGCCAGGAAGACGATTATAATAACTTAGCTGCCGCTTGCCCGGCTTCCATTTACCAACGAAATAATGAGGCTCTTATGATGAATGTAACGAAAACAGGGAAGGAAAACCGTTTTTTCGGGAAAATATTTACGATGGCACTACTGGGTTTTATTATTATCTCAGGCTGTGGTGACCCGGCAGACCGGAACGGAGAGTGGGTCGACCTTTTTAACGGTGAAAACCTTGATGGTTGGGATCTGAAAATCAGGGGCTATGAACTGAATGATAATTATGGTGAGACTTTCCGGGTGGAAGACGGACTCATGAAGGTCCGCTACGACCGATATGATACCTTTGATGATCGTTTTGGCCATATTTTTTATGAAGAGCCGTTTTCACACTACCATCTGGAAGTTGAGTACCGGTTTGTAGGGGAACAGGTGGAAGGCGGTGCCGGCTGGGCCTACCTTAATAACGGAATCATGTACCACTCCCAATCGGCAGAATCCATGGAGCTGGATCAGGATTTTCCCACCTCCATTGAGTTTCAACTGCTGGGCGGAGACGAGGGGACAGAGCGTCCCAACGGCAGTGTATGCACGCCGGGCACCCATGTGGTTATCGATGGTGAATTGAGAACCGAGCACTGTATCGATTCCGGCGGACCGACGCACTATCCCGGCGAGTGGGTTACTGCCGAACTGATTGTTCGCGGTGATGAAATTGCCCAGCACATCCTGAACGGCGAAGTGGTTATGGAATACACCGATCTTCAGCTTGAAGACGGCACCCCGCTTGAGGGCGGTTATATTGCTTTCCAGGCAGAGAGCCATCCCACCGATATTCGCTCGGTCCGCATTCGCGAACTGGAAGAATGAGTTGATAACGGTATCTTTATCAGGTGTAGCGGACAATCATCGGGTTTGAGCAACGACCCGGAACTATTGCCCCGTGATTAATAAGGCTGGATATGAATAAAGCCGGAATGGTATTTGCCGTTTTTGCCGGTGTGGTCGTTTTAACTTTGTTGTTATATGGGTTTTTTTTGCTATCAACAAATGAAATCGGCGACAGCAGTCAGGAATTTGGTACCATAGAACTGATAAAGGTGCCGTGGATGGATATAGCGGCAACTTCCGCTGCTGCTTCCCTTGTTCTGGAAGCCCTCGGCTATGATGTGGTGGTGACCAGCGTTTCGGTGCCTATGGTTTATCAGGGACTTTCTTCAGGTGAAAAAGATGTGTTTCTGGGAAACTGGATGCCGTCGATGCAGGAAATCGCACAGCCCCATTTAGATCACGGTACGGTCGAAAACATCGGAATAAATTTGGAGGGGGCAAAATATACCCTTGCCGTTCCTGATTATGTTGCCGAACAGGGAGTCACTCATTTTTCGGATCTAAAAGGGCACGCGGAGTTATTCGACCGTACGATATATGGAATTGAGCCGGGCAATGACGGAAACGAACTGATCCTGCAAATGATTGAAGATGATGCCTATGGTTTAAGCGATTTCATCCTGCTTGAGTCCAGCGAGGCAGGGATGCTTGCCGAAGTGAACCGGCATGTGGAGCGGCAGGAGTGGATCGTATTCCTGGGTTGGGAGCCCCACCCCATGAACATGAAATATAACATTACTTATCTGGCCGGTGGTGGCGAATATTTTGGATCGGATTATGGAGCGGCCAATGTATACACCAATGTCCGGAGCGGTTTCATGGAAGAACGACCGAATGCGGCCCGGTTTTTCAAAAACCTGGAATTCACTCTGGAGATGGAGAACGAAATCATGATGGCCATGGAGAATGGTGCTGAGCCGCGGGAAGCGGCCCGGGAGTGGTTAAAAGAAAATCCCGCCATATTGGAAGATTGGCTTGCAGGGGTCCGGACAGCAGACGGATCCGATCCGGTTCAAACGGTTTACCGCCATCTGGGCATCGAATAGACAGGCTCTTCGGGGAATTTTAATAAAGCGGCAAATCCGTTTTTGCCGGATGTGATGCAAACGTGCGACAAAATACCGAAAAAAAAACAAGGGCACATCATGAAGTTTATAGACAAGTGCAGCATTTCCAACTCTGATACCGGGTTCGGCTTTTCAACAGTTATGGTATGTTTTTTTTTGCTCTTAATCTGCAGCTCATCGTCACTTGCGTTTAGTAATCTGGAAGAGGAACCGTATAGCGAAGAGAACAAAGCGCGACTGATCCGGATCAAACCGGAAATCGGCAGCGAACAAAAAGCGTGGACCCGCTGGTGGTGGATGGGAAATGCCGTCACGAAGTCCGGTATCACATCCCATCTTGAACAGATGGCAGAGGCCAATTTCGGTGGCGTGGAAATATCGCCGATATACGGGGTGGAAGGATATGAGGAGGTGTCCGTGCCCTATTTGTCGGATGAATGGATGGAACTGCTGGTTCATACGGTTGATGAAGCGGAGCGTCTGGGGATGAAAGTGGATATGATCCTTGGAACCGGATGGCCGTTCGGAGGTTCTCATGTATCCACGGAAGATGCTGCACGAAGGCTTGCCGTAAAAAGATACCGGCTTAAGGGCGGTGAGACACTGGAGCAGCAAGTCATGCAGGTCAATCGCCGCAATGCCGCTGTTGCTCCCTTGCATGTGCTGATGGGCTACTCATCCGAAGGGGAGTCCATCGACCTGACCGGATATGTTGACGAGCAGGGCTATCTTGACTGGCTGCCGGATGAGGACAGCGGGAGTTGGCAACTGATCGCTTTCTTCAACGAGTGGACCAACCAGCAGGTCAAACGGGCCGCACCCGGCGCGGAAGGCCATGTAATGGATCATTTTTCGGATATCGCACTGTCCAGGTATCTCGAACGGTATGAGGCGGCGTTTGAAGGCACAGAGCACGGGATGATCCGCTCATTTTTCAACGACTCCTATGAAGTGGAAAGGGCAGGCTGGACCCATGACTTCTTCGAACAGTTTGAAAATTACAGAGGCTATGATTTAAAGGAACATCTGCCTTCATTCCTCGGAACAGAGCGTGAGGGCGTGACCCTGTCCGGCAGAAATGTTTCCGCCCGGGAGAAAAGACAGAGGATACGCGCTGATTACCATGAAACCATTCATGATCTCGCCCTTAACCGGTTTGTTATTCCCTGGGCGGAGTGGTCCCGGTCCATGGGCAGCCTGTCCAGAAACCAGGCACACGGCTTCCCCGCCAATATTCTGGATATCTATGCCGCGGCGGATATTCCTGAAATGGAAATTTTTGGTCAGGCCCGGTTCCGGATTCCCGGTCTGCGGACCCATCCGACGGTCAGTCACCGTGTCGACTCTCCGAATCCGCTTATCCTGAAGTTTGCTTCATCGGCGGCACATGTAAAGGGGAGGGATTTCGCCGGCTCCGAAACAGCCACATGGCTGGATGAGCATTTTATGGTGTCACTGGCGCAGCTGCGTCCGCATGTGGATATGCAGTTCGTGGCAGGAATCAACCACACCATTTACCATGGCTCCACCTATTCGCCACCGGAGGAGAGGTGGCCCGGGTGGAAGTTCTATGCATCAACCCATTTTGCGCCCTCGAACACTTTCTGGAATGATCTGGGTGATTTCAACAGATATTTGGCAAACAGTCAGGCATTTCTCCAGGGCG
>SLOL01000105.1 GCA_007132495.1 Balneolales bacterium
ATCGGCTCATATTCAAACAGCCAGTCAAAGACAATCCAGTTCAGGTTAATTACCAGAAGCAGGATCATCAAAAAATCGAGGACAAAAAATCCGAAGTGCCCCTTTGTACGTATACGTTCTAGAATCATGTCGGGAAATTACGACTCATCAATTATTTTACAAATGATTTCAGTAGTACTATTGTGTTTTCGACAACTATTAGTATATTCTTGTTCCCTAGTCGTTTATATACAATCTCATATAATACAAATCAACCTGTAACAAAACCCGACATACTATGAAGTCAATGAAAGTTTCTGTATTTGCTCTGTCCGTGATATTGCTTACAAGCCTGACAACAGACCTGCATGCCCAGGATAACCCATCTGACATCTATCTGGGAGGTGGCCTTTCTTATGGAGAGTCGTTAAATGAACTGGGTCTGCAATTTAACGGATACTATGTTTTTGATGAAAATCTCCGATTTGGAGGTGATTTTATCTACTGGCTTGTCGATTCACCGCCTGAAGCTTCGGTGAATTACTTTGAGATCAACGGTAACGCTCACTATCTGTTCTACCAGGAAGATGCTATAACAATGTATGGAATCGGTTCGCTGGGCATCCACTACTGGAGCAGTAGTGTGACCTTCAATGGCATGTCCGCCTCTTCTTCCAATACCGATCTTGGGCTGGGTATCGGAGCCGGTATAGAATATAATGTAGACCCGATTAAACTTTATGCCGAACCCCGCTTTTTCCTTACGGGTTTTGACCAGCTGTCGCTCTCCTTTGGAGTCCGTTACGGTCTCTGATCAGCAGATCACTATCCTGCTAAAGACAGGATAAAATCTTGCTTCTTTATTAAGCCCGGATTTCTGTCCGGGCTTTTTTTTTGCACCCAGGCGGGTTGTTTATCCGTGGTGACCCTTAACGTCTCTAAAAGGCTGTAATGTTCAATAAGCCCGTAACTTCTCTTTCAACGATTTGTTCAACAGCTCCCGTGCCCTGAAAATATGTGCCTTGATGGTCCCCAGCGGCAGGTTCAGCTCCTCCGAAATTTCTTCATAACTGAACTCTTCCATATGCCGCATGCGAATAACAACGCGATATTTCTCCGGCAGGTTTTCAATAGCTTCACGTATTAGCGCCTTACGCTGCTTGCGGATAATTTCCCGGTCTGTATGCGACGTCTCATCCGTCAGCTCCATCTTCATATCCCCATCTTTGCCCGGAACCGGTTCATCAATGGACAACGTGTTCAGCTTCTTTTTCCGAAGATAATCTATACTGTTATTGGTCGCGATCCGGTAAATCCATGTTGAAAAGGCATAATCCCGGTTATAGGATTTCAGACTGTCAAAAGCTTTGACAAAGGCCTCCTGCACAAGATCCTCGACCACCTCCCTGTTCCTGACCAGCTTCAGGATATGGTAATATAACGGCTTCTCATATTTGTCCACCAGCTGTTGATACGCTTTCTGGTTTCCGGAGAGAGCCGCCTCTACCAGTTCGATATCCCTTTGACTTCTTTGAGATGTTGTCGTCTTTTCAGACACTTTTAATACCGGTTAATCGTCTTGTATATTCATTTCTGGTGATTTTTTGTACATAAAATATAGCAAGTTTTCAATATCATTCTAAGCGGTATTCATAACATTGAACAAAATACCGTGGCGCAGTCCACCTGTCGATACCGTGATTTCCTCCATTTTCAAATGAGCCAGACAGGTTTCAAGGATCAGAAGGCCGGCCAAAAAGATATCGGCCCGGCCTTTCATAACCACCGGCCATTTTTCAACGATATGATCCACCGGCATACAGCTGATCCGGTCAATCATCTTTCGGATCTCCCCCACCGTAATCACTGAACCGTTTATTGCCTCCGGGCGGTAGGGTCCTGTCCCGGCCCGAAGCATATAAGCCAGTGAGGTAATTGTTCCCGCCACCCCCACAGCGGCATCTGCTGTAAAGTCAACAGCATTTACCATCTCTTTGGTACGTGTTTTCAGCAATTCCATGGCATTCAGCAGACCGGGTGTCGGCCGGAATCCGGGTCTTGCTTTTTTTTCACTCTCCGCCATCACTGTGGCCTTGCCAAAAAAATACTGTTCCGTAAAACGCACACACCCTGCATTTAATGATTCACGTTTCTGCAGATCCGGGTGCACATCGCCATCTGACCTGCTGAGTTTTCCCAAAGCAAGCTCGGTGCTGCCTCCTCCAATATCAATAATCGTAACAGCCGTACTACCGTAGAATTTCGCCGGATCCAACATGTGCATTGCACCCTGAAACATCGCTTCCGCTTCCTGCCCTCCACTTAATAACAAGACATCCCAAGCTGTTTCCTGCCGAATCCGGTGAATCACCTCCTCTCTGTTCTCCGCATCCCGCATGGCACTGGTAGCGGTTACCGTGATGTCGATCTCTCCGAATCTGGTCCGAATCCGTTTTTGATGGTATCGTAACGCCTCCAATAATCTGTCAATGGCTTCGGATGATATGATCCGGTGGTGATCCACACCCTGCCCCAATCGGGGGAGCTGCTGCGCTTCGTCAAGCACCTGCAGACCCTTGCCGGATTTTCTTGCCACAAGGGATAACACCGTATTCGTACCAATATCGATAACCGCTACGGGTTTAGTGCTTTTCTTGCCAATCATGAATCCTGTTTTTGCTGAAATG
Source organism: Balneolales bacterium (assembly GCA_007132495.1). Lineage (GTDB taxonomy): Bacteria > Bacteroidota > Rhodothermia > Balneolales > Natronogracilivirgulaceae > SLOL01. The sequence goes on from SLOL01000105.1 coordinate 2,667, forward strand.
CCATAGCCAGCCACTCATTTTCCCGTATGGTTTTTATATGGTTCAATGATCCATAGGCGGTGCTATTCAAAATGGTTTTTTCATCATCCACCAGAATACCGGATAACAACAGATAGCCGCTATCCACCACCAAACGGCTCAGTGTCTCCCCCATTTCAAGCAGTACGTTCAGGTTTATATTTGCCAGAATCAGGTCAAACCGCTCATTTTCTCCGATATTTGCTGCAGTTCCGACGCGCACATCCAGACGGCCGCCCACATCATTGCGGACCGCATTTTCCAGAGCATTTTCATAAGACCATGAATCGATATCGATTCCGACGGCGGACCCGGCCCCAAGCTTCAGGGCAGCAATTGCCAGGATGCCGGTTCCTGTTCCCATGTCGAGTACATTTCCGTCCAAACGGACAAAGTCCGGAAGCAATCGCAGTACCAGTCTTGTCGTTTCGTGATAACCTGTTCCAAAAGACATCTTCGGATCAATCGCAACAGGTATGGTATCGGCGGGTACGTTGTCAGCCGACCAGGTAGGATGTATGTAAAATCGTCCAATGGTCTGCGGCTGTATGGTTTGCTCCCACTCCTCGTTCCAGTTGCGGTCCTGTAAAACCTCCTGCGTTTCGATACGGCATGTTTCCGGATACCGGGCAATCCATTTCCTGACATGATTATCGATATCGGGCGTAAACCGATCCGATGGTATCCAGGCCTCCAGAATCCCTTCATCTTGCTCGAATCCTGAAAAGCCCGCTTCAGCCAGCTCACCTATCAGAATTTCCTGCAGCTCCGGGGGAATGTGCATGCGCAGTCTGAGATGGGAAGTTTCCATACAAGTTAACTTAATGTTTTATTTCCATTACCGGATGCGGTTGTAGATCAGCTCCATAAGCACATCCCCCACTGCCTGCAGAGTTTCGGTACTGATAATCTCCATATCATCGTCATGGGTGTGCCAGTAATGGGGAAACTGAACCGATGACCGACCCTGATCCGCCGGTTTGTGATGAATGATGTTGATCGTTGGAATGTCTGTATTACGGTTGATCACCCAGTGATCGTCGGCAATGGAAGAGCCGTCACGATCGATAAAAAGCTCATCATATCCCAAATCACCGGCTACTGACCATACTTCATCTACAAGCCATGGCGCATACTGCATTGAAAATCCCTCTCTGGGAAAAACAGCATCTTCGCCCCCCACCATATCCAGAAGAATTCCGAAACGGGGTTGATAGTCGGGAACGGGTGGATTTTCCGACCAGTAACGGGCTCCCAGAAAGTAATAATCAAGATCTCCTTCATGCCCGTAATCTTCCCCGTCAAACAGAATGATATCGACACCCAGCGGTGGTGGGTGGTCCCGGAAAATCCGGGCAAGTTCCAGCAATACCCCTACACCGCTGCCACCGTCATCCGCACCGGGAATAGGTTCATGGCGAAGCTGCGGGTCGGTTTCCCGCTCGGCCCGAGGCCGGGTATCCCAATGTGCCAGAAGCATGATACGATCCCCCAGTTCGGGGAGAAAGGAGGCGATGATGTTGCTCATATCATAGACCTCTCCCTCATAACCTGTGTGGGTAAAATCCTGCAGATACACAGCCTCTGAACCCGCATACTCCCGAAGTTGATCCGCAAGATAATCTCGGGTGCGTTTGTGTCCATCGGATCCCGGGTTTCTGGGTCCGAATGCCACCTGTCGCTCAATAAATGTATATGCCGAATCCGACGAGAATGCAGGGACATCCCGGTTACGATCGACGAAAGCGACACTTGCATCACGGTCAACACCTGAACATGATGCCAACACAGTGCCGATTATAAAGAGGGCGGGAATAACGGTGACCGGAAGGTAATTTCCTTTTCCCGGTAGGGCGGATACAACACGGGATGTAACTCCTGGTAGTGTCATCACGGGACACGGAGAGATGAATCAGGGGAGATTTTACCCCTGATGGTGATCATTTGTCATTTCAGCCAGCCTGGCGGCATTCAGCAGAATGTGTTCTTTAAACGCATCAGCCATGAATTGCACCCCGATCGGCATGCCATCGGAACCGTGTGTTCCTGCGGGCACATTGATGCCGCAGATACCGGCCAGATTAGCCGAAATCGTGTAGATGTCATTAAGGTACATCTGGAGCGGATCATTCACTTTGGTTCCGAGATCAAAGGCTGTTGTTGGAGCCGTAGGTGAGATGATAACATCCACTTGCTTAAAAGCTTGTTCAAAATCCTGTTTGATCAGGCGACGCATGCGTTGCGCCTTGCCATAGTAGGCCTCATAGTAGCCGGCACTAAGGACATACGTTCCAAGCATGATACGGCGCTTGACTTCGGTCCCGAATCCCTCGGTCCGACTCTGTTTGTAGAGCCGGATCATGGGACTGTCCAGTGTTTTCAGCGCCGAAGAGTCATTGCCATACTCTTCTTTCAGAAGTTCTTCTTCGGCCTTCAGCTGGTCCCGTACCTGCTTCATATCGGCCCGATGACCATACCGAATACCGTCATAACGGGCCAGATTACTGGAAGCCTCTGCCGTTGCAAGAATATAATAGGTTGCAATGGCATAATTCAGATGCGGGAGTTTGATATCGACCAGTTTTGCACCCTTCGCCTCCAGTTTTCGGGCTACACTCAGTACCCGCTCCCGGATTTCAGTATCCAGACCGTGACCGAAATACTCTTCGGGAATCCCGATCGTAACGTTCGGATCTGTTTTTTCAAGCAGTGAAGGATAATCGGGCACCGGTTTTCCGGAAGAGGTTCCGTCACGTTCATCACGTCCGGCAATGGCCTTGAGCACCATGGCCGCATCGGTTACATTGCGGGTGACCGGTCCGATGCAATCGAACGATGAGGCATATGCAACCAGGCCGTGCCGCGAAACCCGGCCGTAGCTTGGCTTGAGTCCGACGACCCCGCAATAGGATGCCGGTTGACGGATCGAGCCTCCTGTATCGGTGCCGAGAGCAGCGTTACACATATCTGCAGCAACGGCAGCGGCACTGCCACCACTTGAACCGCCGGTTACTTTATCCAGGTTATGGGGATTACGTGCCGGACCATAAATGGAATTCTCTGTGGAAGACCCCATGGCAAACTCATCCATGTTCAATCGGCCGACAATCACGGCGTCTTCTTCCTTCAGTTTTTCCACCACCGCAGCATCATAGACCGCTTCATAATGCTCAAGCATTCTTGATGCGCACGTAGCAGGGTATCCTTTTTGACAAAGAACCTCTTTGATACCGATGATCGCACCGGCAAGGGAGCCGGCCGTACCTCGTTCAATTTTCTTCGATATTTCAGCCGCCTGCTCCAGTGCTTTCTGCTTCTGCAGCCGGGTTACGGCGTTGATTTTTTCGTTTTTTTCTTCCACACAGGAAATATATCCGGAGACAACATCGGTGAGAGATTGTTCTCCGGATGCTATGGCCTGTCGGGTTTTTCTTATGCTGTTAAGGTTCAAACCAGGTGTATAGCGCTTACTGCATCGTTTCAGTTATTGGATTTGTCTTCGGATTTAGCCGTTTCTTCTTTTGGGGCTGTTTCCTGAGACTTGGCCGTTTCCTGAGATGCAGCTGTTTCCTGAGACTTGGCCGTTTCCTGAGTTTTACGCTTATTCTGGTCTTTTTCCGACATTGTCGGCTCTTCAGATCCTTTTTCTATTTCTTTTCGAATATCGGTTGAGGCCTTGCGAAACTCGGTGAGTCCCTGTCCCAGTCCGCGAGCCAGTTCCGGTATTTTTTTTGCTCCGAAAAGCAATAAAACGACCAAAATGATTACAAGCCATTCAATTCCACCAAATGATCCCATAAAAAATCTCCTAAAAAATGTGTTTACTTAGTTGTGAATTAAACCGTAAAATAGCAAACTTTATCGTCAGGGTTAAACCTCCGATAAAATTAATTTATTTTGATGTCGTTAGGCACTTGAATTTTACAACAAATATTAGTTAATAACCCACGAAAGTTACTAACGTTAAAAACCGAGGTTTACTATACTATGATTTGGACTGTCGAACTCGCAGCGACTCTTGAGGACGCGCCCTGGCCGGCTACCCGTAATGAATTAATCGAATGGGCCGAAAGAAACGGATGCCCTCAGCAGGTAATCGACAACTTGTACGAACTGGATGAGGAAGACGATACTCCTTATGAGAGCATTGAGGAGATATGGCCTGATTATATCATGAAAGAGGACTTTTTCCACGGGGAAGAAGACGAGGGTTTCGATTACGATGATGTTTAAACCGGCCGGAACATCATTTTCATTACGATTGCGATTTTACCTATTATAACAATAATGTTGCGTATTCCTAATCCCTTCCCAGAATAGCTGTCCTTGTTGAAAAATATTTCAGGAGTTTTCGGCATATGCTTCTTGCTGTTGGGGGTTGTGATTCCCGCATCTCCGGCAGAACCGAAGGCTCCTCTCATAACAATAGAAGCAGAAGAAACAACCGATGCCGAAGAGCGCCGTATCAGACGTGTGCGCTTTGTCGGTAACAATTCGTTCAGCAGCGGTGAATTACGTTCTATCGTACGAACCCGCCCAAACCGCCAGTTCCTGGGAATACCGGGGCTAACCTTGTGGTATCAGCTCTATAAAATTTCGAATCGACTCGGTGAACCGGCTTCGCTGCTTGATCTGAATATGCTCAACCGTGATGTGGAACGGCTTTCCAATTTTTATGAGTCCCAGGGATATCGGGAAGCCGAAGTCGACACCAATATCACATTTTTTGATCAGGACAGGCTGGAGGTTTCCTTTGTCATCAGTGAGGGAGCGCAATCTCAAATCCGGGACATCTACTACAGCGGAATGCCTGGGATTGAGGCCGGAGACAACAACCCTTATGACTTTTTCCGTCAGAGCAATATTGTCAGTGAAGCTATTGATGATACCACTTTTCACTCCGGCATGTCTTTCACATATGACAAGGTATCCGAGGAGCGAAACCGGATCATCAGTTATCTGCGTAATAATGGTTACGCTTCGGTGACCAGGGATTCGGTTCTGGCCATTGTCCGTGAAGATACCGTCAACACCCGTGAACTTGACCTCATGTTCCGGATCTATCCCGGCTCCACGTATCTGTTCGGTGATGTCTATATCAACCTGGCCGGACCAGATGGTGAATTCAGTTCCGTACGCTATGATACCCTCTCCGGTGATCCTTACACCCACCCATCGCAACAGATCATTGTAGGAGTGGATGAAAGTGCACAAACACGTACCGGTCTGCTGGCTGACCAGGTACTGTTTATGCCGGGCGCATCGTATGACAACAGCTTATACCGCAATACGGTCAACCAGATGCAGAATCTGGAGATGCTTGTCATCAACCAGTTTGGACATACCGAAGATGGATCGCTGCCGGATTATTCCGGAGAGCTGCTGCCTGTGTATATAAATATGCAGACCCTTCCCCGGCATCGTATACAGCTCGATTTCTACGGTATGAGGCGCCTCGGTTTTGGTGCGGGTTCCGGTGTGCGATACATCAACAACAATCTGTTCCGGGGTGCAGAGAATTTCGAAATCGGAGTACAGGGAAGTTTCGAATTTGTAAGCGGAACCCTGCTGAACAGTACCGAGTTGAGCACCGCTTACACGGTTCCCAGACTCAATTTCCCCTTCCGGCAACTGGATCGTGTACCTTTTTTCCTGAATGCCAGCACCCGGTACCGTTTCAGCTGGACACAAAGTACCCAGGAAAACTTCCGGATCAACTCCAACTTCCGTTTTAACAATCAGTTCGAAGTTCGACACCGTCCACAAATGGCCAGTTTGTTTGATCTGATTGAACTTGACTGGCTCGATGCATCGGCAACTTCCGGGTTCGAAGCGAATCTCCGCGACCGTTTTGATGACATCATTGTGGAACGGATACTTGAAGATTTCAATCCCCAGTTCAGCTCGATTACCCGTTATACGTTCCGATACGCCAATACCGACCTTATTCAGCGTGACCGCGGCTTTTACAGTGAATCATCTGCGGAGCTCGGGGGAACCATCCCCTATCTTATGGATCGGTTGATATTTGAACCGGGTGAAATACAAGGCACCGTCCCCTCATTGAGTCTCAGTGACAGTACTCTGACGTACAGTCAATTTTTCCGGGTTTCTTTTGACTATCGCAACTACAGCCCGGTTCTGGAAAACGGCGTATTCGCCTGGAGGGGATTTGCAGGATATGCAAGGGCTTTTGGGGAGAATCCGCAAATTCCATTGAACAGGCGTTTCTTTGCCGGTGGAAGCAATGATATCCGGGGCTGGCCTCCCCTGCGCCTGGGACCCGCTGACCTGGACGCATCAGCCGGTGAGGTGCCGATTAATGGTGGAGATATCAAGCTGGCGGGATTCCTGGAATACCGTCATACCATACTGCACTCCTTTCTTAGCACAAATTGGCAGATTGCAGGATTTACTGATATCGGGAATATCTGGTATGGCACAAGAAGTCCGTTCGACGAAGGTAAGTTTCGATTTAATGAGTTTTATGAGCAGATCGCCGTCGGGTCGGGATTCGGCCTGCGTCTCGACTGGGAGTACTTTATTTTTCGTATCGATGTGGCTTATCGAATACACGATCTTCAACGGGGATGGTTTAATAACAGTAATCCTTATTGGCATTTCGGAATCGGGCATTCCTTTTAGTCGTCCAATACCCTATTTTCACTTACACGCGACTCATTCGCGTTCTGCAGTGGTACACACCGGATTATTCGCGTCTTAATATTTACTCAGACTGAATCACATGTTTAAAAACAAGTTCTGGAAACGCATTAAATCCCAATCAGAGCTGATCTTTCACTCTCCGTTCCTGAAGCGATTGTCTCAGCTCGAGAGATATGAACTATTGCAGCTCAGCCATCGGCGCCGTTATAAAGCCGGAGAATTCGTTTATCACCAGGGGGATCCCGGAACGGGGCTCTATCTTGTTGAACAGGGCTCTGTGGAACTGCTCTACTATGAAACCCCGGAAACGGAACCGGTTCATCTGACCGAACTCCACTCTCCGGAGTCGTTCGGCGCCTTCAGTATCGACTATCAAATACGGCGAAAAGCTTCTGCCCGGTGTATTACCGATTGTATTTTGTACGGTTTCTTCATCTCTGATTATCAAACTCTAGGCAAACGTCACCCCCGCATAGCCTTGCGATTTCTCGAAACACTGAATGTCGTATCCATACAACAACTTGAACTGGCTCTGACACAACTGAAAGACGATGAAAACGATCAGGCGGCCTGTGCTTTACTATTTGAAACCTATCACATACCATCTGAAGAATCGTTGGACGAGAAAATCAGTTAAATGAACCACCAACAACCACCTTCCGTCAAAAAGGGCCGGGAAGTCGAACTGGATATCACCACCGCTGCATTCGAGGGCAAGGGCCTTGGTAGAATCGGAGAATATGCAGTTTTTGTCAGTAATACCGCTCCCGGTGACCGGGTAAGAGCCCGGATCGTAAAAAAACGAAAAAAATATGCTGAAGCGGTTCTGCTCGAAATCCTGACTCCCTCACCAGACCGAATAACACCCAGGTGCCGGCATGCCGACGTTTGCGGTGGCTGCACCTGGCAACATATCCCCTACGAGCGTGAACTGGAATATAAAGAAACCCATGTTGCTGATCACTTCCAGCGTATCGGTGGATTTCATGATCTTGCCATTAAACCGGTAATCGGGGCTCCGGAACCGTTCTACTATCGCAACAAAATGGAGTACACGTTTGGTGACCGGCGTTGGCTAACCAATTCGGAAGTACAATCCGATGAGAATATACCGGACAAACATTTCGCCCTTGGGCTGCATATCCCCGGCAGATATGACCGTATTCTGAATCTGGAGGAGTGTCACCTGCAGGATCCGGTCTCCTATCGCATCCTTGATAAAGTGCGTTCCTATGCATTGGACCACGAAATCAAACCCTACAATACACATAAACATACCGGCTACCTCCGCAATCTTATCATTCGCAATGCCGTACATACCGATGATCTTATGGTTAACCTGGTGACAAACAGCGACAATACAGAGGTTATCGAACCCATAGCGGGGCACCTTCTTGATAATTTTCCGGAAATCACCACCATCGTAAATACCATTAATGATACCCGTTCGCCCTCATCAGAAGGACGGTACCGCAATATCCTGCACGGTCCCGGATACATCCGGGAATATCTGGGTGATTTCCACTTTCGCATTGATCCAGGAACTTTTTTTCAGACCAATACACATCAGGCAGAAGCCCTGTATACGGTAGTCCACAATGCGTTGGGTGACAGAGCTTACGACACTGTCTATGATCTTTACTGCGGTGTCGGGACCCTGTCGCTCTATTTATGCCGAAATGTAAAAAAAATGGTTGGTTTGGAACTGAATGCCGATGCCGTAGAGAAGGCCCGCGAAAATGCCCTGCATAACAAGGTGGGTCATGTCTCATTTGAGCAAGGGGACATGAAAGAGGTCTTTAATGACGATTTTATTAACCGTTATGGTCAGCCTGATGTCATTATTTCGGATCCTCCCCGCGCCGGCATGCATGAAGATGTCATACAGCGAATAAAGAACCTGGCACCGGAAAAGTTGATCTATGTAAGCTGCAACAGTGCAACCCAGGCCCGGGATGTGGCCATGCTCTCCGACAAGTATCGTGTGGACTACATCCAGCCGATAGATATGTTTCCTCAGACATATCATATCGAGTCTGTTGCCGTTTTATTATTGAGATGATCTGCTGAGCCGTTTACAAGGGAAACTGTGGCTTAACAGGTGAAACGAAACATTAAAACACATGAAAATAAGTGTCATTGGGGCAGGTCTGGGTGGTCTGTCAGCAGCTGCCATACTTGCAGCTCAAGGGCATTCCGTAGATCTTTTCGAGCAGAATGAAGAGGTCGGAGGAAAGGTTCAGGAAGTGTTTGTCGATGGATTCCGGTTTGATACCGGACCCAGCCTGCTGACCATGCCCTTTCTGCTCGACCGGATCTTTGAGAAATGCGGCAAAAAAACCTCGGATTACCTTGAATGGAGACCGATAGAACCCTTGTGTCGCTATCAGTTCGCTGACGGAACCGTATTCACCAATTATCAGGATCAGGTAATGAACCGGAATGAGTTAATGCGTGTTGCTCCCGAGGACGTTGATCAGTGGGATGAGTTCCTGGATTACAGTGCCGGGATATACCGGCGGGCGGCGGACAGCTTTCTGTTCAATCCGTTGCAAAGTTTCCGGGATGTCCATGCCAGGAATATTCCCGATTTGCTTAAAATTGACGCCTTTACCACCGTATCCCGCCGAGTTGATGATTTCTTCAACTCTCCCCGATTACGCCAGTTTTTTAAACGCTTCTCCACATATAACGGTTCATCTCCCTATCAGGCTCCGGCAACCTTGAATGTGGTTCCGTATGTCGAACTGAGACTTGGCGGATTTTATATTACCGGCGGAATGTACAATCTTGCCCGTGCACTGGCCAGACTCGCTGAAGATTGCGGAGCCAGAATATACACCGGAATCCCTGTTGACCTGATAGTACCCGATCCCGGCAAAAAGCGCAATGTTTCGGGTGTAATGATCAACGGCTCCCTCCATGAAACCGATGCGGTAATTGCAAACTGTGATGCTGCGTCTACGTATACAGATCTGATGCCGGACAATTCATTGCCCCGATATAAAAAGAGGAAAATATCAGGCAGGGAACCCTCCTGTTCCGGGTTTGTGGTCATGCTCGGGATCAACCGGATCTATGAACAGCTTGAACACCACAATATCTTCTTTTCGGAGAATTACGAGGATGAGTTTCGCGCTATATTTGAACGGCATGAGCTTCCCGATGAACCGACCGTATATATCACCAATACCTCGCTCACCGAGCCCGCTGACGCCCCTCCGGGATGTTCAAATCTGTTCATGCTCGTCAATGCTCCATACACCCGTAACGGCCAGCTATGGCACGAATGGATGGAAACCTACACCGATCATATTCTCCACACACTGGAGGCCAGGGGACTTGATAACCTCAGAAACTCTATACTGGTGAGAAAAACCATAACACCGGCCGACTTCGAGCGTATGTACGATTCGAACCGGGGAAGTATCTACGGAACCAGTTCGAATAAACGCAGTGCCGCATTTGCCCGGCCCCGTAATAAATCTCCCTGGTTTGACAATCTTTATCTCTGCGGCGGAAGCACACATCCCGGGGGCGGGATACCGCTTGTTCTCCAGTCAGCTATCAATGTCGGAACACTGCTGGATCGTCAGAATAACAACCGCAAACCGTGAAATACCCGGAAATCCGTTTTTAAAATTTCAGGAAGCCGTTTTCCATCTCTCTTCACATGTTGATCCAACCGGTGTGTTGATCCAA
>SLOL01000213.1 GCA_007132495.1 Balneolales bacterium
ACCTGGTTACCGATCTGTTTAAACTTTCCGAAGACGCCGAAAACATAACTCTTGGATTTGATCATTCCAAGCTGCGTTATATGTATGACGAAGAGAGTATTAAAAGTGCGGTTTCCGATCTGGTTGACAAAGCCGGAAAAGGCCGGGATGGTGTCTTTATTGAAGCCGGAAAAGATATATTCTACGGTACATCCATTAATCTTGATCCGTTATCTCTTGCCCGTTATACCGATTCGTCGCTTGTCCTGGTTGTCGGTGGGGAAAGCGAAGCCATCATTGATGACCTTACCTTTGCAAAGGAGAACTTCAACCTGGAGGGAATCAGGTCCGTGTCGGTACTCATTAACAAGGTAAGTGATATCGAAGAGTTTGAGGAGTTGTATCTGAAAAAAATTGAAAATTTGGGATTCCAGGTTCTTGGTATTATTCCCCATAAAGAGCAGTTGACTCATTACACGGTGAACTATCTGGTTGACAGGCTCTATGCAAAAGTTATCGCGGGCAATGAGGGGCTCAACAATACCATCAAGAATATTTTTGTCGGTGCGATGTCCACAGGTGAGTCACTGAGAAGTCCTCTTTTTAACAAGGAAAACAAGTTTCTGATAACCAGTGGTGACCGCAACGATATGATCATAGCTGCACTTGAGACCGACTCGGTGGGTGTACTTATGACCAACAATATTTTGCCACCGCCCAATATCATCTCTCTCGCCAATGAAAAGAACATTCCGCTATTACTGGTTCCAATGGATACTTTTCAGGCCTCAAGACAGGTAGGGCGTATGGAATCTCTTCTCACGCGTGGTGATGAAAATAGTCTGCGAATGCTTTCCCAGTTGGTCGAAAAGTATGTGAGCGTTGATCGTATATTCGATTAACTTCTTGAAATATTTGAGACCGGCATACCTTCCCGTTGGGTTGTAACACTGCCAGATACGGTCGATTGTATTCCGGTAAGGTCAACACATGCATATGTTACGTCAATGCGGACGCATTACTGCTGAACTCTCCCCGGATTAATCCGGCTGTGTACCACCCAGGCATCGGGATAGCGCAACCGGACAAATTCGGTGAATTCCATTGCTTTATCCCTATCCAGGAAATCACCGACATGCACCCGGTAGTAAGGCTGCTGAAAAATCATATAGGATTGGGCATGGGGCGGTTCACTGACACTGTTAATCCACTCTTCAAAATCCTCCCGGATGTCTTCGGCCAGTCGCGCATCCTGCGTGGATATGATCTGTATCCGGAATCCGCGGTTGCGATCTCTTTGACGCTCTTCTTCCTCAATTTCAAAATATACTTCAGGGATCTCATTATGGGTTACGGCCTGCTGGTCGGCAAAGCTGCTTCGGTACCCTTGAAGATTGACATCCAATTCCGGCAGTTCTGCAAGCAACTCTTCAGCCAAAGCTTCCATCTCCTCAATGGCTGATTCATCCATCTCTTCTTCCAGAATGGCCATCTCATCAAGCTGTCTGGCGAGGTCACTGTACTCTTCGGCCGCTTCATCAAGCAGTTGTTCCATCTCATCATCCTTTAGTTCTTCAGTTGGTGCGCAAGAGTTCACGATCAGAATCAATCCTGCCAGCAGCAGGATAAAAGAAAATCCGCTAAACCCGGGGAGGGTTGCAGTGATGGCTGCAAATTGCCTGTTGCGAGAAAACAATGTCATTTCAGACTATTCTGTATATTTGATTGAGGACAGGTAAAATTAGACAGTTCGGGTGTCAATTACCAGTATCAGGTAACGTTTGAAAAGTCTTTCTGTTACGAAAAAAATACTGCCATAACAGTGAGTACGGTTTGAGAATGTGGTTGTCTGAGGCTGTGTTTCTGTCTGATTGAAGGGTCATTCTGTTGTCGAGAAGCCCGGGCAGGGCGCGGATGAGGTTACAATGAGCTCTTGAAATGGCGAATGCTTCCCGGAAGCGAAATCGCAACAGCGCCCGGGTCATGGCTATTTCGTCAAGAGCGAGTCGAGCCAGTAAGCGCGGAAGCAGTTGCCGGGCGGCACTGTTTTTTACGATCATTTTGAGATTGTTCCGGAAGTTATAGTACGTTTTCCGGGGTGAGTCAACGGGCAGGGATCCGCCACCCAGGTGATAAACGACCGACTGCGGGTTACAGCGTATCCGGAACCCCTGATTCCGGAACTGCCAGCAGAGGTCAATCTCTTCCATGTGAAACTCAAACGACTCATCAAAACCGCCGGCCATGTGGAAAAGTTCGCTGCGAACAGCCATGGCGGCGCCGCTTGCCCAGGCGATATCCATGGGGCTGTCGTACTGGCCGGTATCTTTCTCCACGGTATCAAACATACGACCCCGGCAAAACGGATAGGCATGGCGATCCAGAAAGCCACCGGCCGCTCCGGCATATTCGAAATGGGAGGGGGCGGTCCAGCTCAGGATTTTCGGTTGGACAGCCGCAACTTCTGTATCGTTTTGAAGCTCATCATATAAAGGATTCAGCCAACCGGATGAGACTTCCACGTCGTTATTCAGAAAGAGCAGATATTTTCCCCGCGCCTGCCGTGCTGCACGGTTGTTGCCGCCGCAGTAACCGTAATTTTCTTTCAGGGTAATGATTCGGATATCCGGATAGTTGTCAGATATCCACTGGCCGGTGCCGTCATCCGAGGCATTGTCGGCTATTAAAATTTCAGCCTGATCATGTGAATGCTTCCAAACCGAAGGGAGGTAGGTTTTGAGGTGATGCAGGGCATTCCAGGTGACTATGATTATACTGAAATCAGGTATTGAATTAGGATTCACGTCCGTTGAATTAGCAATACATTTTTTTCTTTTTCCCCGTTAGTTATTCCCGTATAATTGCAGGATAACAATATTGGAGACCCTATGATACACAATATCAAGGATGCTTAAAATAGGGCTTATTTCTGATACGCATCATTTTCTGGATCCACAGGTGGCCGAATATTTTGCCGGCGTAGATGAAATCTGGCATGCCGGCGATTTCGGAACCATTACTGTCGCCCGTGACCTTGAGAAGATTGCTCCATTAACAGGTGTATACGGCAATATTGACGGGTCGGATATCCGGACGACCTATCCCCTCCACCAGCGTTTTACCAAAGAAGAGGTCGATGTGTGGATAACGCATATCGGCGGAAACCCCGGACGCTACGCGCTGCCGATCAAAGGGCCGCTTGAGGCCAATCCGCCGGATCTCTTTATATGCGGCCATACCCATATTCTCAAGATTTCCCGTGATCCTGACAAAGAGCAGATGATTTACATGAATCCGGGTGCGGCCGGTAAGCACGGTTTCCATGAATATCGTACGATTGTCCGCTTTATCCTGAGCAGAGGCAAGGTGCGTGATGTGGAAGTAATCAATTTGGGAAAGCGATCGGACCGATGATGATGGTATCAGCGCACCGTTTGGATCAACACACCGGTTGGATCAACA
>SLOL01000095.1 GCA_007132495.1 Balneolales bacterium
GAAACGGGGCTACATCGCTATGTTGGAAGACTATCACCAAATCAGGTCAAGGTAACGAACCGCCGTATACGCGACCCGTACGTACGGTGGTGTGAGAGGCGCACTCCGTTCCCGAGTATCGGGGACGGAGCCGCCTACTCGATTACAAGGCAGATTGACAACTTTAGCCCTTGTGGTATGAGCCGAATAGACAGAATAAACGGCTCATAATAAACGTTGATAGTGAGCCGAATAAATATTATAATTGGCTCATGATACGATATAACTGGCAACAAACCGATTGGCCGTATTTTACTTACAGTCTTTCAGGGTTTGAGGATAAACTATTTGTATTTACAGAGAAAATTGGTCGCATATCGGGAATACTGGAATCATTACCCGAAGATATCCAGCAAGAAACCCTCATCAATTTGATGCTGGAAGAAGCCGTTAAAACCTCTGAAATAGAAGGAGAGTACCTAAGCCGGCAAGATGTATTGTCGTCTATTCGAAAAAAACTGGGTCTTCATGTTTCGCCATCGATGATCAAAGATTCCAAAGCCGCAGGGGCGGGGGAGTTGATGATAGATGTAAGAAAATCATTTCAGGAACCGCTTACCAAGCAAAAGCTTTTCAATTGGCACCGGATGTTATTTGGTGATAAAGAAAATGTCAAAGTAGGTAAATGGAGAACTCATAAAGAGCCCATTCAAGTAATATCCGGGGCAATGGGTAAAGAGAAAGTTCATTTTGAAGCTCCACCATCTGCCCGGGTGCCCATGGAAATGGATCGGTTTATAAGCTGGTTCAATGAGACCAAACCGATCGGAGAGAAGCAGATACAAAATGCTCCCATCCGCAGCGCAATTGCTCATTTGTACTTTGAAACTATTCATCCGTTTGAGGATGGAAATGGACGGATCGGAAGAGCCATTGCAGAAAAGGCTTTGTCACAGGGAATAGGCCGCCCGGTGCTTTTAAGTTTATCTGAAACAATAGAGTCCAGTAAAAAGGATTATTATGAAGCTTTAAAAAAAGGCCAGCGTTCAAATGAAATAACCGAATGGATCCACTACTTTATTAATACCCTGCTCCATGCTCAAGAAAGAGCGGAACAACAGATCGAGTTTACTCTGCGAAAAGTAAAGTTTTTTGATAAGTATGAAGAATTGCTCAATGACCGTCAGAAGAAAGTGATAAAGCGGATATTGGATGAGGGACCGGGCGGCTTTGAAGGTGGAATGAATGCCAGGAAGTACAAAGGGATAACCAAGGTCTCAAAAGCAACAGCAACAAGAGATATCCAGCAGTTAGTAGATATGGGAGCATTTATACGATACGGAGAAGCAGGAGGAAGAAGTACCAGTTATCGAGTAAATCTATGACCACAGCTAATGGGCTAATAGCTGCCTTGTAAAAAGCGGATACACCATTGAATCCAGGTATATCCGCTTTATTTTTTTACTGAGTATTTTTAACTGGTATCCAGATTTCACAGTTTACTTCCGGCTGAGAAAGGTCCTTATCTTTTATGCTAAGAAATTCAGGCCCCTCGGTCAGTTCATAGTTTACGGATGGAAACCACTCGGAATAAATACGCCCCCATGTTTCCTGTAACGTTTTAGGATATGGGCCAACAACGCTAAAGATTACCCACGATGCTGCCTGTACTTCAAGGCGTTCCCACTTTTCAGGGACTTCTGTGGTGGTTGCCACTCCTATATAATGATCCAGCTTTCCTTGTTCATCCATACGCCCTTCATCAAAGTTTGTGGATGCATTGATAATACCTGATGGCTGTATATTAGAGAGTTGCGTAAGTTCTTTTATTTTTTGTTCATCCAATTGTTTCCACATTGCATCGATTTCAGGGTTCACCCCTTCAAACTGAATGGGTACTCTTTTTTTGATACCTGCAATTGTAAACGATGGTTTAACTTCTATTCGATAGTTCATTTCTGTTCCTCCTTTTATGGTGAGATAAAAGGTCATCCGCGGCCAGGACTTTAGTGAATGCCGGTTTTCATATACTTGCGAGGGAGAGATGCCATGCAAGGATTGAAAGGCTCTGGTAAACGCATCCGGCGAATTGTAACCGTATTTTTTAGCTACCTCTTCGACCGTATACTTTGTTTGCTGAAGATCGAGGGCGGCTAACGTCATTCGTCGTCTGCGAATGTATTCCGATACAGGAACTCCCGCTACAAAAGAAAACATTCTGCGGAAATGATATTCAGAACAATGGGCTAACCTTGCCGATTCCCGGATATCAATGTTTCCAGTAAGATTATTTTCAATATAATCCACAGCCGCATTCATTTTTTCATGCCAGTCCATTCGGATTTCCTTTTAACTAATTATTTTGATGAAACAGAAAATAGCGAGAGTGAATCCTGTTAAGCTTGCACCAAAATATCGTATAGACAGGATAATGTACTTACTCAAATCAGATATTTAGTAAGAGGCATAACGGTTTTACGTTTCTGCTGCGTGGCAACCAGGTTCAAATTTAACCAAAAAACGTGAACACGACAGCACGAAACGCTTGTTATGCCGGTCCAAAGCCCACACTATGTTCGGGAATTTCATTATGATTAAAAGATTTAAGCTTATTTCTGATCATATAAAAAACGACCATACCGGTAACTCCAACCGTGATGATTAACATAATGATACTGTCATGGCCGGGAGATAACATATTAACACCAACATTTATAGAAGCATGAAAGAGTAGCATCATCAACATGCTCCCTTTTGTTGAATTCAAAATCCAACCCATAAGTATGCTGTGGCAAATAATTGATATAATAGCGATGGCCAGATTATGACCATAAGCAAAAATTAGAGGTAAATGCCACAATCCCCAAATAACACCGATGATTATACTTGCAGGAAGCACACCAAAGATTCTTTGCAAATGAGGCTGCAGATATCCTCTCCATCCGAATTCTTCGAGTAGTGGACTGGTAAATATCTGTGCCACATAGACGAGCGGAAGAACGGCGAGCAGTGCCAGTCCCATTCCCTGATACATGTCATATAGAGTATGACCCTCTCTAAGGGAGGTGTCCGAAAAAACCGTCTGAAGAAGAAGTGAAACCAATGAAATCGCTATAACCAAAAAGATAGATATGAAATACCATTTCGATTCCACTCGCCATATTTTGTATCTGGCGATGACCGTTTTCAAATCCGATGGATGATGAAATTTTTTAAGAAAGAAATATGCAACAACCGTAGGTCCGGCGGCGCCCATTGTTTGAAGAGCAATAAATATCGGCGATGTGATGAGTTCGCCCAATGATTCAGCACCCTTGAACATAATAGCGCTCGGAATCCAAAACAACCAACTGAAAGCATATGTTGCAATACTGTATAGAACAAGTTCTTTATTTGTTGAGAGTTTATTATGCACGAATACTTGTGATTGGATTGTTGATATTGAATGAGTGAAATCCTTTGGGCATAACGGCCCGCAAATAAACGGCGCGGCAGGATGTTGGAAGTACAGCAATAAAGTGGCCGGGACCGTTTGATTTGCTGTGTTAGCCGCGTTGACGATTTAAATATTCAGCAATGAGATTTCTTTTACTGAAGTAAAATCCTTGGTATTAAACGTAGCAAACTCATGGCACCCATTTGCCAACCCGATACTTATGATTTCAAAATCATGAATTTTCAGTCCTTTTGGCTGATATTGTTGGACAAGCTCAAGAAACACCCGGGTTGATTCATGATTCGGGTAAATAACCTCAACTCCCTGAATAATTTCACCAAGGATTTCCAGGGCAAGATGAGGATCCAGGTCATACCCGTTTGGTTTAGTAATTACGGAGAGGAATTCTGCCAGGTTTTTAGAAGTAGTAAGAAGAGATTTTTCGGTAGTATCAAAGACTTTGCGGGCTCTACTAAAGAATCGAGAATCCTCATCGATTGAATAAACAAGAATATTCGAATCTAAAAGTAGTTTACTCATAAGAGATAGACCGGATATCCTTGTGATCAAGTTTTCCCTTAAGCTTCAAGGATCGAATGTTCGGCTTGGGCTTTTTGGCTCTATTGAGGGTGTGAAGGTATAAATATAGCTTCTCCAGCTCATTTTCAGGGAGCTTCTCGATTTCGTGCTTTATTTTGTCTTTGGTTGTCATTGCAATTTGAATTTAACGAAGCGATACACGGTAATGTAAGTAACGATTGAGAAAAATCATAAGTGTCTGATCGTGATGGCTGGAATGGAAACTGAGCGGCTAACTCTTTATTAACCTGCAAAAACTTCAATAAGACCGGTATCCTTTATCGTATTCTTGTCGGGTATGGTGTACCATATGTTGTGGAAGCGACAGGTAAAGGGAGAAGTAACGGAAGGAGTTATCGGTTGCATCGAAATACCCTCTTCATTTTCTCCGATAATGCACTGATGAAGGATCCCTCGACTCCTTTTTGTGCTTCGTATTAGCTGCCAGAATAATTCATTATGGCTATTTATTCAAGAATTTTAATATTCTTGCCTGACAGGACTGGGTGCCCCTGACCATACCTTCGCATACCCCGGTGATTTTTATCTATTTGCACATATTAAATTTTCTTAATATAACAAATGTTTTTGTAACATTCCGTTGTTGGATGACTCCTAATATTACCGCACCATGAAATCGTCTCTTCCCGACCTGCTTTCATGAGGCGGATTGGACGGAAGGATTTGTCCAGTATACCGATGATGCGGAATAGTCTGTCCGGATAAATCGGTGTATGCATGTTCTTTCAGTTACCGGGGCGCGAACCGCATGTTGTTCATCAACCGTAACCGCGGACTTTTCAGGTTGCCGCAGCCGGAGTTGCTTGACAACGGAACTACCCCGGTCAGCGGTCGTGTGTTAAACCAATTACTTTCTAACAAGGAGAAGTTATGAGCCGGCAGAGTTATCAAATTGCGCAGGCAATAGAAAAACTGGAACTCAATCTTTCTCATGTAGCCCGTGTCTCTGAATGGTCTGTACTGATGGGATACGACCACCCGCAGAAATTTGCCAATCAGTTTCTGCGGCATTTTGCCGTACGTCCGCTCAAAGTGCTGGACTGTATCCGCCTGAGAAGCATCGTGAGGCAATTAAGATCTGCCCAAAAATACACCAACCTGGAAATCGCACATGCACACAGCCTGCCCGATGAAAAGGCCCTGAACAATTTCACCAAGTACCACCTGGGCTTTTCCCCGTCCCGGATCAGAACCCTGCCGGAAAGCATACTTGAGGAGCGATTCAAAAAATTCGGGAATAAAATTCCGGAACAAAATTCACGAGTAAAATCCGGGAATAGAATTAAGGAGCAAAATCCAGGAAGAAAATTCAGGACCAAAATTCTGGAGCAGGATTTCGGAATAGAATTAGGGAGCAGAATTCAGGAACAAAACCCGGGAATAGAACTCGGGAACAAAATTCCGGAACAATCCTGAGGAATAAATTTCGGTAGTGAAAAGTATCCGGAAATGCCGTATCAATCATTCAGGCTTAATACCTGATAATGATGACGTTAAGAGTGGGCATACATGAACGGCACCGGGCAGAACTTTGCAGTTACAAGAACCTACCGGATTATCGGCAGGGGTCATATCGTTCGGCGCAAACGCAGGGTGATCCCGTCCGGTGATCCCATGGCAATTTTTCACCGGCAAACAGGCAGCGAGGTGATCCATGCTGGTTGAAAAATCCATGAGCTTCATCGAAGATCAGTTGAATACCTACCTGAAGCTGAAAACAAAGGAAAATACCAAACGAGCGGAGTTGTCACCCATCGTTAAACAAAACGGCAACCTGGAGATATCCGGAAATCATGTGGGTATCACGCTGGTGAACATCGAGGAAGAGGTGCACGGCAAAACCCAGGGGAAACCCCAGGCAGGCAACGGCCCGAAAAACGAGATGGTCAACCCCGACATCAAAATCAACCTGTACCTGCTTTTTTCGGCCAACTTCAATGAGTATGATGAATCCCTGAAAGCCATTTCGCACCTGGTATCGTTCTTCCAGAGCCGGAACGTATTCGAACGGAGCCGGTATCCGGTACTGGGCCCCAACATCGAACGCCTGATTTTTGATCTGCAATCCCTGTCGTTTGAACAATTGAACCACCTTTGGGGAATGATGGGTGCCAAATATATGCCCTCACTGCTCTACAAGATGAGAATGCTCGTGATAAGCGAAGGCGAAGTGGATCAGTACAGTTATCCGATAACCGGAATGCATCTGAAGGGAACTGGAGTACGGCAATGAAGCGATTCGACAAATTGTTTGAGGTCCGCCTGAAACATCTCTATTACCATGACGAGGTCGCCAAAGATGTGACCGTGGTGCCGACGGCGGAAACGAGCCGCCTGATGCAGGATAACCGGTTGCTGTTCAGAGCGGCAAACAACGGTTTTTTTGTTGCCGGAGAAACGGCTGCGGCTGATGCCGGGACTTCGCCGGACCTCCTTGAACTGAAACGTGAGCTGCCCCCGGATGTCTGCTTCCGCTTCCATCTGATCACACGGAACCGGATCTTTTCGAACATCACCCGGTTGCCGGTCCCGGACTCGGAGGCGGATATCATCCGCTTCGACAACCGGCAGGACAGTACCGATGGCGATGCCCTGTTGCTGCATCCCGGTTCGCATGCCGGTGACGACGCCACACCGGTTGCCCGACTCAAAGACGGACTCTGGCGATACAACCGGCCGGCAACCAACGCATCCGGTTCGGCCCGTGTCCTTGACTACCGGGGCCGGGAAATTCTGAAACAGACGGTGGAAGCACAGAACGGTGAACTGGAGTTCGGGTTTGATCTGACACCGTTTCCGGCGGGGTTCTACACCCTGTGGGAAGACCAAAACGCCGTGGAGACCCGGTATCATACAAACGAATGGCTGCCGGGCCGCCTGAACGGGGTCATCGAAATCAAAACGGGCGACCATGCCGCTCCATCCCACCGGCTGCTGGATGAAGACGACCATTTGAATCAGCCGGTATATGAGATCCATTTTGATCAGCAGGCCACCTATTGGAGATACCACATCTACAATCGCTCGGATGTCAAACTCGGAACGCCGGTCATTGAGGCCGGTTCTTTCACCTTCCAACAACAAAGCGGCGGAGGAGCGACCGACCCCCTGGTGTTTGAATCGCAACAGGCCATCCCGCTGAAAGAGCACGGCATCAGCGGAATCAGCCTGAGACGACAAACCGGCAACGCCACTCATCTGGTGTTGGACGATTTACCGAATCCGGATATCTCCTTTTCAGAGCCGGATCCGGCCGATCCCCAAAAACACTACTCGGATATTTTTATCTATCTGTGAATCAAATGCATAACCTCTTGAAATAACGGAACCTCTTTAAAAAACGGAACTGAAGCCGTTCAGGCCATTTTGTTTACGCTCCGGCACGTCGACCGGTGTTCTGCTGTAAGCGACATTACCGGGGATACAACATTTGCCTGAAATAAGGAACAGCTCCACATCCCTTCACCAACAAGCTACATAATTATGGCAAGTACCTATAAAACTCCGGGAGTATACGTAGAAGAGATATCCCTGTTTCCGCCTTCGGTTGCACAGGTGGAAACGGCGATACCGGCCTTTATCGGCTATACCCAAAAGGCCAGGGACAAACGGGCCGGCGATCTGCTCAAGAAACCGGTGCGACTGGGCTCCCTGGCGGAATACAGGGAAAAATTCGGCGGTGCACCGCCGGTGCATGTCGACAATGTGACCCTGGACGGTGACAACACCATTCTCGATTTCAAGCTCGAGGATCAATACCTCATGTACGATTCCCTGCGGCTCTTTTTTGCCAACGGCGGGGGAGACTGCTACATCGTTTCCATCGGCTATTTTAATGATTCGCCCAATAAATCGGATTTCAAAGACGGCATGGCAATGCTGGAAAAAAGTGATGAACCGACATTGCTCGTGTTCCCGGACGCCACTCTGCTGCCAGCCGTTGATTTGGGGGATGTGCAAAAAGCGGCCCTGGCCCAATCGGCTGATCTGATGGACCGGTTTGTAATCTGTGATGTGAAGGACAAAGACGGTATCCGGGATGACGCCGGTACATTTCGCAAACAGATCGGAAGCCGTAACATGAAATACGGTGCCGCCTATTATCCCTATCTGTTTGCCAATCTGGGCCGGAATCTGCGGTTCCGCGATATCAAGGGCCGGGTGGAGAAATATTCCCAGGTCTTCGACTGGTCAACGCTCATTGAAGAGGACGACGACGATCTGGATTCGGCACTGATGAATCTGAATAAAATCGTCGACAGCAACAAGGTTCTGGACAGCCGGCTGTTAACTTTCAAGAGCGCCAACGACCTGAATCAGCTCGAGGAGATGTATGAAAACGAAAAGGCCGACTTCTTCAACAGTATATCGGAAGGGAAACCTTTCGGCAATATACTCGGCAAATTTGGAGATATGGTGGATGCCGTTTACAAATCGGCGCACACCCTGCTGGATCATACCCTCGCAAGCCAGTGGGACAAGAATGACAACCCGCTGTATGAATATGCCGAAAACATGATCGGCAATCAGCTGAAGCCCGAAATGGAAAAGTTGGTGAAACTGGACAACAGCGCGGTCGATCTGGTTCAGCCCAATTCGGCCACGGTCTTCCCGCGGCGCGACAAATTGACCTGGGGATTTGCCGATTGGAACAACATCTTCGATTCGACAGATACCAATAACGATCCGTTTCCCGAAAACCCCGCCACCAAACCCGAAGATCGGCAAAAGAACATGATCGCCATCGAGCCGCTGATCAGCAGTGCCTTTTATTCGGTGGTCAATGCCGTACGTGAAATCCTGACCGAAGGCGAAGACCTGGAAACCCAGCAAGAGCAGATCGTCGTCCAGGGCCTGCCGGCACTCAAAAACGTTCTCGAAACCCTGAACCGGGATACCTCTGTACTGCCGCCGAGCGGCGCCATTGCCGGTATCTATGCTGATGTCGACCGGAAACGTGGCGTCTGGAAAGCCCCCGCCAACGTCAGTCTGAACAATGTGGTCGGTCTCAACCGGGATATCGACGACAAGGAACAGGCCTCATTGAACATCGATACCACGGCCGGCAAATCGATCAACGCCTTACGTGCTTTCACCGGTCGCGGCAATCTGGTCTGGGGCGCCCGGACGCTGGCCGGCAACGACAACGAATGGCGCTACATATCGGTGCGCCGCTTCTTCAACATGGTGGAGGAATCGACCCAAAAATCGACCAGCTGGGCGGTGTTCGAGCCGAACGACGCCAACACCTGGGTCAAGGTGAAAGCCATGATCGAAAACTTCCTCACCCAGCTGTGGCGCAACGGTGCCCTGGCCGGCGCTACCACCGAAGAGGCGTTTTTCGTGAAAGTCGGTCTGGGACTGACCATGACCAATGTCGACATCCTCGAAGGCAGGATGAACGTGGAGATTGGCATGGCCGTGGTGCGACCGGCCGAATTCATCATTCTCAAGTTTTCGCACAAGATGCAGGAATCCTGAATTTCCAACACCGAACTCTAATAACAGAAAAAAACCATGGCATATCCTATACCTGTCTTTCATTTTCAAGTGGATTGGGGCGGCACCAAAATCGGTTTTTCCGAAGCCTCCGGACTCAACGTCGAGACCGAGGCCATCGAATACCGGGACGGCAGCAATCCCGACTATTCGATGCAGAAGATGCCCGGTCTCAAAAAATTCGACAACATCACTCTCAAACGGGGCATTTTCAGCGGTGACAATGAGTATTATGAGTGGCTCAACACCATCAAACTGAACAAGGTGAACCGCCGCGACATCATGATCAGCCTGCTCAATGAAGAACACGAGCCGGTCATGGTCTGGAAGGTGCAGAACGCCTTCCCGGTCAAGATCGAAGGGCCCGATCTGAAAGCCGACGGCAACGAGGTGGCCGTCGAAAGCCTGGAAATCGCGCATGAGGGTCTGACCATCGAAAACGAAGGTTGATGATGGATTATCCTGTGACAAGTTTCCACTTCCGGGTAGAGTTCACCGGCATAGACGATCTGACCGATAACGACGTCCGGTTCCAGGAGGTGTCGGGACTGGGTTCGGAGATCGGGACCGAAGAGGTGAAGGAAGGGGGAGAGAATCGCTTTACACACAAGCTCCCTCTTCCGGCTTCTTATCCCAATCTCGTGTTGAAACGGGGTCTGATGCCGCGAACCGGCCTGGTCAAATGGTGCCGGGATGCCATAGAAAACTTTGATTTCAAACCGGTCACGCTGAAAGTCTCCCTGCTCAACGAAGAGCACCAGCCAATAATGAGCTGGAATTTCGTCAGGGCCTTTCCGGTGAAGTGGGAGGTATCCAACCTGGATGCCACCAAAAACGAAGTTATGGTCGATACCATCGAGCTGGCCTACCAATATCACACACAAATAAGCTGACCATGCCGGTAGAAATCAGAGAATTGCTGATACGGACGGAAGTCACCGGTGAGTCCGGCGGCGGTGAGACGTCCGGCAGCGGAAAAGCCGACCGGGAAGCGATCATCGAGGAATCCGTTCAAAGGGTGCTGGAACTGCTGCGTAAATCCGAGGAGCGATAATGGCCGAAGGTAACAACGGTAAACTGGAAAAGCTGCTGATCAAGGCGTTCAAGGATGCCGATTTCTCCGAGGAAGAGGGGGAGTTCACCGTCATGTTCAACCCCGAAAGCTACAGCGTCAAATATGAAGTGGAAAGCGATCTGAGTCAGGCTTTCGGCACATCCGCCACCGCCCCGTCGTTTTCCAACATGAAACCGCAGGAACTGACCCTCGATATTCTGATCGACGGTACAGGGGTCGCCTCCGACGAAGAGGTGGATGTCCAGCAGCAGGTGGACAACTTCCTCGAAAAGACCTATGAGTACCGCGGGGATGAGCACAAACCCCGCTATCTGAAGGTGCTCTGGGGGACGCTGGTGCTCAAGTCGATACTGAAAATGGCCGAGGTCCGCTACACCCTCTTCAAGCCCGGCGGCATTCCCCTCAGGGCCGTGATTACAGCCACGTTTTTCGGGTCGTTGTCGGACGAATACCGGGTGGCCCGGGAAGACAGCGGTTCGCCCGATATCACGCACCAGCGGACCGTCATGGAAGGCGATACCCTGCCGCTGATGGCCCACCGGATCTACGGCGACCCGAAATACTATCTGCAGGTCGCCGATATCAACGGCATCACCAATTTCAGAAACATCAAACCGGGAGACCAGATACTGTTTCCCCCGCTAAGCGAGGCGTAATATGGCAGGACCCAGAACCATACCGGCACGGCAGTCGACCGACCTTGCCACCGTCGATATCTTTTCCGACGGTGAAAAAGTACCGGAATCTGTTCAGATTCTGGGAGTGGGGGTCAACCGCTCGGTCAACCGCATCCCGTCGGCAACGCTGCGTATCCGGGACGGAGACCCCTCGAAAGAGGAATTCAACATCAGCAGCGGAGAGTTGTTTGTGCCGGGCCGGACCATCCGGATCGACCTGGGATACCACAACGACAACGACACGGTGTTCGAGGGATTGATCATCCGCCACCGGATTTCGGCATCGGGTCGCGACGGTTCGACGCTGGAGATCGAATGCAAGGACCCCGCGGTGAAAATGACCGCCGGACGCAAAAACCGGTTCTTCCGTGAATCGAACGACGGCGACATCATCGGTGAACTGATTGATGCCTACGGTTTGGAGAAGCAGATCGAAAACACCCCGGTCGAGCACCTCCAGATGGTGCAGTTTTATGCGACGGACTGGGATTTCATTCTCAGCCGGGCCGAGATGAACGGCCGGGTGGTGGTGGTCGACGACGGCAAAATCACGGTGAAAAAACCGGAGATTGACGATCCGGAGCTGGAACTGACTTTCGGGGCTACGATCTTTGATTTTGAGGCCGGTATGGACGTACGCGACCATTACAGCGAAGTGACCTCATCCGGGTGGAATCAGGCCGACCAGGCGCTTTCCGATGTCACCGGCGAGAACCCGCCGCCCGAAACGGCCGGTAATATTTCGGTGGAAGATCTGGCCGATATCCTGAACAACGGTTCACTGAAACTGCGGCACAGCGGAAACCGGTCTGATGTCGAGCTGCAGGGCTGGGCCGATGCCGCCCTGGCCCGAAGCCGCCTGACCAAGATCCGTGGCCGGGTCAAATGCCAGGGGTTCGCCGGCATCAAACCGGGCGACACCCTTAAACTCCATGGTCTGGGCGACCGGTTCAACGGAAGGGTGTTTGTGGCCGGGGTGTCCCATCGTCTGAGCACCGGCAAGTGGTACACCGACATCGAGTTCGGCCTCTCTTCGAAGTGGTTTTACAAGGAGAAGGATATCATGGAACGGCCGGCCTCGGGTATGCTGCCCGCCATCAACGGCCTGCAGGCGGGGGTGGTCCGGCAGCTCGAAGACGACCCGGACGGCGAGGAGCGGATACGCGTCTCCATACCGGTGGTCGATCCCGGTGACGAAGGGATCTGGGCGCGACTGCTTCTGCCCGATGCCGGTGAGGAACGGGGAATGGTGTTTCGCCCCGATATCGGCGACGAGGTGCTGGTCGGATTTGTCAACGATGATCCGCGCGATGCGGTGGTCCTGGGCATGCTTCACAGCAGTGCCAAACCTTCACCCATACCGGCCGATGACGACAATCCCCATAAAGGGGTCGTCACCAGGGAGCAGCTCAAGCTGATCTTTGATGACGAGGAAAAACTGGTGCGTATCGAAACCCCCGGCGGCAACGCCATGCTGCTGTCCGACGCTGATGAAGGCATCCGTCTGGAGGATCAGAACGGCAATGTGATCGAAATGGGTCCCGACGGCATCAAACTCAAAAGCAACAGTGACATCAACATCAGTGCGGCGGGCGATGTGAACACCGAAGGCGTCAACATCTCGCAGTCGGCCCAGGCCGCCTGTGAGGTCGAAGGCAGCGCAAGCGCCACCCTTTCCAGCAGTGGCGTCACCGAAGTCAAAGGCTCGATGGTCAAGATCAACTGACCGGCGACC
>SLOL01000149.1 GCA_007132495.1 Balneolales bacterium
GCCGGGTCGACCGGCACGCTCCGCTGGGTAAGGGCACTATGGGAGAATCCCCCTTCCGGTTGATTATGCAGGACGACAGGCTCAATGAGATCCCGATGATTCTGGAGACTCCCGAACCTGAAAACTGGGCGAATGAAATAGCCTGGCTGCGGACACTGGCATAAGACAGCAACCCGAAACAGCCGACCTTCTGTCTTCTGCCTTCTGTTCTCTGTATTCTGTATTCTGTAATCTGTATTCTGTCTATTTGATCAGCATCATCTGCCGGGTTATCACCTGGCCGTCCGCTTCAAGGCGGTACAGGAACACGCCGCTTGCATATGGTGAGGCGTCGAACGGGATTTCATGCCGGCCGGTCGACCGGTTTTCATTGAGCAGCGTAGCTACTTGCTGCCCGATCAAATTGTGAACCGTGAGCCGGACGTGCATCTCTTCCGGTACGGAAAACCGGATGGTTGTTACCGGATTGAAGGGATTCGGGTAGTTCTGACTGAGTGTTACGGTCTCCGGCTGCTCCACGGCCAAACCGTCCCGGACTCCGGTATCGACCATCGGAAGCTCTATTAAATAAGGGTATCCCTCATTGTTGGATAAGTCGGTATCGGCTGTCCATATCTCATCGAAATCCCAGTCTGTGAAGGTGTTTTCGGCGTAGGGCCAGGTCATCTCCTCCGTCGTTCTGCCTTCACCGGCGTCACTTTCGGCGTTTCCGGACTGCTCGGTGTCCCAATAGCTGTTTTCGGTGACGGCACGAATAAGCACGTTCAGCTGTTGATGGTGTCCGATCAGCCCGCCTACGAGACTTTCGCCCTGCACACTTCCGGTGGAATAGCTGTTCCGGACAACGCCTCCGTCTCCGTTCCATCCGGTAAGTCCTCCCGTGGCCACATCGCCGGCGACATCGGCGTTGGAATAACTGTCGCTAAGTACACTATGGGTTTGGTATCCAAGCAGTCCTCCGGTGCTCCGCCCGTCGCCCTGGACCATGCCCCCGGTGGAACTGCGTTCAATGGTGCTGTGCTGACCGGAACCGATCAAACCGCCGATATTCCAGGCGCCGTTGGTCCCGGTGACCGAACCACGGACATGACAATTCATCACCCGGCTCTCAAGGTCAAGTTTGCCTGCGAGACCACCTGTGTCATCGGATCCCAGCACTTCCACGTTCTGCAGAATAATATTTTGCAGTGTGGCCCGGCGAACATATCCGAACAGTCCGGTATAATCGGCATCGGTACGCTGGACGGTCAGGTGTGCAATTTGATGTTCGTCACCATTGTATGTACCGGCGAAGAGGAGATCGACATCGTAATCTCCGATCGGGGACCATCCTGCGCTGTTTTCATCGGTAATCGGCACATCGTAACCGGCAAGGCTGATATCCCGGGTTTGCAGAAAATGGCTGCTTCGATGGAAGCGCACGTTAAAAAGTTGTTCGGCATCGGCCACCAGAAACGGGTCATCCGGTGTGCCCGAACCCCCGGAAAATCCGGAGTGCAGGGCAAGGTCGACCTTATTGGACAAGGCACTGCTGCCTTCCGGATAGACGGCCGCCACCTGATAGGCGACCGGTACATAGGTTTCGACGTCCTGGTCGGTGAAGGTCGGGTCATCGGTATCGGCGAGCCAATCCCCGTCGCGATAGATCACATAGTACTCCGGGCTTTTGGCAAAAGGTGGGTCCCACGAGAGGGTGATGGCACCGTCATCCACAACGGCAAGCAGTTGTTGCGGCTGGGGCCGGTTTGTTCCCGCCGGTTCCTCTTGCCAGGAGAGATACGGGTAGCTTTCCCCGTCCATGATCGTCCAGGTGTCATCCATATTCCAGCCGACAAAAGTATCCGCCTGCAGCATTTCTGAGGTGGTTTTCTGCTCACCACCTGCCGAGAAAGCGAAGCCGGTGGTTTCACTGTTGAAAAAGCTGTCATCCACCAGATCGTCGGGGTTCGGGGAATCGAACAATTGCACCGTCCCCACAAGGCCGCCCGGCTCGGTGGCATAGGGGGTCACGTGACCGATGGCATAGCTGCGGAAGATAGAGGTCTGCCCGTCGGAGGGCGTGTTTTCGCCGACCAGTCCGCCCGCATAGTTGTTGGAAGTGACGCTTCCCGTGGCGTAGCTGTCCAATATGTGGGATGCCTGATGATCATTCCGGTTGCCGTTGACTCCCACCAGGCCTCCGGCGCGGCCACCGTCGACATTTCCGGTTGCAAAGCATTCGCGGATGGTCGATCCCTGGTAGTTGTATCCCACCAGACCGCCGGCGTTGGCAAAATCAGCGTGTACATTTCCGGTGGCATAACTGCGGGTGATTTCGGAATCAGGCTGTCGGCTTCCGCCGACCAGTCCGCCGGCGTAATTACCGCGGGCAAAAACCTCTCCGGTGGCGTGTGATGTGGTGATAACGCCATTGGTATTATGTCCCGCCAGTCCGCCGACATCGTGGTTGCCGTTCACCGGGCCGGTGGCGTAACTGTCGGATATGGTGGCGTTCCAGTTGGATCCCACCAGTCCGCCGGCATGATAATATTGACCGGTGACGATGCCGGTGGCGTGACTTCCGGTGATGGTCGCGAAAGGGCCCTGCTGCACCTGAGCGGCCATGTTGCTGCCCGCCAGTCCGCCGACGTTGTAAAACCCGGTGACGTTTCCTTCGGCAAAGCTTGAGATAATATCCCCGCCGCGGTTAAGTCCGGCGAGTCCGCCGGTGTAACGGTTGTTGACAGCCGGAGCGGAAACATCGGCTGAAGAAGAGCAGTCGACCATGGTGCTGTTTTCGTTGTTGATGCCTACCAGTCCGCCGGCATGGGCATAAGTGTCTGAAGTTGCATTTACAGAACCGCTGCTGTGGCTGTTGGTAACCGTGCTTTCCCATATATCTCCGGCCAGGATGCCGGCCCGGCCGAGGGCGGTGATATCAGCATCCTCAATCGTGATATTCAGGAATACCGCCCCCACGGCATAGCCGAAGAGTCCGGCATAGGCGGAGTCCGGCCGGTCAATAAACAGGCTGAATATCACAAATCCGTCGCCGTCGTAAGAGCCGGTGAAAGGCGCCTTTTCCGGCGAATCATTAGATCCGGTCAGAGACGCATTTTCCGGTGTCTCGAAAGATCTGTTGAAAGATACATTCACCGGCGAATCGTCAGAACCGGTGAAAAGAACACTCTTCTGTGAATCGGCGGTATCATTCTCCTCAATGAAAGTGCCGATAGGTATCCAGCCGTTTTCCGCATTCCACGGGGCCATGTCCAGGTCAATATCGGCCGTCTGCCGGAAGTGTGCATCCGGATAGTCGCGGATCAGGTTCAGATCATTGGAATTGGCGATCAGATAAGGATCATCCGGTGCGCCGGATCCACCGGAAAACGGACTGGAATCGGCAATTGCGGTAGAACCGGTGATCTGTGCGGAACCGGCGATTTGA
>SLOL01000074.1 GCA_007132495.1 Balneolales bacterium
AGTCCCTATGTGTTCCAGGACTGGCTGTATCGCGGACTGGTGTTTCTGGTCATCTCGTGTCCGTGTGCGCTGGTCATCTCCATTCCGCTGGGTTATTTCGGCGGCATCGGGGCCGCCTCCCGCAACGGAATACTGGTGAAGGGATCGAACTTCCTCGACGCCTTGAAAAATGTAACCACCGTGGTATTTGACAAAACGGGCACCCTCACCAGAGGCACCTTCTCCGTCCGGAAAGTGGAAAGCGTAAATGGACGGGGCGACGATCTGATTGCCATAGTCCATGCCGTGGAAAAACATTCAACGCATCCGATTGCCAGGGCTATTACCGACTACATCGGAGAGCAAACCGGTACAGATCCGGAGAAGCCGCTGCCGGTCGTTGAAAACCAGAGAGAAATTCCGGGAATGGGTCTGCAGGCCACGGTGGATGGACAAGAGGTGCTGTTGGGAAGCCAAAAACTGATGGAGAAGCATCAGGTTCGGCAGAATGGTGCAACTGCAAATCGGGTTGAAAACTCATTGCATGAAACCTCATTACGTAAAAGCTCATTGCATGAAACTTTATCGCGTAAAACCTCATCAGGTGAAAACTCATTACATGAAGCCTTTTCGCGTAATAACTTATCGCATCAAACCTCATCGCATGAATCCCCTTCACATGAAACGGGCACAATGGTTCATATTGCCATTGATAAAACCTATGAGGGGTATATTCTGATATCCGACGAGATCAAAGAGGATGCGAAACAGACCATAGAAAAGCTTCGCAAACTCGGGATCCGGCAAACCGTGATGCTAAGCGGTGACCGTCAGGTCATTGCCGGGCAGATCGGCCGGGAGCTGAATATCGATCATGTCCATGCCGGTCTCATGCCCGAAGAAAAAGCGGCGAAGCTTGAGGAGTTGAAACGAACCTTTCCGGGCACCATCGCCTATGCCGGGGACGGTATCAATGACGGTCCGGTACTGGCCCTGAGTGATGTAGGCATCGCCATGGGGGCTATGGGAAGCGATATCGCGGTCGAAACGGCGGATGTGGTCATCCAGACCGATCAGCCTTCAAAAATTGCCACTGCGATCGGTATCGGCAGAGCCACCCGTAATATCGTCTGGCAGAACATCGGTCTGGCGTTGGGGGTAAAAGGGGTGGTACTGGCGCTCGGTGCACTGGGACTTGCCACACTCTGGGGAGCGGTTTTTGCCGATGTCGGAGTCGCCCTGCTGGCCATCCTCAATGCGGTAAGAATACAGAAAATGGACTTCACCTGATACCGCTTCAAACGGTTTCAGGTCACAGGCCACTCAATGAACAAAAAACTGAATAGAAGATAATAACACCCACACCCATGGCTGCACAGACCAAATCCACCATCACCTGTCCGGAATGCGGGTTTTCCCGGGCGGAAACCATGCCGGAAGTTGCCTGTCAATATTTCTGGCAATGCCCTTCATGCCGGGAAATGATCCGGCCCAAAGCCGGCGATTGTTGTGTTTATTGTTCTTATGGGGATACGGTGTGTCCACCCAAACAAAGTTGATCTGATTGAAACAGATATTCAGAGTGTAGACCGATACAGAGACAGTTGTCAACTAACATGGATAAACATGGATTATTGAACCTTTTATACCCTGGTCACCAGGCTCTCCACACTGTTCCTGGCACGCGCCGCCAAATCCAGGGCTTCCGAAAACTCCTTAATTCTTTTCTTGTGATCTTCGTTGCCCGAAATAAGATAGGCTCTCCGGAGATAATCGATGGAAAGAAGCGGGTTCTTCTCTAATTGATCAGCCATATTCAGAAAATATTCTTCCAGGGCAAAAAAGGTATCAAAATATTTATCGAGTTTGGTCTGAAAACTTGCATCAAATGAAATGTATTCGGTTCTGATGAAGTCGGAAGGAATCTTTACTTTCCTGGTTTTAATTATGAGAGCTTCCTTGCCATAGGCTTGCAAAACACCGACTTCATAAAAAATATTTGACATCGTCTGCGCCGTCATGGTCTCATCAACGATCCCGATTCCGATGGGCACCGACAGAATCTGATTCCAGATTTTCAATAAAAAATCACGCCCGGTCACAACTGAAGAAGCATCAACTTCCTTGATATTGAGATTCTTCAGCTTTCCGGACAAGTGAAAACGTATTTCAGAAATGACCTCGGGTATCGGCTCCCCCAGCTGAGTCATTATAAAACAGGTTCTCGGAGAGTACGCAATCGGTTTATCTATTGGATCATATTGAACAGGATTGTAATAGATCATCCACTTCGTCTTCTCGCAACGGGTACATCCTTGTACTTACCCACAGATTTTTTGTGAGATATAATTTTCCCTTCTGATCGATCTATCTTGACGTAATGACCCGTTTTGGGATTCTTAACCTGGACGATATCTTTCTTTTTATTAGCCATAATTTATTTTATAGAAAACTTCCCATATTGTCAATGCAGGAACAGGGAAAAGAACTATCCACATTGTGCTCAATAGCTTGTTCAATGGTCATAATTGTGTACTCCGCGATGTTCACGGTTATGACCATCATCGTCTTCATGAGCATGCTCTTCTTCCAGGTGTTCATACTTATTTAAATGCTACTATTCTTCCTCCGCATGCCCCTAAGTGTTTTCCCGGAGTAGCACCAGGTGCAGCATTCGAATCCGGATGACCCCATCTCCTTCTACAAACAGTCCGGCGTAACCCGGATCCCATTCAGAGGCGTGTCCATGAGCAGCCATGTCTCCATTCGTATAGGCATAAAAGTGGCGTCCGTCCGCAACAACACGTAATGATACCCATCCGTGGGGATGCCAATCTCCGTCATCCAGAATATCATCTTCTCCTTGTTCATGACGTCCCAGGCGGATATAATCATCCATATCATCCATAAATTCGTAATGCCCTTCCCCGTGAAAATGGTGTACCAAACCGATACGGCCTTCGAAATCGTCCATATGGATACCGGCTTCCAGACTGATATCCCCAACCGATTCCGGCACCGTCAGAAATACTGGTGCATCCACGCCATTTACATGAATTTCAAGATAAGCTCCCTCATCATCTTCCCCGGTTAGAAATAAAATCCGACCTGACTGTTCACCACTCATCTGAAAATGTTCCTGGAAAATCTCATCGGCATCCGATCCCGCAGTCCAGAGCCAGCCATCGTCCCGTCGCTCGAACCGGCTTTCTGCTGTTAAATCCAGATCCGGTTCTTCCACTTCAACGGCCGCCACACCCACACCGTGCTTGTAGACCAGTTCTTTGCCGAGCTCCCCGGTCTGCCAAAGCAGTCCGATACCAATCAGTGCCACCAGCGGAAGCACCATACGCGATGCAAAAAGTTGATCTTTCTGAAGCAGGTACAGTGCAATGCGAATTACCGAAAAAAACAGGAAAA
>SLOL01000148.1 GCA_007132495.1 Balneolales bacterium
ATGAAACCATTGAAGTCACCAAACAAAACGTATTTGAATTCATGGAGAAACTGCAGCTGACAGCAGCAAAAACGGAGATCGCTTCGCAAGAACTTGGGGAAATTATGACAAAAATAAACAGCGGAGAGGGTACCCTTGGTGCGTTAATCAACGATACGACACTTTCAGCCAATATGAATCAAACTGTTATCAATCTCATGCAGGGTACGAAGGGGCTGGATGATAATATGCAGGCCCTAAGACAAAATTTCTTTATCAGAAGGTATATTAGACGTATAGAACGAGATGAATTAAGGAAAATTGATGAAGAAATTAAACTGATAAAACAACAGATTGAAGATGATATAGAATTCTTAGAGCAACATCAGGAAGATGATGCAGAGGTTCATCACTGACGGCGGGATTTTTCCAGAATTGCGCATTATGCAGTCGCTTTGGCACAGAATGAACCTGAAGTGTTGACATGGACACCTCGACAAATAAAATAACGAGGCATCCAATATGACTACCGATTGTGACGATGCCGGGCATCCGTCGGAACCGCTGGTGAATGGGCGGATGAGCTGGGATCAGACAGCCGTGCTGGCTGCAATACGCGATCCGGAACAGTATTGGGATTTGAGTGGTCCCGGCCGGGTTGAGGTGGACTCAGATGGAAACAGCCAATGGATTGATGATCCGGATGGCTCTCATCGCCATCTGATTGAAAGAGAAAACCCGGGACCATCGGAAATAGCGAATACCATTGAGAAATTGATGGTATATTTGCCTTAAGGAGTCCCAATCCCCGAAGACAACAAGGATACCTTCATGCGACATGGAGATTGTCAGTTTTCTCCCGCCAGGTCGATCATCCGGGAGAGTGTCATGCTTGAACCACCTCATGTCTGGCGATAAAATCCGGATCAATCACCACGCCCAGTCCGGGCCCTGTCGGAACTTTTATGGTTCCATTGCCATCGATGGAAAGATCCGAGGTCAGGCATTCCATCTCAAATTGTTCATTGAAGCCTTTGAATTCATGAAAGGGAGCTGCCTAAAGCCGAAAGGATAGCTGACGTACAAAATTTGCGTCTGTTCATAGGAATGAGATTATGGTTAATAGCAGGCAGTACCGTGTTTGCAATACCGACTGGTTTCGTTCTCTGAATGATGATTCCGGTATTTTTAAATACCTGTTCCGAATAAATCTTTCAAACTATGATGTCTGCGATGCAGTATCCAGACGATGATGAGTCCGAAGAGAAACATTGAGGAGAAGGTTTCGATCATATGGCTGAACCTGATGCTTGCCATGGGTATCAGGGGATTCGGAAGGATATGAGCCAGGTGGGGAACCGCCAGTAACAGTCCGATAAGCACTGCCGTAAGCCAGGGGGATACCGTTGAACCACGAATAACGGGAATGGCGATTGCCGCATAGAGCGTCCCTCTCACCAGCTGCAGCAGAACCAGGTCCGGTGAGTTACCGAAGGAAGTGATGGTATGCTCCCAAAACGGGACAATCTCACCCGGACTGCCATAAAAAGCTCTGAGCTCGAGGTTTTGCCAGGCGATGAAATAGCCTGCGAGCCAGTAAATGATCACATACAATATCGCAATGACGGCAAGTTTCAGCACCCATTGTTCTTTGGGCATCTCCGCGTACAGGTTTTCCTGTTCCGTTGTGACCGGTTCCCATCGCCCGCAAATTTTTACGGCCAGGGGGATGAAAATCAGGGGCACCGGCAGACCCATGATGAACAATCCGGCCAGCAGTCCGGCAGAAACCGTGATATCCGTGAGATAGTACCAGGTATCCAGTTGTGTCAGAAATGTGAACGATGCATAATATACAAGTGCCAGGAGCAAGGACAGCTTCCAGCCTCTCCAACGTGAAGTGACGATTAATCCGGCGATCAAAAGCGTGTTGACCGTGGCGAGCAAAATCATACCTAACCCTTCGTTCATCAGTCCCGGCTCTGAAGGCAAGTCGGGTATGGACCCGGCCACCGCCATAGAACCCAGTATCCATATTGGAATATAGAGGAGGATCAGCATCATGATCTTCATGAGCCAGGTTGCCAAACCCTTTGTATGCATATCTTTTTATGTGAAGTGAATAATATCTGGAATCATGGTTTGGTCTCGTTCATCATATTCCATTCAATCTCATGGACCGAACAAGTTAACCTGCAGGTACCCGGTGCCGGTTGTATTCAAGCCGTTCTGCCAGACGAAATCCGATTTTGTGAATCTCATCGGCCGTAACCCCTTCCAATAATACAGCACTTAAAAATAGTGAATCGGCCAATATTTAGGCTTATGAAATCTATATGATAATATGATCATCTGTTTTTTTGGGAGGGAGTATAAATTAAGAGGGCCACAAAAAAAAGAGCGTCTCCCCTGAAAAAAGGACACGCTCTTTGAATACATTTCGGTTTAAAGTGCTTA
Source organism: Balneolales bacterium (assembly GCA_007132495.1). Taxonomy (GTDB): domain Bacteria; phylum Bacteroidota; class Rhodothermia; order Balneolales; family Natronogracilivirgulaceae; genus SLOL01. The sequence continues at coordinate 2,437 of SLOL01000148.1, forward strand.
CTACTTGATTAGCTGCATTTTTCTCGTTTGTACAAAACTTCCTGTTTGCAGGCGGTACAAATACAAACCACTTGCCATTTGAGAGGCATTGAAGTTGACGGTGTGTGCACCGGCATTCATGGTACTGTTTACCAGGGTTGCCATGTGTTGCCCCTGAATGTTAAACACCTCCAGGGTGACATGGGCTGATTCCGGCAAGGTAAACGCAATGGAAGTTGATGGATTAAAGGGATTCGGATAGTTTTGCTCCAATTGGAATGAACCGGGGCCTTCTGTGATTCGACGGACATTGGTCGGTTCCGGTTGATCACCCCATATGTCCGAGACTTCCATATCTTCGGAAACGGTAATGGAGCGGTTTGGTTCTCCGTCCCACTCACCATAATCCCAGGTCTGGTCGACATCATGGGGTACAAAGAAATACTTGTATTCGTAGGAATCTGCTTGCAGCGACAAGGTAATCGTATAGGTGTTATCCAGATCCCCGTGAGGGTTCAACTGTAAATCCTGATCCGATCCGGGCTCGGCCCATCCGCTCATTTCGCCGGTTATATAAACATCGTGCTCATCAGCGTCAAAATTTACTGCATCGTTCATATGATTATTGAAATTTGGGCAATTTTTGGCCGTGCATTCCCTGTGCCGAATACCTTCAGAAGCATCCCGAAGGCTACCGCGATACTCAGTTTGTGCAATACCATCGCGCCTGGAGCCGGAAAATCAGACCAGCGCTATTCTGCCACATAAGGCAGGGAAGAAGTTGTTAAGTGACGGAAATCAGGTTAAAAAGTTGGTGGGATGTGTCGCAATTTCTGGAAATGTATTCAGTACTTGTTTGTCCAAAGTAATCAGTGGTACTGACATGTCATTAGCAAGACTTACAAATTCACAGTCGTAAGAAGAGCAATTGGATTTGTTGACAAACTCAAGTACTTGCGACGAATGAACATGAAACTG
>SLOL01000109.1 GCA_007132495.1 Balneolales bacterium
CAGCCGAAAAATCTCCCAACCGCAGCAATTTATCAAATACCGGGCGGTGGCGGATGAGCTGATCCTGCATGACCTTATCGGCCGGTTTCAGGATCACATTCACATCCAGGTTGTCGGGTACATTCATTTCGGCACGGATATTCCGGACCGATGAGATCATTTGCTGTATGGAGCCGAACAGTTTTTCCGCCTCCTCATCAACCAGCTGTTCGTCAAATTCAGGCCATTCACTCAGGATAAGAGCTTCATCGGGTTTGCGTTCACGCAGGCGCTGCCAGATCTCCTCGGTGATGAACGGCATGAACGGATGCAGCAGCTTCAGAAGCATTTCAAAGAGAATCACGGCCCTTTCCGCCACTTCATGAGGCATCTTTTCACCGTACGCCGGCTTGATCAATTCCAGGTACCAGTCGCAGTAGTCATCCCATACCAGTGCGTACATTTTCAGGAGCGCTTCATTGAGTCTGTAACGTGAAAGGTCCTCATCCACAGCCCGGACAGTCTGGTGTATCCGTGATATCATCCACCGGTCATAAAGTTCCATCCGGCTATTTTGACTCTGTTCCCGGGAATGGCGGTAATCGACATCGGGATCAAGGTGAAGGTTCAGAAAACGAAACGCATTCCACAGCTTATTGGCAAAGTTACGCCCCATTTCAAATTTGCCGGGATCCAATTTGATATCCTGGCCCTGGGCGCACAATATGATAAGGCAGTAGCGGACAGCATCTGCCCCGTACTGATCGATCATCTCCAACGGATCGATACCGTTATTCAGGCTTTTGCTCATTTTCCGGCCCTGCTTGTCCTTGACAATGCCGGTCATGAAAATGTCACGGAAGGGGGCCTTCCCGGTCAGGTGGAGTCCCCCCATAATCATACGGCTGACCCAGAAAAAGAGGATGTCATACCCTGATACCAGAAGCGAGGTGGGATAAAACGTTTCATAAGCCCTGGTCTTTTCCGGCCATCCCAGGGTGGAGAACGGCCACAGCCAGGAGGAGAACCAGGTGTCAAGTACATCCGGATCCTGTATCATACCCTCATCGGGCTGTTCGATACTTACCACATACGGTTTGTCGGGATCAACAGAGCCGTCATCCCGGGTATAGTACCATACGGGAATACGATGCCCCCACCACAACTGGCGGGAAATCACCCAATCGCGAATATTTTCCATCCAGCGGAAAAACTCATTCTCCCACCGGGGTGGATAAAAATGGATCTCTTTGTCACGGCTCGCCTTCATCGCCTTCTCGGCAAGGGGCTTCATTTTGACAAACCACTGATCGGAAAGCAGCGGCTCTATAATGGCTTTGCTCCGGCTTGAAATGCCGATCTGGTTAACATAATCTTCCACCTTGACCAGCAGGCCCTCTTCTTCGATGTCTTTGACGATCTTGTCACGAGCGTCAAAACGATCCATACCGGCGTATACGCCCGATTTCTCGTTAAGGGTCCCATCTTTGTTGATGATGTTAATGATGGGAAGCGAATGCCGGTGTCCGATCTCAAAGTCATTTTCGTCGTGAGCGGGAGTAACTTTCAGGGCTCCGGACCCGTACTCCATTTTCACATAGTCGTCGGCAATGATCGGAACTTTTCTGCCGGTTGTGGGCACGAAAGCGTGTCCGCCGACCAGTTTCCGGTACCGGTCATCGTCGGGATGGACGCTGATGGCGGTATCTGCGGGAATGGTTTCGGGACGGGTGGTTGCGATAGTGAGGTGTGTGATACCGGAACGCGAGGCCGTCTCATCATCCAGAGGATAGGATACATGCCACATATGTCCTTTACGCTCGACATGCTCCACCTCTTCATCGGATATGGCGGTCATATCCACCGGACACCAGTTGACCAGGTAGTTGCCCTTGTAGATAAGACCCTCATTGTGTAAACGGATAAACGTCTCCTGAACCGCTTTGGAGAGTCCTTCATCCATGGTAAAACGTTCACGGCTCCAGTCGCAGCTTACACCGAGTTTACTGTATTGGCGGGTAATAATCGCCCCGTATTTTTCCTTCCACTCCCACACCTTGTTTACAAAAGCTTCGCGGCCGATGTCGTGACGATTTTTATGCTCACTTTTTTTCAGGTCGCGTTCCACTACGTTCTGAGTTGCTATGCCCGCATGATCGGTACCGGGAAGCCAGAGCGCTTCGTATCCTTGCATGCGTTTCAGGCGGGTTAAGGCATCCTGAACAGCTCCCTGAAGGGCGTGACCCATGTGCAAGGCCCCGGTGACATTGGGAGGGGGCATCATGATGGTGAAGGGTTCCTTGCCGGTGTCCTCATTCGCCTCAAACATGCGATGCTGCATCCAGTAGTCGTACCAGTGATCTTCTATAGCTTTGGGATCGTACTGTTTCGGAATTTCTTTCTCTTTTACATTGCTGCTGGACATAATGATATTTGCTGGTAAAGCGGTTACACTTTTCTGCGGAGTAATACGCCGAAATGGCCGTCGCATTTGTGGATATGCGGCAGAGTCTGATAGGATTTGCCGTCTTTGGCAAGCACCTCTTCGGGCAGATAATCTTCAAGAATTTCAAGCTCGAAATTATGATAGGTGTCCAGGAAATGGACTATCCGCTCCATGTTTTCTTCCGGTTCGATCGAACAGGTTGTATAGACAAGACGACCTCCGCGTTTAACCATATTCGCAGCTGCATCAAGAAGTTCGTCTTGTTGACTTGCAAACTTTTCGAGGTCTGACTCTTTTCGCCGCCATCTCATATCGGCGCGTTTGGCCAGGACACCGGTACCGGAGCAGGGGGCATCCAGCAATACGGCATCCACCAGTTTGAATCGTTCCTGGGTGATATCGGCCCGCTGAATTTTTACAATTTCGGCGCCGTAACTGGTAACGTTGTCGGCTATGGTGCTGATGCGTTCTGTGTCGATGTCCACGGCCAGGATACTGCCCTGGTTCTGCATCATATCACACATGGAAATGGTTTTCGTTCCCGGTGCGGCGCACAGATCATAAACTTCTTCCCCGGGTTGCGGGTCGAGGATGGTGGGTGCGAATCCGGCGGCGATATCCTGGACCTGGCAAAACCCTTTTCTGAACCACCCTTTGGTTCTTATCGTGTTGAGAGCGTCGGTTTTGTAATAGCTCGGAAGCCAGTCGCTCTCTTCAAAATCCACACCGGATTTTTCCAGTCTGAGTTTAAAGTTTTGATCATTGGTCTTCAACCCGTTCATTCTCACATAGTAGGAGGGTCGGTGATTATTATACTGCATCAGCTGAAAAGCCTCCCGTTCACCAAAACGGCTCACCCATCTCTTTACCAGCCACTCCGGATGTGAGAATGTGGTAGCAATCAGCTGGGTTCGGTCCTTGTGGTCCGGCTTGGGCAGGTTGGGCATTTCCCGCTGGACGCGCCGTAAAATGGCGTTGATCAAATCCCCGCTCCGGGAGCCGGCCAGGTTTTTGGCCAGTTCCACCGACTCATTAATGGCTGCATAATCGGGAGTGCCGTCCATGAAAAGCAGATCATACAGTCCGACTCTCAGAATATTTTTGAACTGCGGGTTTAAATCCTCCACTGCGACGACGCTGAAGCGGGAGATTAAAAAATCAAGGTAACTTTTTTTCCGAAGGATACCCTGCACATACTCGTTGGCCTGCTGCCGATCCTGCCCTTCGAGTTTATTCAGAATGCTCTGATCGGTCTTATTATGTTCTTCAAAATAATTAAGTGCATTGACACTGATCTGTCGCGCAGAAAGAGTCTGTTCCAAAGTAATTTTCCCGCTTTTCTGGTTATGGTTCAAATCGCAGAAAAATACGTATTTTTTTGCTAAGAGGTAAGCCTCATATTCATATTAACAACCTTCTCTGTATTTATCCAGCTCATCGCAACTTTCGGGCGGCAGAAAACGATTGCTAATGATGTTTTCCTTTTATTCGGGTATTTGGTAATTTCCATGTCTTATATATGTATGGGCAAGCAGGGCCCTGTCAGCAAACAATAATGAATGAACCTCAAAAATATTGACGAATGAACAAAGGGAGCATAGCACAAATCATTGGTCCGGTTATTGATGTTGATTTTCCGGACGGTAAACTACCAGCTATACTCAATGCTCTGAAGGTGGAACGTGAGGGATTGGATGATCTTATTCTTGAGGTGGCACAGCACCTGGGTGAAAATCGGGTGCGGACGATCGCCATGGACTCAACAGACGGTCTTGTTCGTGAGACCCCGGTAGAAGATCTCGAAGCACCGATTTCCATGCCCATCGGTGATGATATAAGAGGCCGTCTCTTCAATATCATCGGGGACGCCATCGATGGCATTCAGCAGCCTGAAGGCAAAGATCGCTATCCGATACACCGGCCGGCTCCCGCTTTCGAAGATCTCTCCACATCCACAGAGATGCTGGAAACCGGGATCAAGGTCATCGACTTGTTGTGTCCTTATGCCAAAGGTGGAAAAATCGGTCTCTTCGGTGGAGCCGGAGTGGGCAAGACGGTACTTATCCAGGAGTTGATCAATAATATTGCCAAGCAGCACGGTGGCCTTTCGGTATTTGCCGGAGTGGGGGAGCGAACCCGTGAAGGAAATGACCTGCTACGTGAATTTATTGAATCCGGTGTCATCAACTATGGCGATGAATTCAGGGAAGAGTTTGAGAAAAGCGGAAACTGGAATCTTGACAAGGTGGATCTTGAGGCGATGAAAACATCCCAGGCGACCCTGGTTTTCGGCCAGATGAACGAACCGCCGGGAGCTCGTGCCCGTGTCGCTCTGTCCGGATTGACGATTTCCGAATATTTCCGGGACAAGGTCAGCAAGGACATACTGCTGTTCGTGGATAACATTTTCCGGTTTACACAGGCCGGATCCGAAGTATCCGCCCTGTTGGGACGGATGCCCTCTGCTGTTGGATATCAGCCTACACTGGCCTCCGAGATGGGGGATCTGCAGGAGCGTATCACCTCCACCAAGGACGGCTCCATCACCTCTGTCCAGGCGATCTATGTACCGGCGGATGACCTTACCGATCCGGCTCCGGCCACGACATTCTCCCACCTGGATGCCACCACGGTATTATCCCGGCAGATTGCTTCGCTGGGTATTTATCCGGCTGTTGATCCGCTGGATTCCACCTCCCGTATTCTGGATCCGCGAATCATTGGTGATGAGCATTACGATGCCGCCCAGAGTGTAAAAGAGCTGTTGCAGCGGTACAAGGAGTTGCAGGATATCATTGCCATTCTGGGAATGGACGAACTTTCGGATGAAGACAAGCTGACCGTAGCCAGAGCCCGGAGAGTACAACGGTTCCTGAGTCAGCCGTTTTTTGTAGCCTCCCAGTTTACGGGGCTCGAAGGAAAGTTTGTCAAAATTGAAGACAGCATCAAAGGTTTTAAAATGATTGTGGATGGAGAGCTCGACCATCTGCCCGAAAATGCCTTTTTCCTGGTTGGAAGCATCGAGGAAGCGATTGAGCGCGGCGAGAACATGCTCAAGGAAGAAGAAGAGAGTGAGTGACCGCTTGAAACAAAAACATTAAACATATGAAAGCTCATATTTTAACACCGGTCGGCCCTGTATTCGACGGAGAAGTGGAGGGGGTGCAGATGCCGGGCGTCAATGGCGGTTTCGAGGTGCTCAAGGGACACGCCCCCCTGGTTTCGCTGCTTGATATCGGGAAACTGGTTGTTAAAACGGCGGATCACGAGCAACTCGTATTTGCCGTAAGCGGAGGGTTCACCGAAATAAGTGAAGATGTTGTCACTATACTGGCTGAAGAGGCGATTCCTTCCGATAAAATTGATAGAGAAGCTGAAGAGCGTCAAAGAGAGGAAGCTGAAGCAGAGTTGGCAAAACACCTGCTCGATACCGAAGGGCACAAAGCCGCCGAAATCGAACTGAAGAAGATAAAAAATCGCATTAAAGTGTCCCGCAATTGACCCTCCGTTTTCTGTCATGATCTGGCTGAGCAGTCCCCGGCAGAATGACGGTTCGGCACACTACCAGCTTATTCGGCTGGGACGACCTGGCGCTTCATCTTCTTCATCCTGAGGGGCTTCATCCATGACGAACCCCTGCGGCTGTTCAAATGCGGCTGTGCTCCAGGGGACATTGTCGTCATTGGCACAGCTCTGGATGAATTGTCCGACAATCGGCAATGCCGTACGGGCCCCCTGTCCGACCTGGGTATTTTGAGGAAACCGGATTCTGCGATCTTCACCACCCACCCAGGCGCCCGCTACCACATGAGGTGTCATGGCAACAAACCAGTTATCGGCACTGTTTTGGGTTGTTCCTGTTTTTCCTGCGATATCCTGTGAAATATTGAACATCCAGTTCAACCGGTTTCCGGTACCGACCCAGCCGTCGCCGCCCCGTACCACGCCGCGCATCATGTCAACCATTATGTAAGCTGTCTCCGGACTGATGACTTCCTGCTGGTTCGTGGACTGGAACTCCTGCAGCACATTGCCTTCACTGTCTTCAATACGGGTCACCCCATATGGTTCTATGTGAACACCCATATTGGCAAATGTTGCAAAAGAGCTGGTCAACTCAAGCAGGCTTGTCTCGGCGGTGCCCAGTGCGATGGAAGGCAGCGTTGACAACGGCCGTTGATTGATTCCCATATTGCGTGCCAGTTCGGCAATTTTTTGCCCGGCGGGCCTGAGATCTTCCAGGCGGTTGGTGCCGGGGGCACCTGCAAGTTCCGGCAGCAGGCGTACGGTCACATTGTTCAAACTGCGGCCGATTCCCTCCCGGAGCGTCATCATCTCCGGGCCGCTTGGAATGACCGGATCGCGGGGTGACCACCGGTCACCGCTGGCGTCGAAGAAATTGACCGGATATTTGGAGAAGCGGTGATAAGGCCGGTAACCGTGGTCTATGGCCACGGCATAAACGAAAGGCTTGAAAGTGGAGCCGGTCTGGCGATATAGCTGATTGACATTATCCCGCTGTATCGAACTGTAATCCGATCCACCAACCCAGGCCAGAATATTTCCGTTTGAGGGATCGATCGCAACAAATCCCGCCTCCAGACGTGCCCTGGCGCGGGTAATGGAATCAGCAAATGCTTCATCATTCATCAGCATCTCCATGATTTCCTCTTCACTGTCCTGTTCTTCCATCCGCAATTGTTGATAACGTTCTGATTCCTCGATAAAACTCTCAATAAAGCCCGGATACTCATCCCTGAAGATGTCCATGAAGCGTTCACTCCCGCTGCTGGTCCACTCGTTCTGAAACTGTTCCTGGATATCATCGAGCTGTGTTTTCAAAGCCTCCTCGGCATATCGCTGCATCCGGGAATCGATGGTGGTATGGATGACGAGCCCATCCCGATAGAGGTCATACCCGTTGTCCGTTGCCCAGCGTTGGATTTGTTGACGAACATATTCTCCGAAATAACGGCTCTCCCTGCCTGCCCGGAAAGGCGGAGAATAATCCAGCACTATCGGTTGGCTGCTGTAGTGTTGCAGCTCCTCCTGTGTAATAAATCCGTGCCGTGCCATTTGAGACAACACAACATTGCGTCTGCGCATGGACTGTTCCGGCCGCGTTCGCGGGTTCAGAGCCGACACGGCTTGCAGTGTTCCGATCAATGTAGCAGCTTCGGTAACCGCAAGATCCCCGGCCGGTTTGTTGAAGTGAGTCTGTGCCGCTGATTCTATACCGAAGGTGCTGTTGCTGAACTCGACCGTGTTCAGATACATTTCGATAATTTCCTGCTTCGTGTAGTTGCGCTCAATTTGAATGGCTGTGATCATTTCCCTGAGCTTGCGGGTGACACTCACTTCGCGGCCGATGGAGCGGTAAAGGTTTCTGGCAAGCTGCTGCGATATGGTGGATCCCCCCTGAGGATTTCCGCGCAACAAATGGTAGGGAATGGCAAGCGTCCGGTAAAGATCGATGCCCCAGTGGTTATAATAGCGGTGGTCTTCGGTGGCGACAAGGGCATCCACGATATTGCGTGAAATTTCATCGTAGCGGATGTACACCCTGTTTTCGGTAAAATATTTATCCAGGACCTGTCCATCCCGGCTTACAACAAAACTGGCTTCATCAGTCTGCGGGTTTTCAAGCTCTTCGATGGATGGAAGCCCCTGGGCAAGATAGAGGAAGAAGAAAAACCCGGTGATGAGACCGACAGCTACGATTCCACTGAAGACATAAAAATAGTGTTTCCATTCCATACCGGTCGGGCCATTGAAATTTCCGGATGAACCACCTGAATTTCCGTTACCGGAAGAGCCTCCCGAATTTCCTGAAGATCCACCTGATCTTCCTGAAAAATCACCGGAATCCGGTTTTGAGGCTTCAGGTTTTTCCTTCTGCTTTTTGGCCATTTGCCGCCGGTACTCCGGATCGTTGAAATAACGATCCATATCCATATTATCAAAAGTATTGTCTGGCATTCTCTGTGTACTATCTTCCGTTACGAGGGTATAAGCTTGTTTCTGCCTGCATTCCAAGTAACGATTTGAAACTTTCTGTTGGTATACAACCCGACGGTTCTCTGATCTGCGAAACTCCCGCAATTCAGGCAAATATTACCATCTTTATTCCATAATAAAGGTTTGTGGTGATGACCGTAGACTATGGCCTGAATGCTCGAATCGGATGTTACCCGGTTTTGTGCCCAGTTGTCAAGCAGGGTCCGCTTTTTTCGGCTGCCGGGATCATTCGGATCGCTTTTGCTGGTTAATGAAAACTGTTTCATGAGTTTCCACCCGATAGAGGGAGGAAACAGGGTTTGATATATTTTGACAAAATACGAATTTCTGAGCACACGGTGCAGTAAAGGTCGCGGAAAATTCATGCCGGAATCTCGCAATCCGTCGCCATGCATCACCATCATCGTGCAATCCGGGGTTCTTACCATTCGGTATTCATGTTCGATATCAAAACCGATATCGGAGAGATATCCATACGTCCAGTTGTCATGATTCCCTGTGACATAAAGGGTGGAACGGGTATGATCCCTGTGGTAATGCTGGAAGCGGTTTAACAGTGCCGTTCCGATCGGTGGAATATTTCCGGGATACTCCATCCAGTATTCGAACAGATCTCCGAGTATGATGATTCTAAAATCGTTCTTTTCACAATAGGAAACCAGATCAATCACATCCTTTTCCAGTTTCCGGTTTTCCGTTTTCGAATACCCTCCCAGATGGACATCGGAAAGAAACAGGATGGACGAGGATTCGGTTACATTATCAGCACTATTTTTTTCGGTAGATGACAAAACGGATAAACTCTGAAAATAGTTGACGGGTTTCGGATTCCGGAAACTCATTCAGCAGAATCAGTGCTTTGCCGGCATGAAACTCCATTTTTTGCCGGGCGTAATCCAGACCTCCGTTCTGTTTTACAAATTCCCGGATTTGTTCAATTTCATGGACGGTTTTCTCCTTTTTGCGGTAGGTCCAGCGCATCTTTCTGCGCTCGATCATACCGGCGGCGTCAAGGGCGGCGATGAGGGGCAGGGTTATTTTCCGTTCCACTATGTCATTTCCGGATGACTTTCCGGTTTTACGATCACTGAAGTCGAGCAGGTCGTCCCGAATCTGAAAAGCCAGACCCACATGGTGCCCTATTTGCTGCATGCGGTTGCGTACTTCAGGCCCGGCTGAAGCGCTGATGGCCCCGCACTCACAACAGGCAACAAGCAGGCTGCCGGTTTTCTCCGAAATGATCTGATAGTATTTATCTTCTGTCATATTCTGGAGTTTGGAAGCTTTCAGCTGCCGAAGTTCGCCCTCACTCATGCGCTTTACCGCTGTGGACAACACCTTGAGCAGCTCAAATTCATCGGTATCTACGGCAACCAACAGGCCTTTGGCCAGCAAGAAGTCACCCAGTAAAACGCTAGCCTTGTTTTTCCACACTTTATTGATGCTTAAAAAGCCCCTGCGTTGATCGGCATTGTCCACTACATCATCATGGATGAGTGTTGCCGTATGAAGCAGCTCAATCATGGTTGCCGCGGTGTAGGTGCGCTCGGTTATGGAACCGCACAACCTGGCTGACAACAGAACCAGCATGGGACGCATTTCCTTACCCTTCATCCGCATCAGGTACCGGATAATACGATTCAGCAGAAATACATCTGTTTGAAGATGACTTTGGAAATATTTTTTGAAAGTGACAAGTTCCTTCTCAATCGGTTTTCGGATATCGTTCAATGATTGAATTGAATCAGGACTTTTTTCGTACTCGAACTTTGTCTCTACATTACCCATGTAAAAGTGCCGATCATTTTGAGATTTAATTTGGTATCTTGGTGTCGAAATTAACAAGGGGCACAGGATGGACAATCATGTGCCAAAACAGAATCATGCTAATTTAGCGTTTTTAATACTAAATCTTTTAAAAGACATTGAAAACATTAAATCGAATAGCCGTCTTTACCAGCGGTGGTGATTCACCGGGCATGAATGCCGCTGTGAGAGCCGTTGTGCGAACTGCGCTTCATAACGACCTGGGTGTAACGGGTGTGCGATTCGGCTATCAGGGGATGATCGACAACGATTTTGTAGAACTTGAAGATCACTCGGTATCCGGTATCATACAGAGGGGTGGAACCATTCTGAAATCGGCCCGTTCCAGCCGGTTCCGTGAATATGAAGGAAGGGAACAGGCTGTAAAAAACCTGAAAAAACAGAATGTGGATGCCCTTGTGGCCATAGGTGGCGACGGAACATTCCGTGGCGCCACGATCCTGAACGAAGAATTTGGCATACCGGTGGTCGGTGTGCCCGGAACCATTGACAATGACCTTTACGGAACCGATGAGACGATCGGTTACGACACGGCAATGAATACCGCTATGGAGGCCATTGATAAAATCCGGGACACGGCCGATGCGCATGAGCGTCTGTTTCTTGTTGAGGTCATGGGTCGTGAAGCCGGGTTTATCGCACTGGAAACGGGTCTTGCCACCGGTGCGGAACTGATTCTGCTGCCGGAAGCGGTCTCTCATCCGGATGATATACGTAACTCCTTGCATGACATATTCAAGGTGCAGCGGCGCAGCAGCCTGGTCATTGTGGCGGAAGGCGACGAGACCGGCGGGGCCGTCAAACTTGCTGAAAACCTGAAGGAAGATTTTGAGCAATATGATATGCGTGTCAGTGTCCTGGGGCATATCCAGAGAGGCGGTTCACCCACTGCACATGACCGCGTTCTGGCGAGTCAGTTGGGCAGTGCTGCTGTACGAGCGTTGATGGACGGCCAGTCCAGCGTCATGGCGGGTGTTGTCAACCACAAGACCAGATTGACCCCCATGAACAAAACCTGGTCAATGAAAAAAAGTATTAACCAAGAACTACTGGAACTGGTTAAGGTTCTAAGCAAATCTGACTGATAAACATGTTTACTATCGACACCTCTCGAACCCGCTCGTTCATCACCGATCAGGAGTGGAATCGTTCGAAAAAAATTGTAATGAACGCTTCGGAAAGCCTGGACAACCGAACCGGCGCCGGCACAGAATGGCTTGGCTGGCAGTCGATACTTGAGCATCCGAACGACGCACTTCTTGAGAATATGGAGTCCATCGGATCGGAAATCAACCAAAAGGCGGATGTCTTCATCATTTGCGGCATAGGCGGCTCCTATCTGGGAGCACGGGCGGTGATCGAGGCGTTGATGCCGGACTTTTCCGACAGCGGCCCCGAGATTATTTATGCCGGTCACCACATTTCCGGGCATTATCTGCAGCGCCTTATTGCTCATCTGGAAAAACCGAAGCCGGATGGTTCGAATAAGGAGGTATACCTGAACGTCATATCGAAATCGGGAACTACTATGGAAACGGCCATTGCATTCCGGGAACTCAGAACCTGGATGCATGATCGTTACGGGGATGAAGCGGTATCCCGGATATTCTGCACCACCAGCAAGGAGGGGGGAGCTCTGAATAAAATAATACGTGCCTACGGATATCGGAAATTTATTCTTCCCGACGATGTCGGCGGACGGTTTTCTGTACTTACCCCGGTCGGCCTGCTCCCGATTGCGGCGGCAGGTATTGATGTCAAACAGCTGTTTTATGGAGCCGTGGAGTCTTACGGCTTATTGAATGAGAAGCGGGACAACGTGCTGGAGTATGTCACCGCCCGAAACGCCCTGTATCAGAAAGGATATGCCATTGATCTGCTGACTACATTTGAACCGGCTCTGACCTCCATGGGAGCCTGGTTGCAGCAGTTGTATGGTGAGAGTGAGGGAAAAAACGGTAAGGGTCTATTTCCATCCGTTGCACAGTATTCCACGGACCTGCACAGTATCGGACAAATGGTTCAGGACGGGAAACGCAATATTATGGAGACCTTTCTGACCGTGGCAATGCCCGGTGAAACTATCAAGGTGGCATCGGAATCCTATGATTATGACGGCTTGAATTACCTGACCGGAAAAAGTATGGAAGAGATCAATGAAAAGGCTTTCCAGGGAACGGTTCAGGCTCACGAGCAGGGCGGCGTACCCATTTTCACAGGAACACTTGATCAGCTCAACACCGAGTCATTGGGACATGCCATCTATTACTTTGAACTGGCCACGGCACTGTTTGTTTACTCCATTGGTGAAAATCCGTTTGATCAACCCGGCGTTGAAGCATATAAAAAAGCCATGTATCAGTTATTAGGTAAAGAAGGTTAATTTATCCATGCCGGAACAATCACAAACAGAATTTTCGTACTATGCCGTCGCCGGGAATATCGGTGCCGGCAAGTCATCGCTGACCACACTGCTGGCCAAACACTTCAAGTGGAGGGCCTATTACGAATCGGTAGATGACAATCCCTATCTCTCAGACTTCTATGACGATATGAGAAGATGGAGCTTCAATTTACAGGTCTATTTCCTGTCCAGTCGGTTCAGAAGTCAGAAAGAGATTGTTAATACCCGTCAAAGTTTTATTCAGGACCGCACCATATATGAAGATGTGGAGATCTTTGCAAAAAATCTCTATCAGATGGGGCTGATGAGTAAACGGGATTTTGAAAATTACAGCAACCTGTTTCATGAGATGGCGGACTTTCTGACCCCACCCGATCTTTTGATCTATCTTCGTGCCGATGTTCCAACCCTGGTGCGGCAAATTCAACAGAGAGGGCGTGATTATGAAAGTACCATACGGATTGAATATCTCGAAAAACTCAATACGTTATATGAGGACTGGATCGAAAAATATCCACATGAGAAGCTGATTGTCGATACCGACCACCTCGATTTCGTTAATAATAATGAGGATTTGGGTAAGATCATTGAAATGATCGAACAAAGGCGATTTGGTTTCTTCTCATAGCATTGTTTATCAGGACATTATTTGCTAAATTTGAAAGCTTTGAAATAAAAAGATAATTGTCATGGTTTCGTTTCGATTAAACGAGATACCCGACGGGGTATCCGAAGAGATGCTTTCGGTGAAAGCCGAAGAGCTTGACATCGAACAATCCGGAGTAGAACAGGTGCAATTGCATTTGAAATTCAACAAACAGGAAGACCATCTCAGGATCGAGTGCCGTATTGCCGCCGAGGCGACACTCCAATGCGACCGGTCCCTGGATACCTTTACCACGGAATTGAACAGTGACTATGAGATGGTTTTTCAACGCAATGTGAAGGATGAAAGAGAAGACGTGTCGGGTTCGCTGCGGCGTATGGATCCGGCACAGAATGTGATTGATATCACCAGGGAACTTCGGGATACGATATTACTAAGTATCCCTGTTAAGAAACTGCATCCCCGATACTATAAGGATGGTGAAATAACGGGGTTTGAGGCCAGTTTTGGTGACCAGCCCCGGGAACATGATCCCAGGTGGGATGCATTGGAAAAATTGAAACAGAACCTACAAAAGAATTAATAATCAGATTTATGGCACATCCCAAAAGAAAAACTTCCAAAGCCAGAAGAGACAAACGTCGCACCCATTTGAAAGTGGCGGATGTAACCCTCACAGAATGTCCCAACTGCGGTACTATTCATCAACGTCATCGCGCTTGTGCGGAGTGTGGCTACTACCGGGGGCGCCAGGTTATAAAGGCTGCAAGTGAGGTCTGACCATCCTGTCCTTATGAATCATAAATTTTCAAACATATGAAATGGCCATGACCGGGCATCCGCCCGGACACACAGGCGTATGATTAAATACGGTCATGGTATTACATCTGACGAAATAAATCCAAACATTTAAACAGATGAAAATAGCCGTAGATGCTGCAGGTGGTGACTTTTATCCCCAAAATCCTGTCAAAGGAGCTGTGCTTGCCGTCGAGGAACATCAGGATTTGTCGATCGTTCTGACCGGCCCCGGGGATCGTATAAAGAGTGAACTGGACGGTTACGATTACCCATCAAACCGTATTCATATACATGATGCACCTGAAATTATCGGGATGAATGAATCGCCGTCACAAGCGGTTAAAACCAAGACCGGCTCCTCCATTGTACAGGGTCTTGGAATGCACCAGAAGGGTGCTGTGCAAGGTTTTGTCAGTGCCGGTAACACGGGGGCACTGATGGCCGCTTCCGCTTTTATCCTGGGCAGGCTTGAAGGGGTTATTCGTCCTACCATCGCAACGTACTATCCGACAATCAAAGGTATGGGATTGATGATTGATGCCGGTGCCAACCTCGATGCAAAGCCGGAAATGCTTTTTCAATTCGGATGCATGGGCAATATTTATGCACGTGAGGTCATGGGAATCGAAATTCCGAGGGTCGGACTGTTGAATGTGGGCGAAGAAAAGGAGAAAGGGTCTGAAGTACTGAAAAAAGCCCATCAGCTGCTTGAGGCGCTGCCCAACTTCATCGGTAATATTGAAGGCCGGGATATCCTTTCGGGTCAGGCCGATGTATTTGTTTGTGACGGTATTACCGGAAATATTCTGTTGAAATTCGGCGAGTCGATACCCGAGGCACTCAAAACACTTTTAATGGGAGTCATTCAAAAGAAACAACTGGATAAGGAACAGGTGGAGATGGTTACTTCGCTGCTTCAGGAAGCGTTCATTCCCTTTGACTACCAGAGAGTGGGGGGCGTTCCCTTTCTTGGGGTTAATGGCATCAGCATGGTAGGGCATGGAGGAAGCACGGCCATTGCTATCAAGAATATGATCCTGAATGCTGTGAGAATGGCCGAAACCGATATGAACAAGAAAATTATCGCATCTGTTGCTTGAGCAGTCGATGTGTCGAAATAAACATTTATAAGGTAAGTACCGTATATCGAATGAGCTCCAAAACCAAAGCAAAAATTTCAGCCGTAGGCCATTATCTGCCCGAGTATGTTCTGACTAATAAGGAACTGGAGACAATGGTAGAAACCGACGACAACTGGATCAGAACGAGGACCGGAATTGAAGAGCGTCGCATTTTGAAAGATCCGGACAAGGCATCTGCTTTTATGGCAGCTGAAGCAGCAAGAGAGATTCTTGAAACGCAAAATATGGATGCCAAAGAGATTGATGCGGTAATTGTGGCAACCATTACGCCCGATTACATGTTTCCGGCGACGGCATGTCTGACTCAGACCATGATCGGAGCAACCAATGCTTTCGGTTTTGATTTGTCAGCCGCCTGTTCCGGTTTTATATATGCCTTGAGTTCAGGCACCGCATTGATAGAGTCCGGACAGTGCAAAAAAGTACTTGTTATCGGTTCCGACAAGATGAGTTCGATTGTTGATTTTACAGACCGGGCCACTTGTATTCTTTTTGGAGATGGGGCCGCCGGCGTTTTGCTGGAGCCCTCGGATGATGAGAACGGAGTTCTGGATCATGTACTCTATTCGTCGGCTGAAGGAGCCGAAGCTTTGATTCAGGAAGGTGGCGGCAGTCGAAATCCGGCTACACATGAAACCGTCGACAAACGTATGCACTATATCAAACAGGAGGGGCGTTCGGTTTTCAAAAGAGCTACGGAAGGTATGGCGGATGTCTCGGTCGAGATCATGAAAAAGAACAATCTGACAGCAGATGACATTAACTGGCTGGTTCCTCATCAGGCCAATTTGAGGATCATTGATGCCACGGCACGAAGAATGAATATCAGTACCGACAAGGTAATGATCAATATCGAGAAATACGGCAACACAACGGCAGCAACCATTCCCCTGTGCCTTTACGATTGGAAAGATCGTTTGAACAAGGGAGACAACCTTATACTTTCTGCTTTTGGTGGAGGATATACATGGGGTGCCACCTATCTTAAGTGGGCCATCTAATACGCACTGCACATGAAGAAAGCATACCTGTTTCCGGGTCAGGGTTCCCAGCACAAAGGCATGGGGCTGGATCATTATCGGTTTGATAATGAATTTAAAAAACGCTGTGAGCAGGCCAATGAAATTCTTGGTTTCCGTATCACGGACATTATGTTTGAAGGAACGGATGAACAGCTTTCCCAGACCCGCTATACCCAGCCGGCTCTGTTTGTACATGCTGCGGCACTGTTCGAATCTCTTTCGCACCAGCCTGATATGGTAGCCGGTCACAGTCTCGGGGAGTACACGGCTCTGGTTGCCGCCGGTGTGCTGAAGTTCGAAGATGCTTTGAATACCGTTAAGGTACGGGCCGAACTGATGCAGAAAGCCGGTGAAGAGCAGTCCGGAGCCATGGCTGCTGTTATTGGTCTGACTGATGATCAGGTGGAGTCTGTGTGCCGGGAAATGACCGGTGATGCCGATGGGTTAGTGGTGCCGGCAAACTACAACTCCAAAGGACAACTGGTTATCTCCGGCCATGAAGAAGCGGTGGCGCATGCCATGGAAAAGCTCAAAGAGGAGGGAGCGAAAATGGTTAAAAAACTTCCGGTCAGCGGCGCATTTCACACCCGTTTGATGGAGCCTGCGAAAAAAGAGCTGGACGGAATTATTGACAAACTTGAATTTCATCCACCAAAAGCATTAGTATATTCCAATGCAACCGGAACGGCATCAAAATCACCGGAGATCATAAAAACCCATTTGAAAGATCAAATGTTAAGCCCGGTTCGCTGGACCCAGACCCTTATGGCCATGCATGAAGACGGGGCTATGCACTTTATCGAAGTGGGCCCGGGCAGTGTGCTTCAGGGGCTGGTCAAGCGCACGTTGAAGAATGTCGGGATATCTGGCTTTCAATAATCGAATTACGAAAATATGACTGATATGAGTTCAACACCCTTTTCACTTGAAGGCAAGACGGCACTGGTAACCGGGGGAAGCCGGGGCATCGGCAAGACTATTGCCCTTGATCTTGCCGATGCCGGAGCAGATGTGATTATTACCTATGCACGTTCGGGGGAAGCCGCGGAACAGGTTGTTCGGGAAATAGTAAAAAAAGGAAGAAAAGGAAAGGCCGTAAAAGCCGATGCCGTTGCTTTCGCCGAGGCAGAGAACGTTGTTTCTATGGCCCTGGAAGAATTTGGCGGCATTGATATCCTGGTCAACAATGCCGGAATTACCCGGGACACGCTGATACTGCGAATGTCGGAAGAGCAGTGGGATGAGGTGATTCACACCAATCTGAAGAGTGTGTTCAACTATTCCAAGGCTGTAATGAAACCGATGATGAAAAAACGAGCGGGTTCCATTATCAATATCAGCTCGATCGTAGGCAGAGCCGGTAATGCCGGACAAACCAATTATGCGGCTTCCAAAGCCGGTATCATCGGGTTCACAAAAGCACTTGCAAAAGAGGTGGCTTCCCGGAATATCAGGGTTAACACGGTAGCACCGGGATACATTGAAACCGAGATGACCGAAAAACTGGATAAAAAAGTACTTCAGGCCATTGAGGAGAACATTCCTCTTGGCAGGGCCGGCAAATCAGAAGAAGTGGCCCATACCGTTCGATTTCTTGCCGGCGACGGATCTTCGTATATTACGGGTGCACTTTTTGCTGTTGACGGCGGCATGGGGATGTAGGATTGATTGAATTTGTTGATTAAACCGGAATCTATTTTTATTATAAAAGGCATTTAAGCGAGCCCATTGGTATTTTCCAAGAATCGCGAAATCAAAAAGATAACCACAACACACAGGTAACACATTATGTCGAAAGATATAGATGCAAAAGTAAAATCAATCATAGTTGACAAACTTGGCGTAGATGAATCCGAAGTAGTTAACGATGCCAACTTCACAAATGATTTGGGAGCTGATTCTCTTGATACCGTGGAACTTATCATGGAGTTCGAAAAGGAGTTCGATATCAGCATTCCGGATGAAGATGCTGAAAACATTGCTACGGTAGGAGACGCCATTACCTATTTAAACGGGAAAATATCCTGAGATCACCCACTTGATAATAAATGGCAAAACGTAGAGTCGTTGTTACCGGTTTAGGGGCCCTTACGCCGGTTGGTAAGGGTGCCCCTGAGTTCTGGAACGGGTTAATGTCGGGGAAGAGCGGTGCAAAATTAATTGATAATTTTGATATTGAAGATTTCCCCACCCGCTTTGCAGCACAAATAGAAGATTACGATCCTTCCGAATATATGAGCGCCAAGGAAGCCCGTCGCATGGACAAATTTTGTCAATATGCGATGATTACTGCTGAAGAGGCGATCAACAATTCGGAACTCGATATCGGTCGGATTGATCCGGAGCGGGTTGCCGTTCTGATAGGAAGCGGGATAGGGGGTATGCAGATCTTTTATAAACAGGCTGTAGAGTTCCATGAAAGAGGTCAGAAAGCGATATCTCCCTTCTTTATCCCCATGTTGATACCGGATATGGCGGCCGGGCAAATATCGATCAAATACGGATTTCGCGGACCGAATTTCTGTGCCGTATCAGCCTGTGCGACCGGATCGCACAATATCGGGCTCGCTTATGATACCATTGTGAATGATCAGGCAGACTATGCCGTTTGCGGCGGCACCGAAGCTCCGGTATTTGGAATGGGACTGGCGGGTTTCATTGCCGCCAGAGCCATGTCCACACGCAATGAATCGCCTGAAACCGCTTCAAGGCCTTTTGACAAAACCCGTGACGGTTTTGTGCTCGGAGAAGGAGCCGGTATGATGATTCTCGAGTCGTATGAATCGGCAAAAGAGAGGGGGGCGCGTATCTACGGTGAACTGGTCGGTTACGGTTTCTCGGCTGATGCCTATCATATTACCGCACCGGATCCGGATGGAAAAGGGGTGGTTCTTGCCATGAACAGTGCCCTCAAATCGGCCGGGATCACACCGGAAGATATCGAGCATATCAATATGCACGGTACGGCAACACCGCTTGGAGATGTGGCGGAGACGAAATCCATCAAAAAGGTGTTCGGTGATCATGCCTATACCATGAATCTTAATTCGACAAAGTCCATGACCGGGCATATGCTCGGAGCAGCCGGAGCGGCCGAATCCATTGCCACCGTACTCGCTATCTACCATGGCATGATACCGCCTACGATTAACTATGAACATCCCGATCCGGAATGTGATCTCAACTACACGACAAATGAGGCGGAACCCCGGGATATCACCTATGGCTTGAACAACGCTTTTGGCTTTGGCGGACACAACACAACACTGGTGTTTAAAAAGTTTGATGAATAGTGATTAGACATATCCGGGCTTTCATTGAGCGGATCAGGCTCGATTCCGGGTATCGGAAAAAAATCAGAGACCTGGAGAAACTAACCGGGATACCCATATATCGGCCCCGGCTTTATCTTAAAGCACTGAGACACCGTTCCATTCTGGCTGAAAACCGGATGATGCCAACAGATTCCTATGAACAGCTTGAATTTATCGGTGATGCTGTTCTTGATCTTGTCGCATCTGAAATTATATTTCACCACTATCCGGATGCTGATGAAGGATTCATGACGCAGCTTCGTTCACGCATGGTCAAAGGGGAGATGCTTGCCATTTTAGCCCGGAAAATCCAGCTGATGCATTTTTTGGAACTGGGAGAACGGGTAAAGAACCAGGGGGTTGAAGAATCCGACAGTGTATTGGCGGATTCTTTTGAAGCTCTTGTGGGTGCCGTTTTCCAGGATCATGGATACGGGAAAACCCGGGAATTTGTAATGGGGCTCTATGAACGATATGTGGTTCTGGAAGAACTTGTAACAACCCGGGATAACTACAAAAGCATCCTGCTTGAAAAGGTGCAGGCCAATAAAAAAGGAGCTCCGGTATATAATATTGTTAAGGAAACAGGTCCCGGGCATCTTAAGTCGTTTGTTGTAGAGGTAGTGGTAGATGACACCGTGCTCGGTACCGGTACCGGCAAAAATAAAAAGAAAGCCGAACAGGCGGCGGCCCAGGCTGCATTACGCTCTTTTCTGTCCAAGTAATGATTGAAAGAGACCATGAATCGTTCTATACTGTCTTGATGGTACAGTACTTTCGTTGTTCACAATTACATTAAAATATTCCATGTCAAAATTGAATATCGAGGTCAAAAAAGTTACTGACTCCCGAATAGCCGAAGTGGATTTTGAAAACCTGTCATTCGGGGAGGAGTTTTCTGATCATCAGTTTGAAATTCGTTATGATAACGGAGCCTGGCAAACTCCCCGAATTTTGCCCTATGATGCCGTTCCGATGTACCCTGCCATCTCTACCATCCATTACGGGCAGGCTGTCTTTGAAGGCATGAAGGCATTTCGCTACCGGGGTGACAAAGCCAATATTTTTAGAGTCGACATGCATTACGACCGCTTTGTCCGCTCCTGCAAGCGGGTCTGTATTCCTGAAATTCCCCGTGAATATTTTATTGAAGGACTGAAAACATTGATCGATCTGGAGCGGGACTGGATTCCGGAAGCCAAATACAAGTCGCTTTACATCCGGCCCATTGTATTTGCAGCCGATCAAACACTGGGTCTTCGCTCTTCCAAAACGTATCGGCTCCATATCATCTGTAGTCCCGTCGGAAATTATTATGCCGAAGGGATCAAGCCCATTCGCCTGACCACCATGCCCGAATATGTTCGTGCCGTTAAAGGGGGGGTGGGGGACGCCAAAGTGCCCGGAAACTATGCGGCAAGTTTGGAGCCCACCATCAAGGCTCAGCAGCAGGGCTACACCCAGGTACTCTGGCTTGATGCCATTGAACGCAAATATGTTGAGGAAGTGGGCAGTATGAATATATTCTTCCTCATCGGCGATACACTGGTAACTCCCCCGATCAACGGCAGCATACTTCCCGGTGTAACACGAAATTCAGTTCTGGAAATAGCCAAAGCGGAAGGAATGAAGGTTGAAGAAAGGCCCGTCTCCATAGATGAATTGATTGAAGCGAGCAGAAACGGCGATCTCAAGGAGATTTTCGGTTCCGGTACGGCCGCCGTTATTTCTCCTGTCGGGTCGATAAATCATGAAGGGCAGCATATTACCGTATCAACAACTTCCGATGAGATGGGGCCTGTGGCCCGCCGGTTCTACGATCAAATTACCGGTATCCATCACGGAGAAATACCGGATGAATATTCATGGTGCACGGTTATATAATCATCGTCACAACCCAATCAAAGTGAATTTATGAAGGCTTATTTGGAGCTGGTAGACCGCGTCCTGAAGAATGGCGTAAGGAAAAAAAACCGGACCGGTATCGACACGATATCTTCTTTTGCAGAAAATTACCGTGTCGATCTTGAGGAGGGTTTCCCGCTTCTGACTACCAAAAAGGTGCCGTTCCGCTCAGTGATTCTGGAATTGCTTTGGTATCTCAGGGGCGAAGATCACATCCGCTGGCTGAGGGATGAAAACAACTGCCATATCTGGGATGCCTGGGCTGATGAAAATGGTTACGTTGGTCCGATATATCCGGTTATGTGGCGACGGTTTCCCTATTTCGAGGAAGAGGATGTCAAGTTGGACGGTAATGCCGGCAGAGTTAACAAGTCGGTGACCAACAAAAAAGAGTATGATCAAATTGCCCGGGCCATTGATATGTTGCGGGAACAGCCGGAAAGCCGGAGAATTGTGGTCAGTGCCTGGCACCCCGGCTTGCTGCATGAAATGGCGCTGCCTCCTTGTCATGTCATGTTTATCTTCAATGTGTCCAACGGACGCCTGAATTGTCACCTGACCCAGCGCTCCGGGGATATCGCCCTGGGAATTCCCTTTAATCTGGCATGTTATTCGGCCCTCACCATGACTGTCGCAAAACTGGCGAATCTCAAACCCGGAGTATTTGCCCACACCATTGTAGATGCCCATATCTATGTAAACCATATAGAAGGGCTCGAAAAGCAGCTTCAGCGGGAACCACGAACTCTGCCCGAACTCCGGATCAGTTCGAAGGATATAGATGAGCTCACTCTTGAAGATTTCGAACTGCTCAACTATGAGCCGCACCCGAAAATACCTTTCGAGGTAGCGGTCTGACAGACCGGTAACAAAGTCTTCTTTGGAAACAGGGTCAGGTAAATAACAACGACACAAGAGTAACCGATGATCATCAGTATGATTGCCGCACATGATCCGAATCTTGTTATCGGAAAGAGCGGATCCCTTCCCTGGAATTATCCTGAGGATATGGAACATTTCAGAAACCGTACAAAGGGGCATTCCATCGTTATGGGACGTGGTGTCTTCGAAGAGATCGGGCAAAAACCCCTGCCCAAACGAAGAAATATTGTTTTGACCCGCTCCCGGTCTTACCCGAATGTGGATGTTTGTCGCAGCAAGAAAGAGGTGCTTGAATCTGTTGCAGGATCGTCGAAAATCTATATCATCGGTGGAGCTGAAGTCTATAAGCTCTTTTATCCGGAATGTACCCGGCTTGAAATTACTCTTATCCATAAAAATCACGAAGGAGACGTCTATTTTCCCGAATATCGCAGGGAGATCGGTAACAAATGGAAAGAAGTATTCAGAGATGAAAAGGAACATATGACGTTTATTGACTACGACAGGATCATACGGTAATTCGCGTATTATTGCTCCCTTCCGGTTGAAATTCTGGTTCCGGCAGATATAAATATTAATCCTGAATATTTTGCAAAACTCACCTTTTATGGCAGTAAAGAAACTACCGGTTGTGTTATTCCGATGGTTGCTGTTTGCTGTAATGGGAATTCCGATTACTTTCCCGGCCGCGTATGCCGATGTACCGGTAATTCAATCGCTTGACAGCTATCAGAATACCATACTTGACTCCGGTGGAGAGCTTCTGGAAGAGCAGGCAGCGTATCGCGTAAACTATTATGATATAGACCTTTATATTGACCCGGCTGACCGGTCGGTTCACGGAAGTGTCATTTCCGGGATTGAACTCGTTGACGCGTCAGACACCTTTGTAGTCCACCTGGACAGTGTATTTACCACAC
The DNA here is from genome assembly GCA_007132495.1 of Balneolales bacterium. Taxonomy (GTDB): domain Bacteria; phylum Bacteroidota; class Rhodothermia; order Balneolales; family Natronogracilivirgulaceae; genus SLOL01. Next base: position 23,268 of record SLOL01000109.1, read on the forward strand.
ACCGCATGCTCCTGATTCATGCTGATGAGCAGCCGGAGCCACTGGATTTTATCCATGAAGACGGCCTGATCATCGGTTCTTTCAAGGAGGAAATTGCTGAAGGAAACCGTCTGGCCATTGAAATTGTCTATTCGGGCAAGCCAAGACCGGCTCCCAATCCACCGTGGGAGGGGGGGATTACCTGGGCCGAAACCGAAAGCGGTGAACCGTGGATCGGAGTCTCCTGTCAGATGAACGGAGCCGATATATGGTGGCCTGTTAAGGACCATCCGACGGACAGGCCCGATTCCGTTTCGGTCAAATTAACCGTCCCGGCCGGTCTTAAAGCGATATCAAACGGATCACTTCAAACGATACAGCAGTACAGCGAGGACACCCGAACCTTTCACTGGAAGACGCGGTATCCGATCAATAACTATGCGGTGACTATGAATATCGCACCCTATGTGGAATTAAGGCGCTCATATCAGAGTATAAACGGTGAATCGTTTCCCGTCTATTTCTGGGCCCTTCCTGAAAACAGAGATAAAGCCGAAGAACTGCTGATCCAGGTTATGGATCACATGCGTTTTTTTGAAGAGTTGCTGGGACCGTATCCGTTTCGGAAAGAAAAATACGGTATTGCAGAATCTCCGTTTCTGGGGATGGAACATCAGACATTGATTGCTTATGGTGCGGGTTACCAAAACGATGTTGTTTTTGGCACCGATTCGGAGTTCGATGACCTGCACCACCATGAACTGGCCCATGAATGGTGGGGAAATCTGATTACCGTTTACGACTGGAAAGATTTCTGGATACATGAGGGGTTTGCCACATACATGCAGCCACTGTATGCGGAACAAATGCATGGAGAGGAGCAGTATCACCATTTCATGAGAGAAATCCACCATAGAATATCCAACAATATGCCGATAGCCCCCCGGACTACCCGGACTACCCGTGAGATGTTTGATGGCAGGGATATATACATGAAAGGGGCATGGATTCTTCATACGCTGCGGGGACTGATCGGTGACGAAGATTTTTTCATGCTGCTTCGAAGAATGACCTACCCTGATCCGGAGCAGGAAGGAAAAAGCATAAAATCACCCGGCCGGTTCGTGGATACGGATGACTTCATTGAGCTATCGTCAGATATCAGCGGAAAAAGGCTGGAATGGTTCTTTGAGACCTATTTGCGTCATGCCGAACTTCCCAGGCTCCAAAAGAGGTGGGAGGAAAATAAGCTGTACCTTTCCTGGTCAACGCCCTCCGACAATCCGTTTCCAATGCCGGTTAAAGTGTATGACGGCCGGGATTATGTCACTGTTGTGCCCGAAGATGAGATATCCGTAGCTATTCATGACCGGGATACCTATCGGATTGATCCCGGTTATCGTGTGCTCAGAGAGGGCATGTTCCGGTAATAAACGTTCAACATTTAACCGGAAGGATCAACCATGGTTGTTTCGGGGAGCCTGATGACTATGGAAGATAATCAAACGGCAGAGGTTCGGACCAGTTACCCGTGACCCCGTAGTAATCCACGGCAAGCACTCGAATATGGTAAGAGCCGGGTAACAGACTGTCCACGGCAAACTCATTGTTATTGACATATCGGATCTGATGCACCGGTCTTTCAGCAAAGGGGCTGTAAATGTGAATTAGAAACTGGTCGGTCATTGATACTGGACGCCACCGGAAAGATCGTGAAGATGGCTCTTCATCCATCCGGAGGCTTTCGTTTTCGATGAAATCAGTAAATACCGGTCGCCCGGGTTGTGACACCTCCGTATACGTATCGGAAGTGGCTCTTCCGCTCACAGCCATGCCCTGTGCCAGATCATAGCGCCTGCTATTAGACTGCAGAAGGAGTGATCCCCGGTGGATTGAGATAGTAATACCCGACTCCCCCCGGCACTGCATGCCAAATGAGATTGTGTCTGTGGCATGGTATGTTGCCGATACTTCAGCATCGTAACAGGCGATTTTGGGCATGACACCGGAGCTGTTTACGCGCTGTTCCAGGTGGATATCTGCATTACGCAACCGGACGATATTTTCACCGGCATCCAACTTGACGTTTGAAACAGGATGGACAATCATGTAACCTGTTGACTGGAAGTCAATAACAGCAAATTGTCCGGCACATGTTTCCATCTCATCGCCGGGTAACAGGGTGTCTCCTCTCTCAAGGGTTCTTGTCTCATTATCTCTCATTACACTCAAAGGGCCATGGACAATGGTCATTACGGGTAATTCATCAGGTATAACGAATCCGGGTTCTGCCACACCGGTAGAGGTGCTCCCAGAAGTTCGGTAGATTCCGATGAAGAGGAGGAGTGCCAGGCCGGTGATCAATAAAATCCGATGAGGTGTGGAAATAACCGAAATCATTTGCGAGCGGGTGCTATAATGTGATACTTTTTAAATGAACAACATAATGTTTAATGACGGGGGTGGTCAGGGCCATAATGTGCTTGCTGTCCGATGCCTTTGAAAATTCAACAGCCACATCGTCACCTTGCAGGATCCAGATGCCCTCTGTCTGATACGTATACGCTTCACTGAGACTATAATCGTAGAACAGGTAACAATCAACAATTGTGTCCGATGGGGAGACTCCCATTTGCTCCAATTCACGGGCCGTTTTCTGTTTCCAGAGCCGGATCTGTTTTTCAGATGGTTTCTTATCCAGAAAGGTGGTCCTGAAAAAATCCCGGTTCAAAAATCTCCGGCATAAATCCGACAACACCGGATATTTGGATGCCTGCCAATATTTCAGACTTATCAGTATGTCGTTATCGTCAAGACTGATAAAGGAATCGAGCAATTTTCTGCTGACCCTGCGGGAAGCATCCGGATTTTGTTTGATAAAATACTCCAACGCCGGCGAGTAAAAAGGCACATCCTTCTTATTGTCTAACAGGTGGCGCACATGTTTTAGTATGGCCAGCAGAAGTTTATCTCCGCCAAGTACTGTTTTGTGCAGATAGACCTGCATATACATCAATCGCCGGGCCACTATGTAGTTTTCAATGGCGTAGATCCCCTTTTTGTCGATCACAATATTGCCCTGGTGCACCCTCATGGTTCTGATGATGCGATCGATGCCGACCGCCCCCTCCTGAACTCCGGTGAACATGCTGTCTCTGCGGAGATAATCCAGGCGGTCAATATCCAGTTGTGAAGATATCAGTTGATGAAGAAATTTTTTGGGGTACTGATTTTTGAAAATCCGTATGGCGGTATCCAGGCGTCCATCAAACTCCCGATTCAGTTCTTCCATGAGCAACAAAGTGATTTTCTCATGATGGGCATTGCGGATGATCCCGGACTCCAGGGTATGCGAGAATGGCCCGTGTCCGATATCATGCAACAGTATCGCAATAAGTGTACTCTCGAATTCCTGGTGGGTTATTGTGGTATCCCGCTCCTGAAGGTGATTTAACACGCGCTGCATGAGTCCCAGCGCCCCCAAAGCATGTGAATAGCGGGAGTGTTCCGCACCGGGGAACACGGTATTTGCCAGTCCGAGTTGCCGGATACGTCGCAAACGCTGTACATACGGATGATCCAGCAGCTGGAGAATCAGCCCTTTGGGGACATTGATAAATCCGTGTACCGGATCTGTGAAAATTTTGTATTGCGTTGATCTGTCCATGAAACAGGAGAATAAATGGTGATACGGTAGTGCAGGGATCTCAAAATAAATAATTATTCGGGATCTGTTCGTTCCTTTTTATGTTATTTGCCGTTATTCTTCTTACCATAACTTCCGATGAAATTCGTTTTTCCTGAATTCTTAAACTGAAAGTTTTATGGCGTTTGACAAGAAGTTGGAATCGTTTCTGGAGCAATTGTTGGTGACACCGAGTCCGGCCGGCTTTGAAAAGGCGGGCCAACAGGTCTGGGTGGATTATCTGAAACCGATCGCTGATACAATTGAGACCGATTCATACGGTTCGGCTGCAGCACATATTCAAGTTGACCCTTCCGCATTAACGGTTATGCTGGAGTCTCACTGTGATGAGATTGGCATGATCGTCCAACATGTTGATGACTCCGGATTTGTTTACATTAACAAACTGGGTGGTAGTGATCCGGCCATTGCCAGGGCGCGGAAAGTGTATATCCACAGCCGCGACGGTATCGTCAGCGGGGTTATTGGTCACACCGCCATCCACCTGCAGGATCGCGGCAATGGAAAATTACCCAAGTGGAGTGATCTCTTCATAGATATCGGGGCGTCCAGCAGAGAAGAGGCTCTGGGGATGATCACTGTCGGAGATCCTGTTACCCTTGCGGAACAGTTTGAATATTTATCGGATGATATCCTTTGCGGACGGGCACTAGATAACAGAATTGGTGGATTTATTCTTGCGATGGTAATGGAAAAGCTTCAGGAACGAAGAGGTGAGCTGCAGGTGAATGTCATTGCTCTGAACGCTGTACAGGAAGAAGTCGGTGGCTTTGGAGCAAGAATGATGGCTTATCGGTATGAACCCGATATTGCCTGTGTGACGGATGTTACGCATGCAACCGATACACCAGGTATCAATCACAAAGAACATGGACTGGTGAAGCTTGGACAGGGGCCTGTGATCAATCATGGAGGAGCTAATCACATGAAAGTGCTCTCACACATTGAAAAAGTCGCAAAGGAGTTGGAAATCTCACTCCAGCATGAGGCCTCGGGTTCACGGACCGGTACCGATACAGACAGTATCTTTTATCAAAAGAGGGGGATTCCCAGTGGGCTGATCTCATTGCCACTACGCTATATGCACAGCCCTGTCGAAATGGTATCCGTTACGGATATTCTGATGTTGAGCAATCTCTTGACGGAAGTTGTGGCGGGCCTGGATAAAAATCAATCGTTTTCTATCTTTGACTGATCTGAACTGTAGTTTCCCTCCACCGTATATTTACTTATCTGCTGTTATACAGGCAAACATATAGAAAAGAAAAAAGCCATTTCGATGAGACGATTTGGCTTTTTTCTTTTAGAGAAATCAATATCAGTCTTTCTTTTTGTTTTGAATATCCACGCGAATATCCTGTGCCAGTTTTTTCAAATCCTGTAGTAATTTGCGAGACCGGGTACCAGCAGTTTTATTATTCTTGCTGTAGAACTTTTCCATATCCACCTCTAACTCATCGACCAAAGATTTTATTTCGCTGAATCTGTTCATGAATTTCTCCGTTTATTTAAATTTATGTCATTAAATCAGGAAGACGTGTGCCTTCAATTGAATGAAGCTAAATATAAGATATCCATGATGTCAAGCAATAAATCACCAAATAGGGCATAAAAAGCACTTTTATTGTGAAAATTTAATCAGAATCAGCAATAATTCATGGATTTATTCTGAAATTCGAAGAAGGCGGGAAGTATCAGGAAGTTTTCCAAAGTCAGATGTAGCGCATAAAAAGCAATTATCCGGCAGAGGTTTCAGGTCAGAAGGTACCTTGTCCGTTATCCGGGACTTGTTGTCATTGGGTTCCCGGTTTTGATCCGGAACCAGTTCGGCATCATCGTCGGGGAATATAATGAGGGTTTCCCAATGGAGCTGTTTGCGTAGCTTATCAGCGAGATGTGATAGAGGAACCGGTATTATACGGCGGGTTTTCTTATCCCGGACAAGATTGGAAATAACCAAATGGGTTGCGGCGGGCCGGTTGTCGATCCAGCCGGTTTCGATGGCCAATTGTTGATCATCACGTTCGATAATGCCTTTTTGGTATCCATTGATACCGATAGCGGATATTCCGTTATCGGCAAGCAGAGCGATTATCCGGTGATTTAAATCCCGGGTGCTTCGAAGAACCGCATCATCACGCATCATACCCATTTGTATGAGCCGGTCGGTGTATGGACTGTCTCCGTGGAGAATGATGCTCTTGCAGTCCTTTTGAAGAGCCATTGACTCCGCAAACGCCTTCATGAAAAAAGAGTGGTCAAGGTGTTGATGATCAAGTATCGCGATATACTGCATGACATTATTATTTCATCATTTATGCTGTTTATACAAACTGGAGGCAACAAACTGATAGGGTAGTAATGCCGATACCGGCAGCCGGGTAATTTCGTGTTCATTGTGATAGAGCACTACTTCCCCGTTTAACATATGTTCGGCCATGACCTGGCGGCAGGCTCCACACGGACTCACAAAATCGCTTTTGGGTGCATAAATATGTATCCTCGAGAACACTTTGGCACCGCATGAGAGGGCTTTGCTCATAGCCACCCGTTCTGCACACAGCCCTTTTTGCCAATCTGCCAACTCCATATTGGCGCCTGAGAAAATCCCGATGTCCGTCTCCAGTAATGCGGATACAGGAAAGGTTGAATAGGGAATGACACATCGCTGTATCAGGGCTTGCAACCTGGAAAATGATACCTTTTTTTCTTCTGTTTGGAATATTCGGGCACCGCCGGCCATCCCGGGATCCGCTACTTCATTGACTTTCATCGGGTAGTACCCGCTCCATTCGCCTATCCTGTTCGGTTTTTTACGGTAAACGGTGTTACTTTCGTTCAGTTCTGCTTTTGGAATCACCAGCTTTACCGGCTCATCGCCCTCACTCAGACAACTGAACAGAGCCGTCTGAATCGCTTCCACTGACAGGGAAAACGAGATATTTTCGATACGAACTCCGGGATAGAACAATCCACTTCTCCCAACCACCATACACATATCACAGTTACAGGAGTACGGCGTGTAACATCGTTTTTGGAGTTCCACCCAATTCATTGGTTGCATGTGATTTAATAATTACAGATTCATCGGTTTATATATTCAGAATTCATTGACTTAAATGAATGACTCAAATGCTTGAAAATATCGTACGGATGCACGCCGCCGGCAGAATAATCAGGGATGGAAGTGCTGGGTTGACCCTGTCGGTGCTTCACTGTTCAAGCGGTACTGTTTGGTTTCACCATTATTCCAAAGTTGAAACTGGTCGTTATAGTGATCGGAAAAGATATTGGCGGTTTGTCCGGAAGAGAAGACAGAATAAGCTATCGGGTCCGGCCGGACAAACATTGTTCGTTTTGATGTTGTTGCGGCATCAAGAGCAGGCGAGAGTCCGATATGAATATGGCTGGATTGTATCGTATGTGGTGAACCGGAAATAGAAACATTTCCACTTTTAAACAGGTTCCTTTCTGCAAGTCGGGCGACCCGGCTCTGCTCATGTGAAACGTCAAAAAGCGTAGCTTCGAATGCTCCATCAGCAACACGACCCCATTGCCAGGCGTAAGGTTCCTCCGCATAATGTTCAATCAGATAGCCGGTAACATCATTCATACTCTCTGAAATCCACTCATCAAATGCGAGAGGGTGTTCCTCCGGCCAGGTGTCGGGCTCCAAAAGCAGGTTTTGAACAGCTGAAAAGGGAACATGAGGAGTGGTTAACAACATCTGCATTTCTGTATCGGACATAAAGGGACTGTAAAGTTTTTCGGATGATTTGACCAAAAAGACCTCGAACAGGGTTGCGGCCGTTTCGTTGGACCGGAACTCATAATTCCAGTTTTGAAGGTATTCCAGTATCAGAACCGCCAGAGAGTCGGTGTGTGTCCTTTCAAGTGCTTGTAGTATCGGCGGCGTTAGCCTTGCAGCAAAGGGGGAATAGGTATCGTTATTCCATATTTCAACAATTTCGGTGGCAAGTCGGTCAGAAGGGGTCTGGTCGAAAAAATCAATAAACCGCTGTGAACGACTCCAGGGAGCATAAAAAACAGAAGTGTATTGTTCGGAGGGTATCATTTCCGGATGCTGTTCCAGTAAAAATACAGGGTCGCCATTTTCACTGATCTCGCCTGGAAACAGAGATTCTGCAGACAGGTGGTCCGGTATTTCAGATTGATCCCTGATTTTAAGTGGATTGGGCCTGGACAGGGTCATTCCACCGGTGACCCTTCCTGCACGGCCATCGGCTGTTGCATAAAGGACCTGAACGGAGGGTGTTTGTATTTCGCTTACGTACTGTTCCAATTCGCCGGCATTCCAGGCCGTTGGGATGCCCATGTAAGCTCCTATATCGGACGAAGGGTGGAAGCCCGGCCAGTCATAGGCCAGATAAAGGTTATCGTTTTGTGACACTGCTACAATGGGACGTTCATCCGCTTTTCGCAGAATAAGCTGGTGTTCGGAGCCGTCTTTCAGCGACAGAAAATGGCGATCGAAGGCCACCTCTCCGGAGAGATAATCATAAATTCCTGCATCCCGCTTCCAGTCAACCGGTACAGAAACGTCGGATAAAAAGATATTGCCTGAAATAAAGTCCCCGTCGTCGACAGGAAGAGGGTGAATGGACCAGGCCAGGGATTCGTTCTGGCCATGAATTATTGCCGGAAAACCGGGTATGGTGATGCCGGATCGTATCCGGCCGCCGGAGTGGATGACCACTTCGTATCCCTGGTCCGGAAGGGTCAACGGTGATTCAACGGTCGTATTCACCACACTCAGAGCATTCGGGGACTGTGTGGAATAGGCAAATCCGGTACCCGAATACCCGGCTCGACCCGGATAAACGGATTGGGTGAAATCGAGATAATCGTTGAGCAGATTCCGGTAAGCAGAGGGATCCGGCTGCAGGGTATCAGCGGTGCCGAATAGATCCGAATGGGGAACCTCCAATCCCGTCAGAATTCGTGTAAGCTCTTCATGGTTATGTTCATGAATCGCGTGAAAAGCCAGCTTGCTCCAGAAGGATTGCTGCTGTTGCCAGGCCCACAGAAGTTGTACGCCGACGGCATGCCAGGGCTTCCATTCCACGGGCCGGGCGCCACTGATCGTGAATTCAACAGGCAGATGTTTTCGGTTATCTTCCATGAACCGGTTCACACCAGCCGCATAGGCTTCCAGCAGCTGCTTGATTTCATCGGGCAGATTGTCGAATGATTCTCTTGCAATGTCACCGAAAGAGAGCGTAAGGTAAAAACGGTCCAGGTCAATTAAAGATTCATCGATTTCCCGCGAATGCAATCCCTCTAGCTTGTACTGTTTTTTTGTCATTTGCCAAAGCCGGTCCCGGGCATGGAGATATCCCATGACCATCATCACATCAACTTCATGATCCGCTTCAATAGCGGGCACCTGATAGTGATCCCAGTTGACAGTGACATCACTCCGCAATCCCTCAAGCGAGATATCACGATCCAGAGATGGGGTCAGTTTGAAGAATGTCCAGTATATCGACAGTCCGGCCATTGCTACCAACAGAAGCAGGAACAGAAGAAGGACCTTCAGAGCGGATTTCATGAAACGCGAAAATATGTGTAAGTTTGGTGCAGTTGAAAATAACGTACAAATTACAAATTCCATAGCAGAAGGTTTTTCTCAAATCACAGATATGCATCCTGTTCCGGTAGACCCAGATCGGCTTATTGCCATTGCCCAAAAATGGGGCACTCCCACCTATATATATCTTGAAAAGCTGATCCGTGAACGGTGCCGCAAACTGATCAATCTCTTCCCGGACCTCCCGGTTTCATGGCTATATGCGATAAAAGCGAACGACAATCCACATCTCATGGACATTATCGCCGACGAGGGACTGGGTTTTGACACGGTGAGTTACGAGGAGGTGCTTCTTTGCAGGAAGATCGGTGCCGAGCCGCACCATATTTTCTACACAGAGAATAATATGACCGATGCCGAGATGAAAGGTGCCGTGGAGCAGCAAGTCATTCTGAATATCGGCTCATTGAGCAGGCTGGAAGCTTTTTGTGATACGTTTCCCGGGTCGAGTTGCAGTATCCGGATTAAACCCGATATCGGGGACGGCCATCACGCCAAAGTGGACACCGGTAATGAGGACAGCAAGTTCGGTATACGGCTGGATCAGCTTTCCGAGGCTATTGCTTATGCCGAAAAAAACAGGGTTGCGATAAAAGGGATACATGCTCATATAGGAAGCGGAATCCGTGAACCGGAAAACCTTTTGTATGAAATCAATGTCCTCCTTGATCTGGCCCGTTTATTTAATGATCTCGAGTTCATCAACTTTGGCGGGGGTATTCCGATACCATACCGATCTGATGAACCCGATTTTGATCTGAACAGGTTTGCGGAGCTTGCGTCCGGACGCCTGAAAACGTTTATCGGCGAGGAGGGCCGGCCGATCCGTTTTTTATTTGAACCCGGACGATGGATTGTCGGTCCGGCAGGTATTCTGCTTACACAGATCAATACGGTAAAAGATCAGGGCCGCAAAACGTTTTTGGGAACGGATACCGGCTTCAATCACCTCCTGAGACCGGCTCTGTATGATGCCTATCACGGTGTCGTCAATATCAGCGCTCCCTCCGATGCCGAAACCAGGGTGTACGATGTTGCCGGGAATATTTGTGAAAGCGGAGACATTCTGGCTACTGACCGGGAGATGTCCGAGAGCAAAACCGGTGATTATCTGGCCATTCTGGATGCCGGCGCTTACGGCATGACCATGGCTTCTCTGTATAACCGAAGAGCGTTGCCGGCCGAAATTTTGATCACCGGAAAAGGATTCCACAAAGCAATCCGCCAAAGAAAGACACCGGAACAGACTGTGGATGAATTTCTTCAGGACACCGGATACTCACAAAAGAAATGAAAGCTTGATTACAGATTCATGATTGATTTACGAAGCGACACGGTAACACGTCCCACACAGGCAATGTGGGATGTCATGCATAACGCACCGGTGGGGGATGATGTGTTCGGGGAGGATCCCGGTCTCAACGCCCTCGAGAAAACCGTAGCCGACATGTTCGGTATGGAAGAGGGAGTCTTTGTTCCAAGCGGGACAATGGGTAACCAGCTGGGGCTGAAAGTGCATACGTGTCCGGCTGACGAAGTGATCCTGGATGAAAAGGCCCATATTTTTCACTCCGAAGGAGCGGCTCCCGGCCTTATATCCGGGATTCAGCTGCGTCCCGTGCGGGGTGAACGAGGGGTCTTGTCGGCCGATACCATAGCATCCGCTATACGCACCCGCAATGACTGGGATCCCCACACGCGTGTAGTGGCTCTCGAAAACAGTTCCAACCTGGGTGGTGGAACCTGTTATTCGCTTTCCGGAATTCGCGATATCTATCAGCTGACCCGGAAACACGGACTGGCGTTGCATATTGACGGGGCACGTATCTGGAATGCCTGTATTGCCACAGATACCAGGCCGGAACAATATGGAGAATACTGTGATACGATATCTGTATGTTTCAGTAAGGGGCTTGGGGCTCCTGTCGGATCCATGGTACTGGGCAGCAGCAAGCTGATGAAACAGGCCCGCCGCTATCGTAAAATACTGGGTGGGGGAATGAGGCAGGCCGGAATGCTTGCCGCGGCCGCTGACCATGCTGTAAAACACCATTTTACCGGTCTGAAAGAGGACCATGACCGGGCAAAAACATTTGCGGAAGCGATCGACCGAAACACGGCCTTCCGAATTCAACCCGACGAAGTAGAAACCAATATTGTTCTGTTCGGGGTGCAGGAAGGGAAGATGGATGAAGTCCTGGCATGGTTTTCCGATCACAATATTGCAATGATACCATTTGGCCATGATATTATTCGGGCTACATTTCATTATGAAGTGACTGATGAGAATCTGGAATCGGTCCTACGGGCAGTTGCAACCTATACATCGCCATAAACACAGAAAAAGTGAACTTATTTCGGTTTGCAATCAGTTATCGGCGGCTGGTTTTCTTCGGCTTCAGCATGACCTTTTTCTCAAGTTTCGGACAGACGTTTTTTATTTCCCTGTTTGTCCCGGGATTTCTGGAAACTTTTGGTATTTCAAATGCCTATTTCGGAACTGTCTATTCACTGGCCACTCTTGCAAGCGCCATAGTACTTGCCTGGGTCGGATCTGTTATTGACCGTATCCCCTTGCAGAAATACGCGTTAATGGTGGCGGCCGGCCTGGTACTTTCCGCATTGTTTCTGGCCGCCTCCCAATGGGTATGGATGCTGCTGGTTGGGCTTTTCGGGATTCGTCTTTTTGGTCAGGGCTTGAGTTCGCATACGGCACATACGGCCATGGGCCGCTATTTTATCACCATGCGGGGCAAAGCGCTTAGTATCGCGAACATGGGTTATGCCTTTGGTGAGGCCGTGCTGCCGATAACCGC
>SLOL01000162.1 GCA_007132495.1 Balneolales bacterium
TCTTAAATATGTATATATTTCATATACATTATATGTATATATTTTAATATAAATTACGTGAACCGATGCTGGATGCAAATACAGGAGTACACAAACTGGATCACTGCGCGTCGGTGCTGAAAGCCATCGCGCATCCACTCAGAATTGCCATCATCGAGTTGCTTGAAGTTCATGGAAGTTTGTCGGTATCTGAAATTCATGAAAAACTCGATGTAGAACAGGCCGTAGCCTCCCACCATTTGGGAATTCTCAAGAACAAGGGGGTGCTGATATCCAACCGTGAAGGAAAAAATATGAAATATGAGCTTAAGCACCGCCAGATCACCAAGATTATCGAGATCATGGAGCGGTGTAGTACCGTATAGTCAGTACTAATTCGGGATTTGGTTATGGACCTGTTTGACGCCTCACAACCTGTGGACAGCACATCCCGTTCGCAGCCACTGGCTACCCGGATGCGCCCTGTTTCGGTAGAGGAGTTTATCGGGCAGCGTCATTTGGTTGGAGAGGGGAAACTGCTCAGGAGGATGATCGAGAGTGGCCGTATCGGTTCCATGATCTTTTATGGTCCGCCAAGTTGTGGGAAAACCACATTGGCCCATGTTATATCGCAGGAAGTGGATGCCGGCTTTGTGATTCTCAATGCGGTCCTGGACGGGGTCAAGGAGTTCAGGGAGGTGGTTCGCAGGGCCGAAGAGCAGCGAAAACTCTACCATAAAAAGACGGTTCTTTTTGTCGATGAAATTCACCGCTGGAACAAAGCCCAGCAGGATGCCCTGCTGCCGCATATTGAATCGGGTTTGATCACCCTGGTTGGGGCGACTACTTTGAATCCTTTCTACTCTCTGGTAGGTCCGCTGTTATCACGCTGTCAGCTATTTGAATTGTACCCGTTCAAAAGCGATGATATCCGGCACTTGCTGCAGCGTGCTTTGGAGGATGAGAAGCGTGGACTTGGCTCTTACAAGGTATTGGTGAGCGAGGAGGCGATCAACTATTTTACTGAGTATTCCGGCGGGGATATACGTCATGCGCTGAATGCCCTGGAGATGGCGGTACTCACCAGCCGCGAAGACGATGACGGAATCAAAAGGGTGGATGTAGAAGTAGCCCGCGAGTCGATTCAGAAACGGTATCTTCGATATGACCGTACAGGGGATGAGCATTACCATTATGCATCGGCCCTCATCAAATCGATGAGAGGATCGAATCCCGATGCGGCTTTATACTGGCTTACGGCCATGCTGGAGGGGGGCGAGGATCCCCATTTTGTGTTTCGGCGTTTGTTGATTTTCGCTTCTGAGGATGTCGGGCTTGCGGATCCTCACGCCTTATCGGTGGTTAACAGTGCCCATGAGGCATTTGAAAAATGCGGAATGCCGGAGGGGTTTTATTTTTTATCGCATGCCTGCCTGCATCTGGCACTGGCACCGAAAAGCAACAGCACCGGAGCCATTTTCGAAGTTGCCGGTGAGCATAAAAAGAGCGGTACCAAACCGGTTCCGGAACATCTGAGAGACAAGACGGCCAATGAAAAAAAATCCCGCTTTCTGGATGTCGAAAACGCTTCGGAGAACTACAAATATCCACACAGCTATCCGGGACACTGGGTAGACCAGCAGTATCTGCCTGATGATCTGGCTGAAAGCCGGTGGTATCGCCCCGGCAGTCAGGGGCTGGAAGCGCGCCGGTGGGAGCGACTGCAGCAGATCCGTTCCGGAAACAGGAAAAAGGAATAGCGGATTCATGGATAAATAAAAAAGTAGTCAAACCCGGAAGGGAATAAGGAGGGTTCAATTCTGAAAAAAAGGCCCATCCGCGATCAAACGGAGAGGCCTTTCTGTGAAACGGTCGTTTACAGATCATCAGGTAGCTTCTGATTCAGCCGTTACAAACGAGTCGTCAAGCATCGTAAAGTTGGGATAGGCGCCCACTCCATGCTCGGAAAGGTCCAATCCGCGTTTTTCGTAATCTTCCGATACCCGCACGCCCATTACGGCCTTTATGGCGCTGAAAGTTGCCAGTGAAAAGACAAATGTGGTGCCGAAGATGGCGGCCACTCCCAGCAACTGGACACCGAAAGTTGCTGCCGGAGAGAACAGGGCAACAGCAAGGGTTCCCCAGATGCCACAGACTCCGTGGACCGAGATGGCTCCAACCGGATCATCGATCCTGAGTTTGTCGAACATGAGGATTGAGCCTACTACGATTGCCCCTGCGATTGCCCCTGTAAAAGCTGCCATCACAGGGGTTATTACGTCTGCGCCGGCTGTAATACCCACCAGGCCGGCTAAAATACCGTTCAGTGCCATTTCGGCATCCAGTTTCTTAAGTACAATGCGTGCGGTAAGCATGGCGAACAAGGCACCGGCGGCAGCCGATATGGCTGTGGTGACAAACACATAAGAGACTTCAACAGGGTCGGCACTCAATACCGAACCGCCGTTGAATCCGAACCATCCGAACCACAACAGGAAGACACCTACGGTGGCAAGCGGAACGCTGTGCCCGGGTATATTACGTGTTTCACCATTGAAGAATTTTGCCATTCTGGGGCCGAGAATAATCACACAGGCCAGACCGGCGGCTCCGCCTACACCGTGCACCAGGGTGGAGCCTGCGAAATCATAAAATCCGAGACCGTCAAGCCATCCGCCGCCCCATACCCAGCTGCCGGTTATCGGATAGCAAAATGCCACCAGCAGACCGCCGAAGAGCATAAATGCAGATAATTTCACCCGGCCGGTCACCGCACCGGATACAATCGTTGCAGCGGTGGCAGCGAACATGGCCTGGAAAATAAAGTCGCTGTAGATGGTCATTTGCTCGCCATAAGCAGGGGTAAACATTCCTACAGGATCGGCGGTATCCACTCCGATACCAAGCCCTCCCAAGCCCAGAAAGCCGTTGAAATCACCAGGGTACATAAGCTGAAACCCGATAACGGCATAAGTCAGAATGCCGGTACAGAGAATAAATATATTCTTGTAGATGACATTTATCGAGTTTTTGCCCTGGGTCATGCCGCTTTCAACAGTTGCAAAGCCCAGATGCATAATGAAAACCATGGCAGCTGCAAGTAAAATCCATAAATTGTCAATAACGAATATGGCGTATTCTGCTGATGAGCGAAAAGCTTCCATGGAATCATAAGCTTCATTGGCAAAGCTGAAAACCGGGAATAGCAGTAAAACGGAAAATACCGCAAGGCTTTTACCCGTCTTTGTCAGGGATATCAAAGAATTCATACGTGTTTGTTTTAATGTGATTATTTATGGTGAACGACCAAAAATCAAGTAAGGATTAATTGCGTCAACACGTAAAAAATTAAGTCAAATATTTAAAAAAACAATATTAATTTATTATAAA
>SLOL01000069.1 GCA_007132495.1 Balneolales bacterium
AAAACAAAATCGATGAAAACCGCAGCACCCTGCTATCCAATCTTACCCCCGGAACCTTCATACTGGCTTTTGTCCCCCGTCCTCTGCCCCCTGTCTTCTGTCCTCTGTCCTCTGTGATCTGCCCTCTGCCCTCTGTCTTCTGTCTTCTGTCTTCTGTCTCAAAACGTTTTAAACAATGGCAGTGTTAATAGCAGTATTCCTGTATTTATCGTTTCTGATAAATCGGATCAACATGCTATGAATCCTGAAAGTTATCGGATGGTTGATTTTTTGAATCAAGCAGTTACCCGCGGCACCCATGTGTTACATCATACACCGGAATGGCTGAGGCTCCGGCCGGGGCTGTTCCATTCTGTCAGTTTTATCTTTCTGTCTGTTTTATTAACTGTTTCCTGTGACACACAGCCGACGGCCAGTGATCAAAACGGTACAGGAAACGGCAATGGAGATGACGATCCCGCATACTCCCATACACGCAACCCAGGCATGTCGGCGATTGACTTCCTGCGGAATGATGATTTCACGGAAGTATTGGTGGAGATACAGTATATGCCCGGATATCGTCCTGCCGACAGCGGCCTCGATGAACTGCAGGCCTTTCTGCAAGATCACCTTGACAAAGCCGATGTCATCATCGCTGAACCGGAAGAGGTGCCCTCGGGGGGACAAGAGCAATATTCGGCCAATGATGTCAGGCAGCTTGAGGAGGAACACCGAAGACATTTCACCGAAGGCAGTACGCTGGCTTCCTACAATCTGTTTGTGGACGGATCATATACAGACGGAAATGTGCTCGGTATCGCCTATTACAACACTTCCAATGCTTATTTCGGGGCGACCATTCACGATATCAGCGGTTCACCTCCTTTGAATCCGTCGCGTGAAAAGGTCGAAGGTACGGTACTGCGGCATGAATACGGACATTTGCTCGGATTGGTGGACAACGGCGTTGAAATGCAGGAGCATCATCAGGAGAACGGTCCGCACTGCACTGACGAGGGTTGTGTGATGTACCATGCTGTAAACACCACCGATTTCTTTGCCAATATGTTCGACGACTCCATCTCCGATCTGGATGAATACTGCCTTCAGGATATCCACGCAGTGCAGGAGTGACCTCATCACTGTGAACAAATCCAGGGGTTGAATGGTGGCCGGATCAATCGTGTTATCTATATGTAATGACAGGAGCTTAATGTAATATCAGGAGCCTGGTGTACCGCAACCCCTGAAATATGTTCTGCCAAGGCCTCCAGGGGGCTGATATTCAAACGGGAATGATATGATATACATGCAAAGCAGATCCGGAATGGCCGTTTTTTATGTGATAATGATCGCTTTTTTCCTTTCAGCCTGCAACGACGGATTGAGCGTTGATCCGGAAGTGTTGCCGGAGGGCGAAGTGGTTCTGGAGTCGGTAGTATCGGAAGATGCCACCTTCCGGGTGGTGCGGGTCATTGACGATTTGCAGCACCCGTGGGGAGTGGCCTGGCTGCCCGACGGCCGGATGCTTCTGACGGAACGTCCCGGCAGGATGAGCCTCGTTGAGAATCAGTCCATGACCGAACTCGACGGCCTGCCGGAGATCCGGGCATCCGGACAGGGAGGGCTCCTCGATGTGGCGGTTCACCCCGATTATGCCGATAACGGCTGGATCTATTTCACCTATTCTGCACCGGTGGACGGTAATACCGGCACTTCGCTGGCCCGTGCACGACTCGGCAACGGCGAGCTGACCGATCTGGAAATTTTATACACGGAAGAACCGGGAAAAAGCCCGGGACGTCACTACGGTTCCCGCATTGTTTTTCCCGGTGATGGGACCGTCTTATTCACCATCGGCGACCGGGGTCAGCGTTCACCGTCACAGGACCTGAACGATCCGGCGGGATCGACACTGCGGTTGAATGAGGACGGCTCCATCCCGAATGACAATCCGTTTGCCGGTCGAAATGACGTACTCCCCGAGATCTATTCTTATGGTCATCGCAATGCGCAGGGCATGGTGGTCCATCCCGAAACCGGTGTGATCTGGCAGCATGAGCACGGTCCGCGCGGCGGTGATGAACTCAATATCATCCGGCCGGGAGAAAATTACGGGTGGCCGGATGCAACGTACGGTGTCGAGTATGGCAGCAGACGCTCCATTGGTATTGAGCCGCATGAAGATCCGGATATTGTCAATCCGCTGACGGAATGGTCACCATCGATTGCTCCCTCCGGCATGACCATCTACCACGGGGATCGTTTTCCGGGCTGGAGCGGCGATGTTTTTGTCGGAGCGCTGGCACACAGGCATATTCGGCGCGTAGTGGTTGAAGGCCAGGAGGTAGTCCGGCAGGAGGAGTTACTGCGGGATGAACTTGGACGCATACGCGACCTCCGTACCGGTCCGGACGGCAATATCTATGTATTGACCGACCATTCCGGCGGCGGACTTTACCGGCTGGAGCCCGTGGAATAAGCGTTAGCAGCTTTCGCTTATCTGCTGATCCGACTGTTTCTCATCCTCCTGCTTTCTGCCGATCCGACTGTTTTCTCATCCTCCGGCTATCTACTCAGACTTCTCAAATATTCAATGCTTTCCGGAATCTGCTCCAACACAAGGCTGCTTTCATCCTCGATGAAGTAGTGTTCAACGCCGGCTTCTTCCGCGGCCCGCAGAATGGCCGGCAAATCAAGCTGTCCGGCTCCCAGGGGAACGTTGTATTCCGGATCGGTCAGGCCGGTAAGATCTTTTTCGATCCCTTCCTGCATATCTTTCAGGTGCATCGTTTTGAAACGATCGCCATAGGTCCGTAGAATTTCCGCAGGATCACCGCCGCCGAACGCCACCCAGAAAATATCCATCTGGAAAAAGACATATTCGGGGTGGGTGTTGTGGATGATATACTCGAACAGTGTGCCGTCTTCATGTGGCCGCATCTCATAGCCATGAAAATGGTAAGTCAGGGTCAGGTCGTGCTCGCTTAAAATTTTCCCGGCAGTATTAAACACCTCTACAGCCCGGCGGGCATCTTCGTAGTTGAAGTTACCAACATCATGCGGAATCCAGGAAACCATCACATATTGGGAACCGAGTGCCCTGGCCTGTTCCACGGCAGTTTGGGGGTCATCTTCAAGCAGCTGTAATCCGGCACCGGTGGACGGGATGGAAAGGCCGCGCTCTTCGCACATGCGGCGGAACGCTTCGGCCGTCATATCATCCCCGGGTCCACCCTCGATCTCCGTGATACCCGCATCCCGGATCCAGTCCAGAGTCGCTTCCAGTCCGATTTCGGGAATAACGTTCCGGAAAGAGTACATCTGTACTCCGATATCTGAAGTAAAAAGAGGTTCATCCGAAGTTCGTGCATCCAGGATATCGGAGTCATAGACCTTGACATCCGACCAAAGGTGGTTGTAGCGTTCGATAAATTCCAGGTGATCGGGATGTACATCATATGCTTCATAGTCTTCCATCGATTCAAACCAGGTAAAGATGGAATAGCCGAAGGAGTGATCGGTAACATCACGCTCGTCGGTAGGCGCCGGCGTACCGATTTCATAGCGGTGTATGGTCGGTATGGTGACCAATTCCTTCAGACCGTCTTCAAATTGTTTCTTTTCATCGGAAGTGACATCATCATGCAGATAAAAATAGACGTTGTGCTGCAGCTGCCCGATAGCCTGGTCCGTTCCGGCAGTTGCCGTTTGCCCGGAAGCTGAAAAACTGACAGCAAACAGGATAAGAAACAGACTTCCCAGTGATAATAGTGGTAAATATTTCATAATAAAGCCCCTTCGCTGTTTAAAAAAAATTACAAACATGGATTATTGACAACCATTAAAAAATGAATTTACATCAATTTTATTAAAACGCCACGCAATACTTGCCGGTTGTCTGGCTCTCTGAAGCCGATATCAAACAAATGAGGGCCTTCCTGACTCAGTGCAGATAGTGGCTTCCGGCTCCCGATAATTCCGATTCCTTTCGGAACCGAATGGAGATCCGGGTCCCGGCCGTTTCAGGGTGGTATTCCATTGAGGTCTTTAGTTGTCTGGCAAGAGTCTCCATAATACGAATGCCCAGGGAGTGTGTTTTTATCTCATTGAAATCATCCGGAAGTCCGGATCCGTCGTCCCTGACGGCGAGATAAACGTGCCCGTCTTCCTCATGCAGTTCGACGGTAATTGCTCCGTGGTCTCTGTCTTTCAGTCCGTGCTTAATGGAATTGGTGACCAGTTCATTGAGGATAAGGGCGCAGGGGATTGCCTGATTGATATTCAGAACAATGTCTTCCAACCGGTATTCAACTCTTATTTCGGTTTTATGAGAGGAGGCCTCCAGAATGGTATCCACCAGTTTATTGATATGGGTTTTTATACTCAGTTTCGAAAAACTGCCCGACTCATACAGCAGTTCGTGTATAAGGGCCATGGAGTAGATTCGCATCTGACTGTCGTTCAGTTGTGTCCTGACCAGCTCATTGTCGCTTTCCATCGCCTGGAGCTGTATAAGTCCGCTGATGACCGCCAGATTATTTTTCACCCGGTGATGGATTTCCTTCAGCAAAATGGTTTTCTCCTCTAATGAGGCCTGGAGCTCTCTTTCGTATTTCACATGTTCGGTGATATCGAGTCCCACGGTTTGCAGGGCTTGTTTTTTGGCATAGGTGATGGGCCTCGATTCCACCTGCAGGTACCGCTCTTGCCCGTCCAGGGTTTTTATTCTATAAATGGTGGGGGGAACTGCCCTGGCTTTTGCCTGAACTTCATGGATCCGTTGCAGCACTTTATCCATGTCGGCCTTGTTGAGAAAATCATATACCGATGCCCCCAGTATCTGATCGCTTGATTCCGCCCCGATCAAGGCAACTCCCGCCGGGTTCACAAACTTGATTTGCCCATCAATACTGATCATGATCGGGTTGGGAGCTTGTTCTACCAGTTTTTCCCATCTTTTTTCGTTGTCTTCGGCTTTTTTCCGGAGTTGCTGCTCCTGTTGTATGAGCCCCCGCAAGTTTTTTGTCATGGTATTGAACTCTTCGGCCAGCTGACGGTGCTCGTCTTTTCCCTCGAGGTGAATATGCCGGTTCAGATCCCCTTTGGTAATATGTTTGGTACCTTCCAGAAGAACTTGAAGCGAATGAATGATCCGTTTACGCATCTTCAGGTGGAGATACCCAATCAATGCAAAACTGGTAAACAGAATGAAAAAGAACTGTCTGCGCTGGGTGGACTGTATTTCGCGAACAGATGCTCTGCGGGTTTCGGCAAGCCGGTGGGATACCGTCAACAATTGTTGTATGTCTGACCGGATGCGGCTCTGGGCCCGGTCCAGAAGGCGTTCGCGATCCGTTTCATCCGGCCAGGTCTCCGGATTGGACCGGATACGCCGAATGAGTTCAAAAGCGCTATGAATGGAGGGAAGTGCCCGGGCATCGACCTGCCGGCTCGGAAAATCGCCGATATTCGCCTGGGTTTCCTCTAATTCATCAAATAGCAGCTCCCAGGCATCCAGATAACGCTGCTCCCCATAGGCCAGATACTGTTCGGTAACGATATTCAACCGGGTGGACGCCCTGGAAAAGCTCTCCACCTGTTCTATCTGCTCGAGCTGCCTGTTCAGCTGAAGGCTGTTATACCACAGCAGTCCAAGCAGTACCATGAGTGCTGCAGAAGTTAAAACGGCAATGATATTTAATCGGGATGTGATGGTCATTGGATAACGGTAATACCGTCAGGATGTACCGAATGCATAGGCCCGAGATTGATGTACTCTTCAAGATTCAATGGCGCTGTTCTATGGCTCCCGTTATTGTGCCGCAGCCATCGGACCTGATCTTCAAGCAGTATCAGCATGCGCTCGCTCAAAGAGAGTTTATAATCAATTGTGTGCCAAAGCGATGCAATGATTTCTATTGAAACACCGGTTTCCCGGGCCAACAGCTCCTGGCTCTCATCCGGATGGTTCATGATGTATTCCTGAGCGTCTCTGAGAGCATGCAGATAAGCTTTTAAAATATCCGGATTCGCCTCGGCATAGGAATCGAGGGTGGTTGCCATCCAAAGCGATGAATAAGTGAGCTGCGTTTCCAGTCTGATGGCTTTTTCACCCAGTGATTGCTGAATGTGCGAAGCATAGGGTTCCCAGGTCACCACGACATCCACTTCACCGTTTTGGATGGCTTCGATATGGTGGTCAGGCTCGCGGTCTACAAGCGTAATCCGGTCACGTGAAAGTTGATATTCCAGCAGAAAAGAATCCAGAAAGTAATCCAGCTGTGTATTCTGGTCAAGGCCTATCCTCTTGCCGGCAATATCCCGGGGTCCGGTTATGCCGTGATCTTTACGGGCAATGATTTTCTGAACTTCATCGGCATAGATCATGTCGGCAAAGATCTTAAAAGGAGGAACCGGCTGTTCTTCGATGTAGGTGGTGTCAAGCAGGCTGTAGATAACCGGTGTTTCTGCCGCATGAGCGATATCAACCTCTTCCCGGAAAAGCGCGCGTATGGATACACTGCCGGAGGAGTTTCGTTGCAAGGTGACATCCAACCCGTGGTCCTTGAAAAAGCCTTGCTCACTGGCTGTAAACGTTGCGGCTTCTCCCAGGAAGGAAGTCGTAATGCCTACGGTAACGCTCGTTAATTCCTGCGGCGACTCTTGATACGTGCAGTCCGTAATTATCACACTACAGAGCAAGGTAAAGAGGAGGCCTGCTTTGCTGTTCCGGCTGTTGATGTAACAGGCATTTGGCATAAAGTGGTGTTTTATTTATAAATAAACCACTCTTCTTTTACGAAGATACGATATCAGTATGAAAATAAATACCTGTATCTCAGCAAGCGGATCGGGCTGTATTAAAGAGGTGGAATATCGCCCACAGGTATCCGGTGGCGCATATTACTCCCGGAACATCTCTTCGAACATCTTGTAGTTGGATTCGTTCATTCCCAGACGGGTGTAGGTCCGCTGGGCGGCCATATTATCCTTTTCAACGTACAGCCGGCAGCCGCACACTTCCGGATGGTCTGCTGCCATTTCCTGTATATACCGGTATAATGTGCGATAAACGCCGCGTCGACGGGTCTCCGGCAGGACATAGACACTCTGGATCCACCAGTAGAGTCCGTTCCGCCAGTCACTCCACTCCGTGGTGATCAGCAACGAACCAACAATGCGGCCTTCAATTTCCGCTACCAGATAGAATCCATGTTCCGGATTTCGAAACAGCTCTTTTACCCCCGCTTCCACCTTCCTCTTCTGCAAGTGCAGCTGCTCGGTCTCCAGAGCCATAGCCATATTGAATGCAACCAACGTTTTGGAATCAGATTCGACAGCTTTTCGGATGGTAATAGGATGGCTCATGATCAGATTTGTATTAAGGGTCGGAAAAGAAAGGCACAAGGTTCGATTCGGGGTTGAAGGTTTGGTCATCAATCTATTGGAGCATTGGTAAAAAGCAAGTGCCGCGTCATGATTAATGGTCCGGTTTGACGGGAGAAGGCTGGATGCAATAGCGATATGACCCGGTTAACGATCCTGTTTCGACGGTTTTTTAAATTTTTTTGTTGTGAAATGTAAGTAACTTCAGGCATGCATGGCCGTATAGCGGGGAAGCAGTAACATTAATATGGGAGGATGTTAATATGAAGGGGATGATTACGCTGCTTTGTCTGGTGCTGGGCGTGCAGTACAGCTTAGGGAGTGAACCACTCCACCGGGAAATCGATGAACTGTTGAACAAACACAACATACCGGGAGCGGTGGCCATATGGGTTCAGGGTGATGAGGTGCTGTTTTCGGGGACTTACGGCTATGCCGATCTTGAGGAGCGGCGGCCGGTGGATCCCGACAAGAGCCTGATCCGGATAGGATCGGTGTCCAAGCCGTTTACGAGTCTGGGGGCACTTCATCTGGTTGAAAAAGGGGAATTGGATCTTCAGACGGACCTGAATGAGTTTTTTGATGAACCGGTGATACAGGACCGGTTTTCATCCGCCGTAACCATGGAGCATTTATTGACACACACCGCCGGTTTCGAAGACCGGTTCATCGGAAAGTCAGCCCGGACCCGGGAAGAAGCGCTGTCGCTTGAAGAGGCCGTCCGTAACATGGTTCCTGACCGGTTTATCGAATCGGGTGAAATTGCAAGCTACTCCAATTACGGTGTTGCCCTGGCAGGATATGTGGTTGAGACGGTTTCGGGCCGGCCGTTCGCGGAGTTTATGGAGGCCGGGATATTCCGGCCCCTGGGTATGTCGGACAGCTCTTTTGATCCGGATGAGGCTGCGATCGGGAAGGTGATGACCGGCTACTATACTGAGCGCGGAGCACTTGCTCCGGTTCTCTATGATTACATTATGGAAGCGCCGGCCGGACAAATGGTGGCTACCGGAAACGATATGGCCCGCTTTATGATTCATATGCTGAATCCGGAGCGTATCGAGGATGCCGGTGTGCTGTCTTCTGAGAAGGTACAGGAGATGACCTCAATCCGGTTCACCCATCATCCGGAACTGTCCGGTGGCTTTGGATATTTGTGGAGCATCTATGAGCAAGATGGACGCGATTTTTATGGTCACAGCGGGGGGTATGCCGGTGCTGCGACCCATCTTGTATTTTCTCCCGAACACCATGCCGCATGGTTTGTTGCAGCCAATATTATGGATTTTGAGTTTTTGGGGTCGTTAAGTGATCTGCTGAGCGGTCACTTTCTGCCTGATACCGAAGGAGTCCACGAGCCGGGGACAAGAGAGATGCTCCCGGAATACCGCGACGACCGGAGCCTGTCGGATTTTGCGGGGAGCTGGCGTGAAACCCGCTACCCCCGGTCCGATTTCAGCCGGTTTGCCGTGCTTTTCGGTATAATGGGTCACGAATTAAAAACAGGGATACAGGGCGACAGTCTGCTCACCATGCCGACCCATACCGGGGAGCTTCGAACATTACGGCGTGTGGGTCCGGCCCTGTTTCAGTCGGTTGATGATGACTATATGCTGGCTTTCCGGATATCGGAGGGTCGGATCACCCATGTGTTTACGGATGGACGCACTGCGCTGGAGCGGCTGCATCCGCTGGAGACCGCCAACTTCCATTTGACGGCGATCGGGCTGTTGCAGCTGCTTTTCACGGGGATTTTTCTGATCTATCCGGTAATGTATATCATCCGGAAAAGGCGTGGTTTGAATCCGCCACTCAGCTCCGCCTTCCGATATGAATGGGGAATTGCGGCTGCCTATGCCCTGGGTTTCTGGCTTTATCTGCCGGTCATGATGCAGATTCCGGCCTATGAAATGCAAATCGGCTTTGCCTATGGCGTGCCGAAAGCGCTGTATGTGCTGAGCCTGTTGCCCTATGCGGCACTGATCGGGACGATTATCTTTGCTATAAAACTGCTCAGAAACAGGCATACACCCGCAAAAAGAAGAATGTGGTCCGTCACGGTGATGGGAGCTTCGGTGATCTATTTCCTGATTCTGGATTACTGGAACCAGGCCGGATGGCAATTTTAGCGTGATTTTATTGTGAAAAGTTCAGGAATCATTACTTTACTGAATGGAGCGTGATTAACATACGGCATAATTAACCGGAATATCCGCTTTGAGCAGGAAACCAGGCTTTTGTTGCCGGCCGTGCAAAAAATGACTGGAATGCAGGTGCATTATCAACGGGGAGTGAAATATGGAAGAAAATCATAAAAAGTTTAACCGCAGGGAGATTTTAAAAGGAAGCGCGGCATTGACCGCTGCCATGGTTACCGGTGCCGCCATGCCGGGTAATCTTTCTGCCAAAGCAACCCGGAGTGATACCGGGCCGGTGGTCAAAAACAAACGTATCAAACAGGTGCTGGCAACCTGGCCTTTTATGAACCGGGCGGGTTTCTGGACCCTGGATCAGCTTTGCCAGGCTGCGGTGGACCTTGGCTGCGAAGGAATTGAGCTGGCCGGACCGGATGCCTGGCCGACCATGAAAAAATTTGATCTGGTTTGTGGCATGTCACCTAACGGTATGCCCGGTCATCCGTTTATCAAAGGTTTGAACAATCCGCGCTACCAACAGGAGGTCATTGAAACCACAAGGCGTCGTATTGAGGCGTGCGCCGAAGCCGGAGTGCCCAATGTGATCGCCTTTACCGGGTATAAATATCTCGATGTCGACAATCCGGAGAAAGGGGAGATATCGCTGGATGAAGGGGCCGACAATACGGTAGAAGGGTTGAAGGAGCTGGCCCGTTATGCGGAACGGCACGGGGTTACCGTCTGCCTGGAACATCTCAATACACGGGCCCCCGATCCCTATCTGTTCGGCACACCGGGTTATCAGGGTGATGACATCGACTACTGTGCCGATATCATTCGCCGTGTCGGTTCACCCAGGGTCAAACTGTTGTTTGACATTTACCATGTACAAATCATGAATGGAGATGTAATCGCCCGGATCCGGGAGTACGGAACCGACCTGGTCGGACATATCCATACGGCCGGGGTGCCGAGAAGGGGAGAACTGAATGAATCCCAGGAGCTGAATTATCCGGCCATTATGAGAGCGCTGCTGGAAATCGGATATGAAGGGTACGTCGGTCAGGAGTTTGTACCGAGGTGTGACCCGATGGAAGGGTTGAGGCAAGCGGTGTCGCTTTGTGATGTGTAGATCGCTCTTGCTGCAGGAACCTTTCATTTTATTTGGACCTCAGTTTTTTTTTCAATAATCTTAAACTTTATAATTTTTAATATCAAATTTATTACATTAAGAGTTGGCAATTATAAACCCCCTAGAAAACCATTTATGATGATACCAAAGAATCTACTGATTGCAATAGCCCTGATGCTCGGCCTGGCCTTGCTGTTTACGGCTTGTGGCACAACCGAAGAGGTGGTCGAAGAACCGGAACCGGAAGTGGTTGAGGAAGTGGAAGAGCCGGAGCCGGATCCCGCGCCCGAACCGGAACCGGAGCCTGAACCGGAACCGGTTGTGATCCCGGATCTTGAAAATGTCTATTTCGGCTTTGACCTGTACAATATAGACAGTGAAGCATCAAGGATCCTTGATGCTCATATTGAAAGCCTGCTTGATCTGCCTTCTGAATACGGAGTCAGCATTGATGCGTATACCGATCATATCGGTGGCGATCAATACAACCTGCGTC
The DNA here is from genome assembly GCA_007132495.1 of Balneolales bacterium. Taxonomy (GTDB): domain Bacteria; phylum Bacteroidota; class Rhodothermia; order Balneolales; family Natronogracilivirgulaceae; genus SLOL01. Next base: position 11,135 of record SLOL01000069.1, read on the forward strand.
TGAGTTATCGACGAGCCAATTCTGTAACACAATACCTGACCGACAACGGCATCAGTGAAGACCGGATCGAGAGCAGAGGTCTGGGAAAAGCTCCCATCCCCTGCTATGATCAGTTTGACGATGATCCCGGCTGCCCTGACAACCGGCGTGCCGAATTCGAAGTCATTGAAGAATTGCGTGCACCCCGTTAAATTTAAGGGCTAATTCACGGCCAGAAGTGTGCAAGATCTAAAAGCACCCCGATCTGCGGTTCAACTCACTGCGGGTCTGGGTGTTTTTTATTCCGGATTTACGTTTTCAGGCCCGTCTAAAGAAAGACATCAGTGAAATCTGCGGCGGGGACCTGGTATCTGTTTTTAATGGTCCTGTTGCCGTTTGATTGACTTGTCATCGCACACTGTTCAAATGCGGTGCAGTTGCCCTGTTCATCGGGAGCGTACCCATTGCAAACGCGCAATACATCCGGCGATATTTCGTCGATGATCACAATCTTCCCCTCCCCGTATTTCAGCCGCCCCAGCTCGAATTTGCCGTCGATGACATGGAGACTCTTCGATGCAAATTCCCGGGAAACAATTTCTGCGATATTTTTCACAAGCTCAACGCTTTGGGCGATCTCCTCATTACTCATTGCCCCCGTTTCTTCCAGGGCTTCCATGGTGATCAAGGTGTCAATGTCGCCTTTTGTCCACACCTCAACAACTTTGTGAAGATTCTTGCAGGGCTGCACAAAAGGGTATCTTCTCCAGAAGCTTCCGGTTGCGTTATTTCTCCAGGTGAATTCGAGATTCATCAACGGAGCAGATCCGGGAAACTGAGGCGCCTCCACCTCCATGGATAACGGGGTGGCAGGTTCGACGATCATCTCGTTCTCTTCAATCGTATCGATATAATGGGACGGAATTCCCTTTTTCTTCAGCAGTTTGAAAAAATGCGTGGCAAACCGGCACGCGATAGCCCCCTTGCCGGGTATTTTTCCGACTACGGAGTCGTAGCCGGGGTCAAAGATCGGCTTCCCGTTTTCCATGTAGCCTGTTGCATCATCTTTGAAAACAAGACGATATTTACCGGCATGGGGACCTTCTGTAATTTGGTAAACATCCTTCGACTTGCCGCTGTACACCAGGTTCTTGTCACTCATATTTAAAATCTCCAAAAATTTAACGTGAAACAGGACGGGCGGGTTCGTTGTGAAGATACAGGTTTCTCATGACGTCCACGCAATCCTCTCATGATATAATAAAAAAACTATGTGACGTAAACGTTTCGGGAATGGATAACAACCGGTTTAGCCGACGTTCCTGATCAGAAAAGTGATTTCAATGCTCCCTGACCCTGATCAGGAACGCTTCCCCGGGGTTTTCAACCATGATCTGTTCGATTTCGACCTCGGTAAACCCGTTTTCGCGCATGGCCGGTATCAGGCTCCTGGGGATCGCTTCAAACGGCCTGATGTCACCTCCCAATGGAAAAGCGTCGCCATCATGAGAGAGCAGTACCCGGTGCAGCAGGTTTTCAGATTTAAACCGATTCAGGATGTTGATAAACTCCGGTATATTGGAGGAATTGGCACCGTCAAGAGAGATCCATGCCCCCTTCGCGGCGGTTTGGACCAGGTAGTCCACATCTTCGGTCCAATGGGCATGTACCCAGACCCACGCCCCGGGAC
>SLOL01000139.1 GCA_007132495.1 Balneolales bacterium
CTTCGGGTATCCAGCCAGGCCTCAGGCATCATCGGAGTAATCATAACCGATATTAAAAATCCGTTTTTCAGCGAAGTGGTCCGCGGTGTAGAGGATTTTTCATTCGACAGAAAGCACGGAATTATTACCTGTAATTCCGACGAGAACGCAGAGAAGGAGAAATTTTATATCAACACGCTGATTTCGGAACAGGTATCCGGGCTGGTGATCGCTCCAACGCGACATAATCTGGATTTTCTGCAGTCGCTGACTGAAAAGGGGTACTCGATTGTGCTCGTTGATCGTACAGATGGCCGTACCGGTGCTGACAGTGTAATGGTCAATAATATCGAAGGAGCCCGGACGGCCGTCCGGCATCTTATCGAACTCGGTCATACACGTATCGGGTTCATTGGGGGAATTCCAGGTATTTCCACCACTGAGGAAAGATACAAGGGATATCTAAAGGCCCATATGGAAGCTGGTATCCCAGTAGATAAAAGTCTCGTAACCTATGGGAATTCACGGCAAGACGGTGGAATTAACCAAGCACGACAATTGCTCAGGCTCAGTAAGCCGCCTAAGGCCATATTCGTCACTAATAACCTGATGACGCTTGGATGCCTGCAAGAGCTACATGTTCAGGGTGTAATAATTCCGGATGAAATGGCTGTTGTCGGTTTTGACGATATGCCTTGGTCCGTTGCACTCAACCCGCCTTTGACCGCTGTTAAGCAGCCCGGATATGACATCGGCAGAAGAGCTGCAGAATTGTTATTCAAGCGGATACAGAATCCAAGCCGTGCTCCCAATCATCTAATGCTTAATGCGGATTTGATTATACGAAAATCCTGTGGTGCTACATTTATGGAAATAGAGGATTGTTATCTAAAGACCTAAAATAATGATCAAATGCATTTATGGAATTATAAAACGACCGGCTTGTGAATACGGATTATTCTACGTCTATTATGATGTCGAGCCTATTGATGATAAGAGTCTATCATGTGGACTCATAACAATATCCGTGAAGTGTCATTCTTGGATCGCAGGCCAGAGTTTATCTTGAAAGGGCGACGAATATTCGACCTAGTTCAGTGGGGCATTACTAAGTCCATCAAAGATTTATAAACGGCAGAAAAGGATTAACCTAGTTGCTTTAAATCAACATAGAACACTCTTTAAAAAACTGACGATAAAATATGATGGTGGAAATTATGATACATTACAGAAAGTTGGCACGCGTTATGTTGCCGTTAATGATGATTGTTGGCTATTCTGCCTGCGATTCGGTGGAAACTCCGGTTCTAGATACAGAATTGTTGGGTAATGCAACCTTTGAGGAGCGGTATCGACCGCAATTCCATTATACCCCACCATTCAACTGGATGAACGATCCAAACGGAATGTTTTATTATGACGGAAAATACTTCCTGCATCACCAGTATAATCCGCATGGCAATACTTGGGGCCATATGAGTTGGTATCAGGCGGTCAGCTCTGACTTGGTACATTGGGAGCACACCGGCGTAGTTATCCCAGAAGAAGGTAATGAAATGATCTTTTCAGGTGGAGCAATTGTGGATTACCAAAACACCAGCGGGTTCGCTCAGGATGGACAGACCCCAATAATTGCCACCTATTCGAGTCACTATACCTATACTGAGGAGGAGGTTGGTGAAGGTGAGCCGACATTTGAACAGGCTCAATCGCTGGCATACAGTCTTGACGGCGGTAGAACTTTTAGAAAATATGAAGGTAATCCGGTGCTGAATCATGAAGATCCCGACTTTCGTGACCCAAATGTAATGTGGCATGATGAAAGTAGTCAATGGGTCATGGTCGTAGCTTTACCTATTCAGCGCAAAGTAGCGTTTTACGGATCACCCAATCTTCGGCAATGGGAGCATTTGAGTGACTTTGGTCCGTCAGGCGGAGTTGAAGGTATCTGGGAATGTCCGGATTTGTTTGAGTTGTCAATCGACGGAGATCCGACTAACACCCGCTGGGTACTGCACGTGGACATGAACCCTGGTGCAATCGCCGGCGGTTCCGGCTCACAGTATTTCATTGGCGATTTTGATGGGACTCATTTCACACTCGATTCACAGTTTACCGAAGATGATATTCTCTGGACCGATTATGGTACTGATTTCTACGCAGCAATCAGCTGGAGTGACGTCCCTGAAGAGGATGGACGTCGTTTGTGGTTGGGGTGGATGAGCAATTGGAAGTATGCCAACATCAAGCCTACCACTCCTTGGAGGAGTGCCATGTCCATACCACGCACGGTTGAACTTTCCACAGTCGATGGCAGTCTGCGTTTGATCCAAAAACCTGTTGATGAACTCCAGAAGCTTCGCAGCGGTCATCGTCATGTTGAAAACATTATCATCAATGGGACGGTTTCACTAGAGGATTTCGAAATCAAGGGCAAATCCTACGAAATGAAATTAACACTTGATGCCGGTACGGCAGATGATTTTGGCGTCAAAGTGCGAACTGGTGGAGACGAACAGACCCGAATCGGATACGATACCGGTAGCGAAACACTTTATGTCGACCGTACTCTTTCAGGCGAAGTGGATTTCCACGAGCGATTTGCCACAATCAGCGAAGCACCGTTGCAACTCAACGACGGTTCATTGGAACTACACATTCTGGTTGACTGGTCCTCCGTCGAAGTTTTTGCCGATGGTGGCCGCAAAGTGTTTACAACACGAATTTTCCCCAATTCGGACAGCCAGGGTATTGCCCTTTATTCCGAGGGCGGTGAGGCTACTTTGAATGACCTTGATTTTTGGTCACTAAACTCCATCTGGGAACAGGTTAAAAACCGAGTCACGGAATAGTCAACTATCAATAACTTAGCAATAAATGAATTTTTTAATAAAAGAAGTAGAAGATTGACTCTATCGGGCTTTGCATTCAGTCTATTTCGATAATTCAAACCACGAAAAATGAAATTGTGATAAGCAACCAAACATGTTTTTGACGTTCTAAGGATTAAGTGGATTATCCGAGGTGAACACAGGCTTGCAGATAAACAGAAGGATCATTTCTAGCGTGAAAAAACTGGCAGGGAGAAATTCCTGTTAAGAGTTGGGTTTAAGATATCATGGTCCGGTAGAGGAGATAATTTATCACCCCTACGGTACCTTTTACTTGTTTTCAGGGTATCCATGGAATCTATTAAAATAAGTTGGTTGTACCAGATGTTCATGATATTAGTGTTCATTCTGGTAAATTCAGGAATCCGCAACACGACCGCTGCCGAACTCCGGCTTGCCGTTCTCGGCAATGCCGAAGAGATGTCAGGGCTGAACGAAGAGGAACAGGCAGCCTATCAGTGGGCGATATCCGAATTTGAAACCGAATACATC
>SLOL01000098.1 GCA_007132495.1 Balneolales bacterium
AGCTCCCCGACCGGAACTTCCTTCTCCCTGCCGTCACGACGTACCCTGGCCGAAGTGGGAGCCAGCTCCGAGAGCGAACGGATCGCTTTCCGGGCACGGCCCATGGCATAATCCTCCAGGGCATGCCCCAGGCTGAACAGAAACAGCAACAAAGCCCCTTCCGCCCAGGCCCCCAGTGTAGCGGCACCTGCCGCCGCCACCAGCATCAGAAAGTCGATGTCAAACTGCCGCTGCCGGAGACTGTCGACCATTTGCAGAAAAGCATAATACCCGCCAAAAAAATAGGCCAGCAGATACGCCACAATCGGACGCTGATGTCCCGGCTCGCTCAACACTTCAAACAGCCAGGCACCAAGCAGCAGACTACCGCACAAAACGGCAAACACAAGCTGCCTGTGTTCTTGTATTTTTCTTACCATCGAACTCATTTCACACGTTTTTGGATACAGCTTGTAAATATACCCATTTTAAAAGAACGATTTTCCGGCAGCGCATATTTATACCCAGTCCATGTCCAGATCAGTGACCGTCCAAAAAAGATTGGCATCGTCAGACAAGCATCCGGCCGCACAAAGATCCCATTCAGGCAAACATTCAACCGCACAAAATGACTTCAGCGAAAACAGGGCCAACTTTGACATTTCGACAATGAAGATTTGCATTCTGATTTATCGGTTTGAATCCCTATTTTCAGAATTGGATAGTAATTACTCAGCCTTGTTAATCCATTTTTAACAGGGAGTATCACCAGTGGCTACGGCATTCCGGGAATAGCGAATCTATTATCAGTGAAGGTTTAACCTCATCCATGAAAAACAGCCTTATTCTCATCGCCGATAACCAGGCCGGGAATCTGGAAACCCTCCTGCGTGAAAAGCATTATAAAACGGCTGTTCTTACCCGCGGAGAGGAGTTGCTGGATTCCATGGCGCATATGCAGCCCGACCTTGTTCTGCTGAATGCGTATCTGCCGGAAATGGACGGGTTCGAAACATGCCGGCGTATAAAGGAACAGAAGCACTGGCACCATATTCCTGTGATATTACTCATTGATGATAACGACACAGACGATGTCATCAAAGGGCTGAAGCTGGGAGCCTCCGACTGTATTGCCAGGCCGTTTCGTTCCGGAGAACTGCTCTTGCGCATTAACGCCCGGATCGCCGTGAAAAAGTCGGAGGATCAGCTCCGGAGAAAAAACCGTGAACTGAAAGAGCAGAACGCCACCAAAGACATCTTTTTTTCGATACTTTCACACGACCTGAGAAGTCCGTTCCAGGGGCTTATCGGGCTTACGGAACTCCTGCATGATGATATCGACAAAATGAAGAAGAGTGATATTCAGGAATTCACCAAGATGATCCATGATTCGGCGGGAAATCTGCTCAATCTGGTGGAAAATCTGCTCGAATGGTCTTTTCTGGATCGAAACAAAAAGTCCTTTGATCCGGAAGATGTCAACCTGAAAAAGCTGATTGACAAAAACATACAGCGTTTTACCTCTGCTTCCGGCAAGAAAAAAATCTCATTGATCAACCAGGTTAAAGATCCCGTTGACGTCCGGATCGACCCGAACATGATCGATACCGTTATCAGAAACCTGCTTTCGAATGCCATCAAATATACCCGGGAAGGGGGCAATGTCCGTGTAGATGTCGAAAAACGGTCATCGGAGACCTGCTTACGGATAACAGACAACGGCATTGGCATGAATAAAAAAGTCCTTGACCATCTTTTTCTGATCGAAAAAATGAAATCAATGCCGGGGACGAATAACGAGAAAGGAACCGGTCTGGGGCTGCTCATCTGCAAAGAACTGGTTGAAAAAAACGGTGGGAAGATTGAAATTCAAAGTGCCCCCGATGAAGGAACGGCCGTCACCATCAGGCTTCCGGAACAAAGTGTGCCACACCATGAAAAGGCTTCAGTCAACTGAAAACACCACAGGATGAGGTCTGCCTTTCTGCGGCACAACAAATATCATTTCCATTGAAACTGCATATCACGAACCATTTCAACCAATAATCATCAACGACCCATGAACAAAGATCTCACACCGCTTTTCGAAAAAAACAGGGAGTGGGCATCCCGTATGGTAAACAAGGATCCGGACTATTTCCGTCGACATACCGACCAGCAGAAGCCTCCCTACTTATGGATCGGATGCTCGGACAGTCGTGTACCTGCCTCCCAGGTCATGGGAGCCGGTCCTGGCGATGTGTTTGTTCACCGCAACATTGCCAATATGGTCAACCACAACGATCTGAGTGTCCTGTCGGTGATTCAATACGCCGTGGAAGTATTGAAAGTACGCCATATCATTGTTTGCGGACATTATTCCTGTGGCGGCGTAAAAGCTTCTCTCGAACAGACGGAGCACGGACTGGTCGACAACTGGATCCGGCCGATCAAGCAGATCTACGAAACATACAAACCGGAATTCGAGGGCCTTTCAGAGCGCGAAACCGTCAACCGGCTTTGCGAATGGAATGTGCGTCAGCAGGTGGTTCACGTAGCTCAAACAACCATCCTGCAAAAAGCCTGGAGGCAGAAACAGGACCTCTCTGTGCACGGGCTCATCTACAATATCCGGGATGGCAAACTGTTGGATCTGGATTGCAGTGCCCATGGCCCGAAAGATCTCCCCGATGTTTACCATCTGCGATAGTGCTACTTTTTGCTTGCATGATAATCAGGATTTCTCTATCTCTATCCGATCATATGGTATATGTATGCAGCCTTTTCAAACACGTATTAATTATTGAACTATGAGCAATAACAGCCAGCAGGGCATGCTTGGCAGGTTTCTGGATATCATTGAACGGGCCGGTAACAGACTGCCGGACCCTGCCATTTTGTTCTTTTTATTGATGATCACCGTCTGGATTCTCTCCGCCATTTTGTCCCCGTTCGACTTTGGCGAAACGGATCCACGCACCGGTGAAACCCTTCGCATCATCAACCTGCTTTCCGGTACTCAGATGGCCTCCTTTCTGGCCAACATGACCGAGACCTTTATCACGTTTGCTCCTTTGGGAGTGGTTCTGCTGGCCATGCTGGGTGTCGGGGCGGCTGAACATTCCGGCTATATTAATGCCGCGCTCAAATATATCCTCGGGTTTACTCCCAGGTCGCTGCTTACCCCCATGCTCATTCTTGTCGCCATCGTAAGCCACACCGCTGCGGACGCCGGCTATGTACTGGTTATTCCCCTGGGCGGTGTCATATTTTATGCGGCCGGAAGGCATCCGCTCGCCGGTATCGCCGCCGCCTTTGCCGGTGTCTCCGGAGGCTTCAGCGCCAATTTCATCCCCTCGGG
>SLOL01000141.1 GCA_007132495.1 Balneolales bacterium
ACAGCGTTGACAGGCAGCACACAGTTATGGCCGGTTAACGGGTTGTGCTTCTGAATCCAATTCAGTCGGAATCGGCTTGATTGGGTCCTTCGTTTTCTTCCATCCCACTCGACTGATTCCGTTCGCTTAACCGCCGGATCTCATTTTTGTAATGTTCGCTCTTGTTGGGTTTGATCTGCTGCAGGATTTCCAGGGTCCGGATGGCCTCCTCAAACCGCTCCTGTTTTTCGTAAATTTTGGCAAGCGTCTCCGAGGCGATATCGCTGACTTTCTCAGCCTTCTCTCCAAGATTCCGGTCATCTTCTTTATCGGGAGAAATGACGATTTTGTTGTCTTCGGCCCTGGAGAGTTCTTCGATCAATTGGTCCAGGTCCAGGGTGTATCCCGCCGGTACCGACGCGGCATTTTCACTGCTGGTGCTGTAGTCGGATTCAAAAGGTTTCCAGGCATTAAAGTGGCGGGGATGAACCAGAAAGTAGTGCAGATGTTCCAATAACGGACTTCCGGGAGCGCAGCACCTGGCCTTAAGGGCATAATGAATCGCCTGATCTTTCTGACTGTTTTGATAGTACAACCAGGACAGAAGAAAGAAACCCACCGCATCCATGCCCCTTTTTTTCAGATGGTTCTCCAGGTTGGCAATACCTTTATCGGGTTCGTTTTCGAACTGCGTGATATAGGAGCTCAGGCTCCGGGGTATGTTAAACGGCAATTGTTGCATGAGCATCGGGTTTCCTGATTGTTGCCAAAATATAGAAACAGCAGGGTTTATAAAAAAGAATGTAACGTTTTATCCCTGTATTACCAATCTCCCATGGCATCATTGAAGATATTATCGGCTATTCGGGTAAGTGCTTCAAACGCGGCGGCATTTTCCCCCTCGATACTGTCTTCGGTGGGATCATATTCAAAATTCCCGGTAAAGGTCTGCTGCCACTCGGGCTCCTCTTCCGTCGTGTAGGCGTAGGAGGCTCGCACACTGATCGATACCCGGTTCAGGTTGGCACGCTGGTCACCGGCAACACTGAAGGGTTGATTGGAGTATCCGGTGATGAGGCCTTCCAGCTGAATATCGGCATTTTCCGGCGAGTCGGTCAGTGACAGCCGGGTCTGGTTGACAAACCGGTTGATCAGCGCCTCGTTGAGCTGGTCGCTGAGGTCTCCGAGTCCACTGCCCGATTCATCCGCAAAATACGGAATGTAAACCGTTCGCACATTTGAGGGTATGGTAACACCGGTAAAACTGTATCGGAAACAGCCGGTGAGGCCGATCGATAACAACACCATGGCCATAACCATCCGGATGACCGGAAAATGACATCTGTTTCGTCTAAAGGATTTCATATTGGTCAATTTTCCGGTATAACGTGCGTTCGCTCATGCCCAGTATTCGGGCCGCCTTCCGGCGATTGCCTTTATATTTGTCAAGGGCCCGCCGGATCAGGAATTTTTCAACTTCTTCCACTGAAGGCAGGTCATCGGTATCAAAGAGGTTGATGACCTCACGCTGGTCATCGGTCAAAGACTCCGGTTCATCAGGGTCTTTCTGGGATATATAACGGGAGTTTGAAAGGTCGGGATCATTTCTGCTCTCCGGATGGTTCTGATCCTCCTCTTCATCAATGTTGGAGTAGGGCGCCATTCCTATGGATATCCCGGAAGGGTCGGTAATTCCGCCGGGTCGCTTCCGGGATTTGGCATCCTGAGCACCGGACGATCCCGGAGCCGGCAATGACCGGGGAACATTCCCGCTTCGGAAGGTATTGTAGAACAGGGTTCCCATCATCCGTTTCATGTCGCTCATATCATTTTTCATATCCAGAAGGGCACGGTAAACAAGCTGGATGTCATGGTTTTGCGACGACTGGAAATCGTTATTACGGCTGTCATCTTCCCCGTAAATCATGGGCAGGTTGTCCGGAGAACCCAGACTCTGCCGCCCTTTCAAATACTTTTTCAGGACATCTTCATTCAAAAACTGTGATTTTTCAAGAACTACCAGTTGTTCGGCGACATTCCGGAGCTCCCGGATGTTCCCGGGCCAGCGGTAGGAGAGCAGAAGCTGACGCGCTTCGTCGGACATGCCCCGGAAGACCGAATCATATTTTTGCGCAAATTCAGAGACAAATTTATTGAAAATGAGCAGAATATCCCCGTTACGCTCGCGAAGCGGCGGGATGGATATGGTTACGGTGTTGATCCGGTAGAAGAGGTCTTCGCGAAAATCTCCGTTCTCCACGCATTTCCACATGTCCTTGTTGGTCGCTGCGATAACACGGACGTTGGCGGTCCGGGATTTGCTGGATCCGACCCTGAAAAACTCACCGTTTTCAAGGACTCGCAGCAGCTTAACCTGTACATTTTTTGGCGTATCCACAATTTCATCCAGAAAGATGGTGCCGCCGTCCGCCTGTTCGAAATACCCCATCCGGGATTGGTGGGCATCCGTATATGCGCCCTTCTCATTACCGAACAGTTCGCTCTCTATGATCCCCTCGGGTATGGCTCCGCAATTGACAATGACCAGCTTCTTTTCATGGCGATGGCTCATGTCGTGAATGGCACGGGCCATTACATCCTTACCGACGCCTGTTTCCCCGTTAAGGAGTACAGTGATGTCGGTCGGCGCTACCTGGAGCGCCTTGTCGAGCGCCTGTTTCAGTACCGGCGACTCTCCTATGATTTCATATTTTTGCTGAAGCTGGTTTCGATCCACCGGCAAATAATTATGCGGTAAAAAATTCTGCTAATTTTGCGGTATCAGGTTCTGCTATTTATGCGGTAACGGGTTCTGCAATACTGTCTGACAGCGTCACTTTCCGTAACGCGGTTCCTTTCAGTGTCGCAGGGGAAGCGTCGGTGATTTCCACTTCGACATAATCCCCCCGCTGGTATGTTTCTTTATCGAATATAACCATTTTATTGGTATCGGTGCGTCCGGATAATTGCTCATCCGACCGTTTGCTGTTGCCTTCCACCAGAACGATATGCCGTCGTCCGATCTCCTGCCGGTTCAGGTCGGTCGCCACATCCTGCTGCAGTTGAATGATTTCCGCAAGGCGGCGCTTTTTGACCTTCTCCGGTACATCGTCTTCAAATTTCCGGTGAGCAAGCGTTCGTTCCCGTTCGGAATAGGCAAACATATAGGCCAGGTCGTACCGTACCCGGCGCATCACATCCAGGGTATCCCGGTGCTGTTCTTCGGTTTCTCCACAGAAACCGGCAATGATATCGGTGGAAAGAGAGACGCCCGGAATCATCTCGCGCATTCTGTCGATCAGGGCGAGGTACTCTTCCCGGGTATAGGTCCGGCGCATCCGCTCCAGAATCTCGTTGTTGCCGGACTGAACAGGGATGTGGATGTAATTGCAGACATTGTGTTGTTCGCGCATCACATGAAGGAACTCGTCCGGGAAGTCCTTTGGATGGGAGGTGGAGAAGCGGATCCGCATCTCCGGGTTAATCCGGCTGCACCGGTACATCAATTCGGCGAAATTCCTTCCCTCGTGGTTGTAGGAATTGACGTTCTGTCCCAGCAGGGTTACTTCCTTATAGCCCTGATCGCTGAGCAGTTTGAACTCGTCCAGCACACTTTCGACGGGCCTGCTCCGCTCGCGCCCGCGGGTGTACGGCACTACGCAGAACGAACACATGTTGTCACATCCCCGCATGACCGATATAAAGGCTGTGACGCCGTTACCGGTGGTCCTGATCGGAGTGATGTCGGCATATGTCTCCTCCTGTGAAAGGATGACGTTGACCGCCTTTCGTCCGTCTTCGACCTCGGACAGCAGTTTCGGGATATCACGATAGGCGTCCGGTCCGACCACCATATCCACCAGTTTCTCCTTCTCCAAAAAACGTTCGCGCAGCCGTTCGGCCATGCACCCCAGCACACCTACGACCATATCGCCCTGTCGCTTTTTTTTCAGCGACCGGAAGTAGTTCAGTCGGTTCCATACTTTCTGCTCGGCATTCTCACGAATCGAGCAGGTATTGATAAAGATCACCGATGCATCATCGGGGGTGTCCGTCGGTGCCATGCCACGCTCCACCATGACCGAATTCACGATCTCGGAGTCGGCAAAATTCATCTGGCAACCGTAGGTTTCAATATAAAATTTTTGCACAGTCAAAATGATAACAGGATTTATCCGGGTTGCATGGGTAAACCCTTAAATTACGGAGTTTAACGTATGATGTCTAAAAATCATTTACACAGACGATACGTTCAGGCCCGGATGCTGAGGCGTTCTGTCAGCCGGCATCCGGCCAGGTGTCGGGATGCTGCCGCCATCTGTTCAGAAACGCTACATCGCTTTCCCGTATTTTCTCTTTTTCAAGGGCGACATCCACCAGGGTTTCGTAGTCCGTCAACGAATAAAACGGGACATTCTGTTCGGCTATTTTCTGATTGGAGATGTCAAAGCCGTAGGTGAATATGGTAAGGAGTGCCTTGACATCAGCACCGATAAATTTTAGGGCCTCTATCACGGACAGTGCCGATGTGCCGGTAGAAATGAGATCTTCGATGATGAGGGTCGATTCTCCCTTTCGGACACCACCCTCGATCTGATTTCCCATGCCGTATGCTTTCGCCTTGGCCCGGACATAAGCCATCGGCTTGTTGAGCCGGTCGGCTACCCACGCCGTGTGGGGGATTCCTGCTGTGGCGGTTCCGGTGATAACTTCGATATCGGGAAACTCTGTGTTGATGAAATCAGCCAGTTTCCCGGCGATGCTGCTCCGCAGTTCCGGGTAAAGAATAGTGAGTCGGTTGTCGCAGTAGATGGGCGAGTTCCAGCCGGAAGACCAGACAAAAGGATCTTCGGGGCGCAACAGAATGGCGTCGATGTCCAGCAGCTTGCCTGCCAGCTCCCTGGCGTATTGTTTGTCGATAATCATATAAAACAGTTCTGCTTTCCGGTCTGATGATAATGCGCTCTTCCGAGCCTTGCCGGAGTAAGGACGGAAAAAACTATAGAACTATAAATATAACAAATAACAGGCACATTTGCGCATACATCCCGGCAACAATGTCGTCGAGCAGAATTCCCCAGCCCCCTTCGGTGTTTTGGATGGCGCCAATACCCAGAGGTTTGAATATATCGATAATACGAAACAGCAGAAATCCGGAGACAAAGACCAGCAAATTGTATTCCCAACTGGTATAGATGGGGATAAAAAGGAAAACTATAGCCTGACCGGCAAACTCGTCGGTAATGCATTCGGCAGGATCGGGTCCCAGCTCTTGTTCAATGCCCGGTGTTGCCAGCAATGTGATAGCCGAAAACAGGACCACCAACAGCAGGGGGCCGAACAAGGGATGGATATGGACCGAGGCCAGATAGATCAGGGGAAGTGCCGCCAGACTGCCCCATGTGCCGGGGAATTTCGGCAGAAAACCGATGTAAAAAGCACTGCCTGCCAGTACCGACCAGTTAATTTTATTTGGGATCACGTGTAAATAATTTCCGGTTAATATAAAGGTATTCTACTCCGGTATAGACAGTGACGATCATCACGATCAGAAACATCCAGCCAAGAATACCGGAATCGAGGATAACGGATCCGGTTCTGCCAATGACGCCTTCTGATTTCACAACTACACCGGTCAATAGTGCCACATACAGGAAGACCATCTGTGCCATTGTTTTGATTTTGGCCGAATATCGGGTCTCCAGCGTCTGTCCGTTGTGTTCTGACCAGACGCGTAACAGTGTAATCAATATATCACGAAAAACGATAATTCCGATGATCCACCAGGGAAATTGTGCGGCATCTATGAAAGGAATGCAAATGAACCCGGCAAATGTGAGAATCTTGTCGGCCAGCGGATCCAGAAACGTACCCAGGCTGGAGGAAACACCATATCTTCTGGCATAATAACCGTCGAGATAGTCGGTAACCGCGGCAAATATAAAAACGCCCATGGCAACAGATGCCCACAGAAAAGCATCCTGCAGATAGAGAAAAACAAACAGGGGCGCCAGAACGATGCGCAGTGCGCTCAATATATTGGGGAGACGTTTCACACCGTCAAAGATAAAAAAGTTGCAATATTGTTATAGCAGAATTCTTACTACCGAACAGTGAACACCCTTTAGAAATTATCGTTCATTTGAATCCGGATTAATCCTATCTTTTACTGCCGAAAAGACCGTTTTATCCATATTGCACAGATTAGTATATGCCAACTCACACTGCCTGCGTACTTACGATCGGCGATGAACTGCTCAACGGGGATGTGATCAACACCAATGCCACCTGGCTGGGTCAGATTTTGCGCATTCACGGCCTGCCCTGCCGGACCATGATATCGGTTGCCGACCATCCGGAGCAGATCCTGAGGGCTCTGGATTATCTGTGGAAACACCATGACCTGGTTGTGGTGACCGGCGGTCTGGGCCCGACACGGGATGATGTTACCAAAGACGTCCTGCTCCGGTTTTTTGACGACCATCTCATCCGGGATCCGGAGGTGCAGGAGCATGTGGCGGACTATTTTCGTACAAAAGGGCGTCCGGTGACCGATATAAACCGCCGGCAGGCCGATATTCCCTCCCGGGCAAAGGTACTGTTCAATGAACTGGGGACGGCACCCGGCCTGTTGATGGAAAAGAACGGGAAATTAATGGCCGCCATGCCCGGAGTACCCTATGAATTGCATCATATCACTGAAAAGCGGCTCATTCCCGAATTGGAAAAGCGTTGGTATAAATCCGAAAGGCGGATCCGGCATAACTGGTTCCGGACAACGGGTATCGGGGAGAGTGACCTGAGTGACCGTATTCTCACGGAGCTGGAAAATCGTATTCCCGAAGGGATTGATATCGCCTTCCTGCCCCATCCCGGAGGGGTGGATATTCATGTTACCGAGGTGAACGGCTCGTCCCGAAAGAAGTATGATGCGTTTGTCGAATGGATCCGGGAAACAACAGGTGAGTTCATCTTTTCGGAAGATTACGGGGAATCTCTTGCCCGGAATATCGTTACCAGTCTGTCTGAACGTAAACAGACCGTGGCACTGGCCGAAAGTTGTACCGGTGGCAGTTTGGCTGATGCACTAACCGACGCACCCGGAAGCAGTGCTTGCTTTCAGGGTGGAGTTATAGCTTATGACAATCGCATTAAAACCGATCTATTGGGGATATCCCGGAAACATCTTGAAACGGATGGTGCGGTCAGTTCCGCTGTTGCCCTGGAAATGGCACAAAAGGCAGGAGAGATGATGCATGCCGACTTTGCACTGAGTACCACCGGTGTCGCCGGTCCCGGTGGAGGAACCCCTGACAAGCCGGTAGGAACGGTATGGATCGGGTTCTGGTCACGCAGCGGCAGCCATTTTGCCTGCCGGTACCGTCTGACCACCCGGCGCCGGATCAACAAGGAGCGTACCTGCGCCATAGCGCTTGATCTCCTTCGCCGCCACATCGCCGGCATTTCCGGTCTGCCCCATCAACCGGAGGTGGTGTATCCGTGATCATCCCGCTTTTTCTCATAATACTTTCGGTCGGTTCGACTGCAGGAGATGCTTTCCCGGATCCCGGGGTGGTGTATTCCGGTTATTCATTTGCATCGGACAATTTGCCTGGTTACAGTTCGCCCGGTTACAGCTTGCCCGGTTACGGTGTCGTTTCCGGCGGTGTTAATACTAACGCCGGCATTGCACCCGCAGACACCACGAATGCCGATCCGTCGCCTGCGAACACTACCGATGCCAATCTGTCGCCTGCGGACACCACAGAAACCGAAGAGATGCCGGCCGATACTTCCGATGCCGGGGATCCGAGGGCAGAACCGGACAGAACCGGGGATGTACCGGCCGACACCAATGACGTGGAAGACCCGACGGTCGATCCCGACGAGGTGGAATCCCCAACAACTGACCCGGGCAGGGACGAGGAAATGCCGGCCGATACCAACGACGTGGAAGATCCGCCGATCGATACCGACGACGTGGACGATCCGCCTCGTGACCGGCCCATGACCCCCGAGGAGTTGCGGGACCAGAGGGGGCCGCCGCCTGATGAGCCGGAGGTGATGGAACCGGTGGAGCCCCTGACCATGGCCCATCCGTCTGCTTACCATATGGTTAGCAATGACAGTCTCAACCGATGGGAGTTGTGGTCCGATTACGGAGAGTCTCTGACACGGAGACCGGGCGTGATTTCATTTCAACTTGGTGGACTTGGTCGCAATGACGGCTTTCTGCTCCGCGCTCATGAAAATCGGCACCAACGGGTTTTACGCGACGGCATTCCACTCAATGAACGGATTTTCGGGTCCGCCAACCGGAAGCGGCTGCCTCACTACAGCCGCATGGCGTCGGTTCATGAATTCTCGGGGCATATCCGTCATCAATCTGAAATCACTACGCAACGTTATCACGTAACCCGCCCGCTTACCCTCATCAACTACGATCAGTCGGAATTCGAATACCGAAGCACCGAGGGATATCTTGCACGCAATATCACACCATCAACCAATCTATCCATAGGTTATTGGGGGAAAAACGAGTCGGAGGGCTACCGGAACAGTGGTATGGGCGGCAGAAATGCCGAAATTACCGCCTATCATTTTCTGACAGATTCCTGGATGTTCGAAGGTGGTCTCCATTACAGCGGATTGCAGTTCGGCGAGCCCGACGGATATCTCATTGGGGACATGAACACTTTCCATTTCAACCACTTCCAGGCAACACCCGTTGAAAGCCAGGCGGAATCATCGCTGCGCAACACGATGATACGCCTGACGGCCTATCACCGACCTGACCCTGAAACGGATGCCAATACCCGTATTTCTGTATATCACGACCGCTACCGCCGGCTCCACTATCAAACCCCCGACAGCTCAATTGTCCGGACACTGACCACCGGGGTTGCGGGGCGCCATATCCAATACTATGGCCCATTTGAACTTCAGGGAGATCTCCACTCCGAATGGTCGGTGATCGATCGCGACCGTTACCGGACCATGGATGTTGACTCCTGGATTTACAGCGAAGGGAAGGGGATGGTTACCTTGCCGCTTCCCAACCGTTCGCAGTTGCATACCTGGTTTAAGGCGGGGTGGCGATCCGACGGATTTACCGATTACGAGATGGGATCGAAAGTCAACTGGCGCATATTCAGCAGACTTACCGCTTACGCCTCCTATGCCCGTGGTGAACAGATGCCGCTGCCCGGTCAGCTTTATTGGCAGAGGGCCCCCGTCTATGGTCAGTCCGAATTCAGGAACGAGATTCTCCAGCGTGCCGAGGCCGGCGTTACATTTCAAAGCAGGGGCTGGGAGCTGGGAGGCGAGGTGCACGGCTCGGTGTACGAACAACCGGTACTCGTCGGACAAGATTCCACCTTTATCCAGGCCGGCTCCTACAATTCGGCGGGCGCTGCCGGCTGGATGTTCTATGACGGAGACCGTTTTGAACTTGCTGTTTCCGGCACTTTTCAACAATACTTCTCGGATGCCTTGCACCCTGAAAACCAGCTGCTTGATCTGAGCGGTCAACGGGTCTGGACCCGTGCATCATTCCATTATAAAAATTATGTTTTTGACAGTGCGGCATTCATTAAAGCCGGTTTTTATGCTCTGGCTTCACCGAATCCGTACCGCTCCGCCCAGTATTATCCCGCCATGGACTACTGGGATCCGAACTCCTGGTTTCCCGGAGAAGGGGCAGAGGCTCAGGCGATACCCGACTTTGTACGCCTGGACCTGGATCTTACGGCACGGGTCCGGTCTGCAATCTTTTTGTTCCGGATTGAAAATGCTCTGGATAATTGGCTTTTTCCGGGCTATTTTGAAACAGCTTACCATCCCATGCCCTCCATGCGCTTGCGATTTGGCGTACGCTGGGTGTTGCGAAACTGAAATGGCATATTGGACAGGTACGACACCACAATGAAGCAGCTTCAAACTATGGAATCAAGTCTGGTTAACCGGTTATGAGTCTGACATACGTCATTAAAGAGGGAGTATCGGGATTCCGGCGAACCCGGCTTGCCAGCATCACCTCCATTGTGGCGCTCACTATCGCCGTATTGCTGGTGGGCTTGATGGCCCGTTTCGGATATAACGGATACGAGGTGGTCCAGACCATGAAGGAGTCCATTGAGGTGGAGGTGTTTCTGCTGGATATCGATTCCGGTCGAACCGACCGCATTGCAGCAGACCTCCAGAGTTATCCTATTGTGACCGAAACCGAGTATGTGAGCAAGGATAAGGCCGAGGAGATATTCCGGGAAGAGTTTGGTGCAGAAGGGGAGTCGCTCGCCGATCTTAATTTTCTGCCCGCTTCATACAGGCTTCACCTGACCCCGGATGCCAATGCAAAGGAGATTCGGGAGATGGTAGCTGAAGTTGAACAGTTTCAGGGTGTCGATGAAGTGGTCTTCAATCAGGAACTGCTTGAGACCCTCGAAGAGCGGCTCGAATTGCTAACCATGGCCGGTATCGGTATCGGACTCTTTATTCTGTTTACGGCAATTGTACTGGTCTTCAACACCATTCGCCTTACCATTTATGCGAAACGCAATATTATCCGCACCATGAAGCTGGTCGGGGCAACCAACGGATTTATCCGCCGGCCATTTCTGCTGGAAGGGTTGATCCAGGGTGCCATTGCTGCGGCCATAGCTAACGGTCTGCATTGGTTGCTGTTTCACCTTGTCATACCCTATTACATCCCGCAGTTCGGAGTGCTTTCATGGCCGATGGGCGAGTGGTACTACCTGACCGGAGGTATGGTCTTGCTGTCACTGATCATGGGCTTGTGGGGCAGCCGCTGGGCGGCACGCAAATTCATTAGTCAGACAGCGATTGGGTAATCCGGCTATTCATCCAGATTGACCACCATATTTTTCATACGTCGCCCCGGATCGGCTTGCTTGTCACATTTGTCCGGATTATTGCATTTTCCGTAAAACTGAAGGGAATGCCCGCTGATAGAAAAATCATGAATCCTTTCCAGCATGCTCTTTATCTCCTGAAGACGCGGGTCACAAAACTCGATCACCTTGCCGCATTCATTGCAGATGATGTGATCGTGCTGTCGATAGGCGTAGGCACGTTCATAGATCGATTGGTTTTTTCCGAACTGATGCCGCTGGACAAGACCACATTCCAGCAACAGGTCAAGCGTGTTGTAGACTGTAGCCCGTGATACACGATAGCCGATGTTCTTCATGCGAAAATACATATCGTCGGCATCAAAGTGGCCGTCAGCCCGATAGATCTCCTCAAGGACCATAATGCGCTCAGGCGTCTGGCGGTGTTTTTTTTCCTTGAGATAACTTCGGAAAATTTCCTTGACTTCGTTAATCAGGTCGCTGTCCGCGGGGTTGGCCATAATGGATCGGATTATTGGTAACGTTTATTTATCCTGACGGAAATCAGATAACGGAGAAGATTCTGTATTTTGTATATAATGTACAACTTATGGAAAAAAAATGCCCGTGAAACTATTGCTTATGGTCGATTGTTAACGCGTAGGTGCGGCAGGTAACGGTGGTCATTTTTCCGGTATTTACTTGTCCATCCGGGCCATGAACTTGTTCACTTCGGACTGAGAACTTGTTCACTTCGGGCCATAAACTTGTCCACTTCGTGCTGAGAGCTTGTCCACTTCGGACACTGTTGATCACCGCGAAATCGGGCGCTGATGATCACCATGAAATCGGGCGCTGATGATCACCATGAAATTCGACTACGCAATGAATTCCGCCTGCGAACCCGGGTTCCGGAAGTGAACCCGGAGACAGACATAACCTCAAAATATTTAAAAAAGCAAGTTATATGACAAAGTCGCTGGACCACCTCACGGTTTTCATCGAAATACCCAAAGGCAGCCGGAATAAATACGAGTACGACAAAGATACAAAACAGATCAAGTTCGATCGAATGCTGTTCTCCGCTGTACACTATCCCAGTGATTATGGATTTATCCCCGAGACACTTGCGCTGGATGGCGATGCACTGGACGCTCTGGTAATGGTAACCGAGCCCACATTCCCCGGTTGCATGATCATCGCCAAGCCGATCGGGCTGTTCAAGATGTGGGATGAAAAAGGACCGGATGAAAAAATTCTCTGTGTACCGGTGGGGGATCCGCTCTGGAATCACATCGGTAAACTGGAAGATGTTCCACCCCATCTACTCCACGAAATCGAGCACTTCTTTCAGGTGTACAAGGATTTAGAGGACAAAAAAACGGGCACCGACGGCTGGTACGGCCTGGAAACAGCCAAAGATATCATCCGGGATTGCCACGAACGTTACAGGCTACAGATAACAGACTTCAGATAACAGACCACAGATAACAGACTTCAGAAAACAGACCACAGATAACAGACTACAGAAAACAGACTACAGAAAACAGGCAACCTTCAGCATACGTCGTTTTTACCTATACGCTGTTGTGTGTGACCTGTCTCTTATACTCTGTCCCTGACCTCTAACTTCTGCCTTCTGACTTCTGTCTTCTGTAGTC
>SLOL01000155.1 GCA_007132495.1 Balneolales bacterium
CCCGGATGTATGGTGGTATCGGGAAAGAACCATTGAAAAGGTTCATCCGGATCATCGGTGAGGCCGAATAATTCCAGCGAGAGCGGCTCCTCGCCGTCGTAGTAAATTTCAATCCAGTCCGAATTTTCCCCGTCCTCATCGTGGATTGTGGCGCCGTTGGAGGCCATGATCTCATTGAGATACAGCGGGGTGCCGGATTGCGCTTCTGCATTCGGTGCACCCGGCAAACCACCAACAAGAATTGCCAGGGTGAATATGAGTCGACGGATCCTGTTCATTCCCGCTTGTTTATGATGGATTCTGAACCATCGGATGACCGGTTTCTCCGGATGAGTGCTGTTCCGAAAAATTATCACCTTGTATTAACGCTGCGTATAGCCGGGTCAGTGCCGGTCGGGAGTACCGGGAAATTTCGCGGGTATCCGGTGCGAAGGCGGGATAATTCTCCGAGTCGGGCCTACCCCCGGTTCGGCGGGCATGAATAAGCCTTTTCAACCACTGTTCCGGACCGGTTTCATCGGTGTAATCAAAGGTCTCTCCGATACGGCACCGACGCACAATGGCGGCGGTATCACCGTCGGACGGTCCGATGACCATCACCGGCTTTCCCGCATTCAGATAATCATACAACTTGCCGGGGATCAATATCCGGCTGTCTTCGGACCGGTGTACCACCACCAGGTTGAGATCCGCCTCCTGCATCAAGACGGTGGCCTCCCGGTGCGGTACATAGGAACGAAAGTGAATACGATCACCCAGGCCGAACTCTGCAGCATATTTCTGCACATCCGGGTGGACGGTTCCGATGAACTCGATGCGAATATCGGTTTCCGGAAATTTCGAAAGGACTCGTAAAAGGTTGACCGGCACCGAAGTTTCGGTGATGCTGCCGACATGTCGAATGCAAAAAGGTGGCGCCGGGCCTGTTTCGCCGGACTGATCCCTTGTTTGTTTCCGATCGGCAGGTTTCAGGAAGTCATCGGGGTCAAAACCGTTGGGTATGGTATGGTACGACCGATCCACTTTCCGGGAGAAGTAGCGGGCTGTTCCGGGTGCCGTTACCGTTATTTCGTCGGCTGTGCGAAGAATCCGTGCTTCCATACGGGCATCCCGTTTTTCAGTGAGCCCCATCCGTGGAAGTGCGCGGTTGTAATGGATATCGGTCCAGGGATCCCGGAAGTCGGCGATCCAGCGAACACCGGTCTTCCGCTTAAGCCGGTGGCCGATAAAATGGGTGGAGTGGGGTGGACCGGTGGTAATGATGGTGTCAATCCGGTATTCGGAAATGAGTTTTCGCGCTTTATGACGTGCAAACAGGACCCACCCTGACCGGGCATCGGGAACAAGAATATTTGCCCGGAGCCAGCGCACCAGCCGTTCTGTGAGACCAAGCTCCCCGGATCCAAGTACCGTGGTGGGATCGGCCGCCTTTTCCGGCGAGGTTCCGGACAACAGGCTGTAGAGTCCGAAAGGTTCCACCGTTCTTGCATAATGGACCGGAATTCCATCCGGAATGTCTTCAGCAAGGGTGGGATCCCGCATCGGATAGGTTGGATTGAAGCAGGTCAGTACCACCGGATCAATGCCATATTCAGGGAAGTATTTTACGAATTTCAAAAAACGCTGTACACCGGCTCCGCCGGCCGGCGGCCAGTAGTAGGTGATGATCAGCACTTTTTTGTGTTCACCGGATGATATGGCGTCAGAGGATGCCAATAATCACGCTCTTCTTCGAATAAAGTGGAATAAAGCAGCTGCACCGATGAGCAGGATGACGATATTGAAGAACCATGACAGGCGGCTACCCAGTATATGCGACTGCGGATCAAACCGGAGGGTCAATTCATGTTCACCGTCAGGAATTTCAAATCCGCGCAGGATGTAGTTGGTGCGGAGGATATCCACCGGCTCTCCGTTGAGTGTGGCGGTCCATCCGGCCGGGTAGTATACTTCGCTTAGTACCAGAAACGAGGGAGCATCGGTTGCAACATCGGCAGTGATTTCACGCGGACCGTAGCCGGTGATATCAACGGACCGGTTGGTCGTTGGCGCCACTTCAGGTTCCCGGTCCACATTCATCACTATGGCGGTAGAAGCGGCCTCAAAGCGGTTTAACTCGTTAATTGCTTGTTGCGCATCTGACGCCACAACCAGCGAATCCACAAACCAGGCTTTGGGCAGGGCGCGGCTGTTTTCCATAACGACACCTTCACCATCTGCTCCTTCATAAGCCACCTGCCAGCCCGGAAGATTGATCGGATTCGGATAAGTCAGATACCTTGTGTTGAGCATATTCAGCACTTCGATATTGAGTCCGGCCGGTCCTTCATAAATGGCGTGGTCGATCACATCCTGATATTTGCTCAATTTGGCACCGGAATAGCCGCCGATGGAGGGATAGACAAAGGCGGCGGGCACCGCGTTATTGAACGGACTGTCTCCGAGCGGGAACGTTCGCCAGGGCCACTCCTGCCCCTCATCTTTCTGATCATCAATATAGCGGTCGGTGGAACGAACCTGGTTGGCTACCACATCGTAGACGGACAGATCCCCGGGAACCAGGCCGCTTTTATCGGCATAGCGGCCACCAACCTGCACCAGATCTACCGCCGCAAGCAGTACGAGTCCGGCCAGGGTATAGTTGGCCGGAATCTTCTGTAATGCCGTACCCGCCAACAACACTGATCCGAGCAGGATGAATACAAAGAAGCGGCGGCTGTCCGAAGCCGCTTTGTTCTCCCGCTCCGGTCGCAGTTCCTGCTCAATATAGCGGTTGACAAACTGCTGTACCTGCGGGTCACCCGGATCCATATTCTGTTGCGAGGCCACTTGCCCGGCAATTTGCTGCCGTTCTCCCGCTTTTTCAAAGCTCAATATGGACCCTGAGAAAAGGAGGAAAAACAGGGCCGCCCCGAGTGTTATTCCTCCCGGCAGATAAAGTGCAGACAGGGAGAGAGAACCTTCCTTCCAGCTGTCATAAATCCACTTCATACCCATGGCCGCGACCACCGAAAACGAAAATACGGTGACAATGAGCCACATCTCCGGGGTTCGAAACTTGTTAAAGAAGGGCATGTAGTGGAAAAACAGGTAGTTGAAACTGTAAAGGTTTTCTCCGAGGGAAAACAGAAGGGTGAGAATACCGGAGCCGAAAAAGACGTATTTGAGTCGTCCCGGGGCGCGAAACAGACCTATCATTAACATCAGGAAGACAATCGCACCGAGGTAATGGGGGCCGCTGGTAAACGCTTTCGGGCCCCA
>SLOL01000038.1 GCA_007132495.1 Balneolales bacterium
ACCAGATCATCGAGGGCATCCACATAAGTACTTCGCGTGATCAGGTATTTGGGAAGGGCCACATCATGTCGGGCCCCGCTCAGTCGGTCTGTGATGACCTGTTCGCTGTTGGCCTGGGGGCTGAAAAAAATATCGATCTCAGCGTCACCGATCCAGAAACGGGTGGGGTTGACCACCTTTTTGTTTCGGGAGAAACGGGCGTTCCCGGCATCGGGTTCAAAACCGTCGCTTCCCCACATCTGATTGAACTCGGTGAGGTAGCCGCCGGCCAGAGCCGGATCCTGGAATTCGATCATGTTCTGGTACTGCCGGTATGAGCCGTGGTCGGTCGTGTTCCAGGAGCTGGTGATCAGCCAGGTGTCGGCCGGATTGTCGC
The DNA here is from genome assembly GCA_007132495.1 of Balneolales bacterium. Taxonomy (GTDB): domain Bacteria; phylum Bacteroidota; class Rhodothermia; order Balneolales; family Natronogracilivirgulaceae; genus SLOL01. The sequence continues at coordinate 377 of SLOL01000038.1, forward strand.
TCTGATAGTCGATGATGGCGATTTTGTTATGCATAAGCCGGTTATCAGGCAGGCCGTTGTTGTCGCCGAAATCGCTTTGGATGACATTGATGTTATTTGTCAGCCGCAAGTCCTGACGAATATTATTGGCCGGTGTTCCCAGGTCATGATGCATGATTACACGAATCCGGACTCCTGTACGTGCCGCCTGAATCAGGGCGTCTTTGATCATCTCCCCGGTATCCTGACTGATATTGTAAAACATGATATCCACCGAGTGCTTCGCATTCCGGATGCGATGGTCGTAGTGCTCCCCAAAGTCGTAATTGCCCACAGCCGTTTCACTGCGGGCCGCTTCTTCAAATACCGACCCGTTAAAATAGACGTTGATCTCGCCGGTGGCATCGGACGGTGAACCGGTGGAGACGATACGGGGATCGGACCAGGTGGTGTCACTGCCCGAGGCGACGCCCACTTTCACCCGGTAGATTTGGGCGGGGGAGAGGCCGTTGAGGGTCAATTCATGACCGGTTCGATCCAGTTCATTCACCAGAAGTCCTTTTTCCAGATCGGGGGTCCGGCCAAAGCGCACGACACTGTGGCCCGATGCATCCGACTGCCAGGAAAGGGTGATGCTGGAGTCCGTTGCCGCGGTTTCATAAGGCGCGTCGGATGTGATTCGGGGTGGGTTGGTGCCGGCGGAAGAAGCGGCGGTGAAACCTTGCAGCAAGATCAACAAAATAAACGGCCGGAGGCGCAAAAAATCAAAATACATGGAGGCTTTACACTTAGCAGGAATAGTAATATAAAATGGATGCCGACTTGGCAATGAACCATATTAGCAAATTATTAAATGTGATAAAAGAGATGGAAAATTCGGGGAGAATTGCGATATTTATTTTGCAGGTTACAAGAGGGATAAATAACCGTTTCCAACGCTTTAAAATCCATAAGCCCTGGTAGTCCAGATCCCGCGTTTGTCATGATGATATTATTTGAAGAAGGCCGTTTATTTTCCCAATTCTGTTTCAATAACCGATGAATACGAAGCAACACCTATGCTGAATTATCCACTGCGTTTTTTTATCCCGCTATTTGTCCTGATTCTGTTGTACTCGGGTACCTCCCCGGCCCAGCATATCTTTGAGCGAAAAACGGTGGAAGTGAGTAATATGGGGATCTCATACACCAATGTGGGAGCCATCGGAACGCCGGGTCGCCAGAACAACCCCTCACTGGCACCCAGTATGGAGTATCCGGCCGGATCGGGGACTGAGCACCTGTTCGAGGCCGGCCTGTGGATCGGAGCGCAAAGGGCCGGCGTGACCACGGTCTCCACGGCTGCAGTCACCAATCCCTCAGGGTATACCCGTGCCGGACAGTCGGGTTATGAGTTTACCAACGACGGTATGCCCATTATGGAGCGCTCCAGTCTCCCCGACAGCGACTTTTTTTCACCGGATGCGGTCAGTCATCAGGATTTTCTTGCCCAATTTTCGGACCGCAGGGTCTTTGTTTCGGACCGGCCCATCGCCAATCATGAAGATCCGCTTTATGCCGATGTGAAGATGGAAGTGTACAACTGGAACTTCGGATTTACCGACGGCATCAGTATCATCAAATACGAGATCACCAATAACAGCGATGAGCACCGGGACGGCGACGGTTTCACCTGGGAGGATGTCTATTTCGGGATGTACTCGGACCTGGTGGTCCGTAACATCAACACCACCGAAGAGTCCGGCGGGGCCTTTTTCAACAAAGGAGGAGTCGGGTACATCGATTCGCTCTATACCCTGTATGCATTCGACTCCGGATCCAGTGATTTCCCCAGAACCGATACCTACGGCAGCACCATGGTGCTGGGAGCGGAATACCGGGGCATTGATTTTCACCCCAGATACAGCGAAGAGGTGATGGCAGCCGGCTACGAGGTGCCATCCGTGGGACCCCGCTTCTGGAAATTCAATCAGACCGGTGGAACTTTTCATCAGCCGCAGGACGACACCGAGCGGTACTCCGCCCTGTCCACCGACTGGGATTACACCCAGTTTGAAGATCAGTTGCGCGAAGACGGACAGGATGCCGACGGCAATTACATTCAGCTTCACCGGTTCGGCCCTATTCCCGAGGTGGAGCCCGGAGAAACCATAACCGTCTATTTCGCATATGTGGCGGCTCTGAAACCGCAGGAATTTCAGGGAATGATACCGGAAGACCATACGGCCGATGAACTGGACAACCCGGAATCCAGGCGACTGTTGGCGGAGACGGCAGATTGGGCGTTTCAGCTGTTCGAAGGGTTTGAAGATCCTGAAACCGGCCGGCGGGAGCGATTCCTGGTCCCCGAACCGCCCGAAGTACCCCGGCTTCATGTCGAACTGGATGCCGGTAAAGCCACTTTGTACTGGGACCGGCGCGCCGAGGAGACTGTCGATCCTGTTTCCGGAGAGAAAGATTTTGACGGCTACCGGATTTACCGGAGCAAAGTGGGAGCGGATCTGACCGGTGACATTGCCTTCGGGCCCGAGCTGGTCCGTGAATATGACACGCCGGGGACCCAGGTCGGGTATGGAACCGGATTTGACGAAGTGCTGCTCGACGATCCGGTGACCTTTGAAGGAGATGATACCGAATACTGGTACAGCTACACTTTTGACGGGCTGTTGAGTGGCTGGCAATATCAGTTTTCGGTGACCGCTTTTGACCGTGGCGCCGAAGGACGCGAGTCGCTGGAAAGCATCCGGACCGCCAACGCGGTAAGAGTATTTCCCGGCTCTACTGTTAATGAAGAGTTTGAAAGTGGTGATCCGGAGCATCAGGTAAGTGTCTATCCCAATCCCTATCGTGTCAATGCCGCATGGGACGGCGGGACCGAATTCACCCGCAAAAT
>SLOL01000160.1 GCA_007132495.1 Balneolales bacterium
TTCCAGGAAATCGGGGTCCGGTTTTCACGAGCCTCTTCCAGACTCGCAAAACTCTTGGTCTGCGTCCGTTTGGAATGCCGGTCACGCAATTTTTTGTATTCATCGGCAATTTCATCGATCAGCCCCTGTTTTCCGTCATCTGATAGCAGGCTGCTGACCACCGGTACGCCTTTGGAAGCGTCCAGCACATGAATAACCGGCTGGCTGTATTGCGGGGCGATCTTGACAGCTGTATGTATGCGTGAGGTCGTAGCACCACCAATCAGCAGCGGCAGATCCATATTCCGCTTCTCCATCTCTTTGGCCAAATTTACCATTTCATCAAGCGACGGGGTGATGAGTCCGCTAAGGCCGATCACATCCACATCCTGCTCGATCGCCTCGTCCAGAATGGTTTGAGTGGGAACCATAACGCCCAGATCAATCACTTCATAATTGTTGCAGCCGAGCACTACAGCTACAATATTCTTTCCAATGTCATGAACATCGCCCTTGACGGTGGCAAGCAGTATTTTCCCCTTTGGCCGGGTATCCTTTTGCTTCTTCTTCTCTTCCTCTATATACGGGATCAGGTGGGCTACGGCCTTTTTCATCACACGGGCGCTTTTTACCACCTGTGGCAGGAACATTTTCCCTTCACCGAAAAGATCGCCTACAATGTTCATGCCGTCCATTAACGGGCCCTCGATGACTTCCAGGGCCTGATCGTATTGCTGACGGGCCTCTTCGGTGTCTTCTTCCACGTGGCTCACGATGCCTTTGAGTAACGCGTGCTCCAGCCTCTTGTTGACCGGGCGGTTGCGCCATTCATCCTGCTTCACCGGACCAGCCTCTTTCTCCTTTACGGTTTCAGCAAAGTCGACCAGCCGTTCGGTAGCATCGTCACGCCGGTTGAAAAGCACATCTTCCACCAGTTCAAGCAGGTCTTTCGGGACCTCTTCATAGACCTCGAGCTGTCCAGCATTCACGATGCCCATATCCAAACCGGCCTTGATGGCATGATAAAGGAAGGAGGCGTGCATCGCTTCTCTGACCGGGTTGTTGCCCCGGAAGGAAAAGGAGATATTGCTGACTCCACCACTCACTTTTGCCAGCGGAAGGTTTTTCTTGATCCACTCGGTGGCCTTGAGAAAATCAACGGCATAATTTTTATGCTCATCCATACCCGTGGCAACCGTCAGGATGTTGGGGTCGAAAATAATATCCTGGGCCGGGAAGTCGAGTTTGTCCAACAGAAGCCGGTAAACCCGCTCACAGATTTCAGTTCGGCGCTCATAGGAATCCGCCTGACCCTTTTCATCGAATGCCATTACAACCACGGCCGCCCCGTAATCGCGCACCTTGCGGGCCTGTTCCAGAAAAGCCTCTTCACCCTCCTTGAGGCTCAACGAGTTGACGATAGCACGACCCTGAAGACATTTGAGACCGGCTTCAATTACCGACCATTTTGAGGAGTCAACCATTACCGGAACACGGGCTATATCGGGTTCGGCCATGATCAGGTTCAGGAAGGTAGTCATCACCTGATCAGATTCAAGCATTCCCTCATCCATGTTCACATCGATGACCTGGGCACCGTTTTCGATCTGGTCCCGGGCGACCGACAACGCTTCTTCATATTGCTCTTCCTTGATGAGGCGCTTGAATTTTTTGGATCCGGTTACATTGGTACGTTCTCCGATATTGAGAAAATTGCTGTCGGGGCGTAAAACCAGCGGCTCGAGTCCACTTAATCGCAGAGTGGGCTCGGACTCCGGTATATCTCTGGGTTTGTGTTTTGCCGCAACCTCGGCAAACTTTGCGATGTGCTTCGGAGTGGTTCCGCAACACCCGCCGATCACATTCAGCCACCCCTCGCCGACGTAGTTATCGAGTTGCTCAGCCATGAACTCCGGAGTTTCATCATAATCGCCGAATTCATTCGGCAGTCCGGCATTCGGGTAGAGAGTGACATTGGTTGTGGCCAGTTCAGAGAGCTCCTGGATGAACGGGCGCATCTGTTTGGAACCAAGGGCACAGTTCAGACCGACACTCAACAGATTGGGCATATGGGAGATGGAGATCCAGAAAGCCTCGGTAGTCTGACCCGAAAGTGTTCGGCCGCTTTGATCTACAATTGTTCCGGAGATCATTACCGGCACATTGTTACCGCTCTCCCGGCGATAATTCTGAATGGCAAAAAGGGCAGCCTTGCAATTCAGGGTATCAAAGACCGTCTCAACAAGAAGGACGTCGGCGCCACCGTCCATCAGACCGGGAATCTGCGCACCATAGCATTCGACCATATCGTCAAAAGTAACCGCACGGTAACCGGGATCATTTACGTCGGGAGAAAGGGAGAGGGTCTGGTTGGTGGGGCCTATGGCACCGGCCACAAAGCGCGGTTTGTCCGGATTTTTTGCGATAAATTCATCGGCGGCTTCCCGGGCAAGTTTGGCCGATGCGTAATTTAGCTCATATACATGATCTTCGAGATCGTAGTCTTTTTGCGAGATCGGATTGGAGCTGAAGGTATTGGTCTCAACTATGTCGGCACCGGCAGCAAGAAAATCTTTATGAATGGAACGGATAATATCCGGCTGTGTTATACTTAACAGATCGTTGTTTCCTTTGAGTTCACAGCTATGATCACGAAACTTTTCACTGCGAAAATCCTCTTCCGTCAATTGATGTTCCTGGATCATGGTTCCCATGGCACCGTCCAGAACCAGTATCCTCTCTTTCATTGATTTCGTTATGGTTGACATTGAAAGGTTTTTCTTTGTTGCAGAAAGTAACATATCAGTTATTTACCTTGGTCTCAGTTATTATAGCGTTAATTGAATTTGTCGGTTTGAATGCTAATATAAATTTGGGACAATTCCTCAGGATTTTGTATGTTCCATGTAATATAAATTCTATAATATCAAATAGAAAAGTCTCAAACCAGATTGGTTAAGTTAAGCATTAATTTTGCCAATATACAGCCGTTGAATGAACCCCGGTAGAATTGACGGAATGACTGAATAATCCCGGGTTGTTCGGAATCAAAATTAGTAAGAAATTCCGATCGCTTAAGCCAGCTTATATCGTTGTTAACGGCATTTTTATTCAACCGGCTTGAATCAGATCATCTAATCATAAAAACAGTAAAAAAATAAGGTAAAATATGTCTGAGTATCTCTTTACATCAGAATCCGTTACAGAAGGCCATCCTGATAAGATGGCAGATCAAATATCAGATACAATTCTTGATACCATCCTGAAAGATGACCCTGACGCACGGGTCGCCTGCGAGGCATTTATAAACACGGGTCTTGTACTTGTAGGTGGTGAAGTCACTACCACAGTAAATGTTGATATTCCCGATATCGTTCGCGACTTGATCAAGGATATCGGGTACAGCGACTCCGATATGGGATTTGATTATAAAACCTGTGCCATCCTGAATAACCTGGGCAAGCAATCACCCGATATTGCCATGGGTGTCGATGAGGGCAAAGGAGAACACAAGGAACAAGGAGCCGGAGATCAGGGGATGATGTTCGGTTATGCGGTCAATGAGACCGATGAACTGATGCCCCTGCCCATTATGCTGGCCCACAGATTGACAAAACGTCTTTCGGAAGTCCGGAAGAACGGTACATTGCCCTATCTGCGACCCGACGGCAAATCCCAGGTTACGGTTCGGTATGACGATGAGACAGCCAAACCAACCGGAATCGATACCGTGGTTATTTCAACACAACATTCCGAAGATGTTTCTCTGGAACAGCTCCGGAAAGACCTCATTGAGCATGTGATACGTCCGGTCGTGCCGGAAGACCTCACATATGTGGATGACATGACCATTCATATCAATCCGACGGGCCGGTTTGTTGTTGGCGGACCACAGGGAGATGCAGGCCTGACCGGACGTAAAATTATCGTCGACACCTATGGCGGCAGCGCATTCCATGGTGGCGGCGCATTTTCCGGTAAGGATCCATCTAAAGTGGACCGTTCCGCAGCCTATGCCTCCCGTTATATTGCCAAAAACATAGTGGCTGCAGGTCTGGCCGAGAAATGTACTATTGGCCTGGCCTATGCGATCGGTGTTGCCGATCCTGTTTCTATTTGGGTCGATACCTATGGAACAGGGAAACTGAGTAATCAGGAACTTGCCGATGTTATTCGGGAGGTTTTCCCGCTCAAACCCAAGGATATCATTGATACCCTTGAACTGAAACAGCCGATTTACAGGCAAACGGCTGCATATGGTCATTTCGGACGAGACGGGCTTCCCTGGGAAAAGACCGACAAGGTCGCAGAACTGGAAAGCTTGTTGAAAGAAGTGTCTAAATAGATCGGACCAGTCGCCGGCCGGGCGCCTCCTGAATGGAGGTGCCTGTATTGGCGGCCTCAAATCCGGCGGGAATTGTATTTTGTTCCCTTACCGGATCTCTATTATTTGTGTCATCAATAACCCAATTGGAGGTTAGCTATATTATTATGAGTACTGTTGCACTTGAATTTGTACCCCCGGTATTAGACGGAGGAGCCGAGAAAGCTCGTGAAGAATCCCGAAAAGTCAAAAATCTTCTCAAAAGTCACGGGATCGATGACCGGGTTAACGCGCTACTAATTCCGGGAATGATTGAGGAAGAGGGAGACCGCCCGGTTCCGCTGAAAGAAAGGATGGATCCCCTGGATACCTGGCAGGAGATTCGAGGAGACCTGCCGTTACGCTGTATGGTAACACAGGTTACGGCATTCCACTCTGAAGCTCAACTCACCGAACGTTTCCGAAAGCTTCGCGATGCCGATATCAATGATGCCGTTTGTGTGGGAGTGCCCCGCAGTATGAGCGACGGTGAAGGTGGGGGTGTTCCACCCACGGAGGCGCTTGAACGATTCAAGGAGGAAATGCCTTCCCGCGGTGTCATTCTTATTCCCACCCGCGAAGATGAAATCGGTCGTTTCAACTTCAAAATTAACAAGGGAGCCGATTTTGCGCTGTCTCAGTTACTTTATTCCGATTATATCGTCAAATTTCTGCGTGAGATGCGTGATAAGACGGATCAGCGACCTGAGATCCTGCTCTCTTTCGGATATGTTCCCAAGGCTGAAACACGCGTAGGGCTCATTCGTTGGCTCATTAAAGACAATAATCCGCTTGTCAAAAATGAGATTGAATTTGTCGGCAAACTGGCTGAAATGGAGAAAAAACAGAAACAGACGGCCCTGCTGGATCTATACAAGCGTGTTATCGATGGTGTCCATGATCTTGGATTTCCTATTGGAATTCACCTGGAATGCCCATATGGATTCAATGACCCCGCATTCGAAACGTTTGCTGCGATGCTGGATATCTGGAGCCCGGGAGACAACCGGGCAGATCTTCAGACTCCGGGTGAGAAAAACACCGGATAAGATCGGTTTGAATTAAAAAACCACATAAAAAAAGCCCGTTGTATTTCAATATACGACGGGCTTTTCTGTACAGCGGGAGGCTCCGCCCGCATACAGGTTGTGTATTCATGAGCCTTTGTTTCAGCCGGAAGTATCCTATTTTATGAAGTGAAGGACTCCCCAGGCCAAATAGCCTTTTTCGGCACCATTGACCCAGTGTTGCAATCCGTTTTTCATGTTCCGGATGTACTCTTCACTGACGCGACTCTTGAGCTTATCCTCATGTTCTATGGTCTGCTTCAGTACCGATGAGTAGTGCCGTTTCAGATGCACCGTGAGTTCGTCAAAAGTGCCTCCTTCAAGGCCCATGGCAGAAGCGGTATTTCTATAGAACCCGGGAGAACCCATACTTTCCAGGTGAATACGGTTGAAAATGGGTTGCAGGACATCTTCCGGGCAGTCGTCGGCCTGCATGGGGTCAGTGAAAACGAACTCACCGCCCTTCTTCAGGATGCGGGCTACCTCACGGAAAACCAGCTCACGATCCGGACTGTGAAGAAAAGAGTCCTGAGACCAGACCAGGTCGAACGTCTCGTCCGGGTAGGGAATATCCTCAAAAGCACCGTCAATAACTTCGATCAGATGATCAAGCCCCTGCTCCTTGTTCAGTTTACGGGCGCGATCGTTTTCAACTTCGCTCAGATTCAATGCCACAACCTTGCATCCGTACCGGTCTGCCAGATATCTTGCTGATCCACCATAGCCGGATCCCAAATCAATGACATGGGATTCGGGCCCCAGGGTTCTGCTGACATGTTCAAGCATCCGTTCCTGTGTGCGGAGACTGGCATCCGAAATGGCATCCTTATCCGAGTAATACAGGCCGACATGGATATCATTGCCACCCCAAATGGTGGCATAGAAGTTATCGGCATCCTCACTGTTGTAATACTCCCTTGCTACATCTACTGCACTTGCATGTTCATTACTCATTATTCAAAAACCTCCTTGAAGTTTTGAGATCGTTCCGATTTACGACTCATCATCCTGCATATACTCTTTTTTCGCTATGTGGATGAAAAAGTCCGGGTCTTCGGTGCGATAGGTCTCCTGAAAGTCACCATAGGTCTCTACCGATTGGAATCCGACCTCTTTCATAAGATTACTGGTGTAATCTTTTCGCAGCGGGAACATATTCAGGTAGTAGGATGTAGGATCCCCTTCAAACTGGTAGCGGAAACGGGCAAGCCCTTCATCCACATGCTCAGGTTCAGCCTGCACTTCGTCACCGCAGTAGTAGTATTTTTGTTTGCTGGAAAAACCGTGGTCCAGTATTCCGTCATAATTGCGATGGTCCAGAATCAGTATTCCGTCATTTTTCAGTACGGAATAGAACTCGGCTAAAGCCTTTCGCCGGTCATTCTCCGAAAACAGGTGAGTGAATGAATTGCCGAGACAGATTATGGCATCGAATTTTTCATGAATATCCTTACAAAGCCATCTCCAGTCCGCCTGAACTGTTCTGAGGATTTGGTTTTGAGATTTGGCATTCTCAAAGGCGCGATACAGCATTTGGGGGCTGCCATCGGCACTTACTACATCAAAACCGGCTTTCAACAGACGTACCGAATGATACCCGGTGCCGGTGGCAACATCCAAAACTTTTTGAGCCCCGTGTTCCTTGAGAACATTTATGAAAAAGTCTCCTTCACCATCACCTCTTTTATCCCAATCGATTAAGGCATCCCACTTTTCGACAAACTTCTGGACGTACTCCTGCTGGTATTGATCGCTTTCGCGAACGGCTACAGGGTCGTCTCCATACTGTTGTTCTTTTAACATCTTGACATCACTTTTAAGTTCAGTATTTGCTGTCCATTACCCAAAACTGTCGCAATAACAACAGATTAGGTAGTGCTGATTGGAAGTCGAACTCTTCAACTTCATAATTTCTTAACAATCTTACGGGTATGCCATGGCATACCGGTTATAAGACTATGTACACGAAGAAGAACGGGTATGGAATAAAAATCATTCCATTAAACACGGCCAAATTTCGCGCCCGGCCTGGCCTTGAAGCAGCTGTCATTTTCATACAGCGAACAGCCCTGTATGGACCGTTCCGACTCCGTTCTTTACCGCTCTCCTTTTATGACAATTCCAAGGAGAATACTTGATTACACTACTTAACGCAAGATACTATTATATGGGAATATGTCAAGATAAAATAATCCTTTACTCGCTGATGGTGACGGACGTCATACCGGTTTATCAGCTTTTAAAAAGTTATTCACTTGACACCCTATTTGTAAATACGGTTAACCCATATAAATACACAGGTGTGTATGCATAGCTGTTATGAAAATCCTGCTGTAGTGAAACGATAAGATATAAATTAATCTATACATGATAAAAACATAAATTGTGATGCTAAAAATCACTTAAAAATGACCTGAAATGCCTTGTAATGCTGTGAATGAAGAGTAATCTGTACAGTTTATTTAAACAGGAGTGACGATTCACCAAACTATTTAATGATGCCGGAGTTCATCCGGATGTGTTTTAGTCAGTGAGCAATTATTATTTCGATCAATCAAGCGTGTTTTTATGGTGATAGATTTCCGATATTTATTTATATAAAATAGAATTTGGTTTTAACCCCTATGCCTCTCTTAATATTTGCGCTACTATTTGTCTACTTCGACGATCATTCGCCTGAAGGACAAGCCACTATCGTGATTAACGAAGTGCTTTCATCCAACAATCAGAACTTTGCCGATGAAGAAGGAGACTTCGAAGATTGGATAGAATTATTCAATCACGGCTCGACGGACATAAGGCTTTGGGGATATGGCCTGACCGATGATGAAGACGACTTCTATAGGTGGGTTTTTCCCGACACATCCATCGCACCGGGTGAGTTTATGATCATTTGGGCTTCGGGAAAGGATCGAAGCACACCGGGAGAGCCGTTACATGCAAGTTTTCGAATATCCCGGGAGGGAGAACCGCTTCGGCTGACTGACCCGGGCGGTGCGATGGCAGATACGGTTCCCCCTGTTAACATACCCACTGACTACTCTTATGGCCGTAAACCGGACGGTAGCGAACATTGGGCGTTTTTCGCTGATCCTACACCGGGAAGACCAAATGTAAGCGAAGGAATGGAGCGACTGCCGCATTCCCCACAGTTCTCTCATGCCGGCGGATTCTATAAGGAGCCCTTTTATCTGACGCTATCATTACCGGAGAATGCGGACGCTGACTCGGACGTAATATATTATACAACGGATGGTAGTGTTCCCGGGCCGGATAATGGCATGCAATACCGCGATGCCATCCGCATTGAAAACCGCAAGGACGAGCCCAATGATTTTTCTATGATCCCGACCAACAATTACGGTACCGGCCACCCATATGATGAGAATTGGAAAGAACCCGTTGGAAATGTGTATAAAGGAACGGTAATTCGTGCTGTGTCGGTGGCACCGGATGGCAAATCTCCGGAAACAGTCACCCGCACCTTTTTTGTTGATCCGGAATTTGAACAGCGGTATCAATTGCCGGTAGTATCACTGGCAACCGACCGGGAACATTTCTTTTCAACGGAGGATGGTATCTATGTAAACGAGAATTTCTGGAACACCGGAGAAGCATGGGAGCGACCGGTTCATTTTGAGTTTTTTGAAACAGGTGGTGAACCGGTTTTGGCACAGGACAGCGGAGTGCGTATTCACGGCGGCACCTCACGGGGAAGACCGATCAAGTCACTGCGCATGTATGCCCGTCGTGCATACGGGGAAAGCTGGTTCGAGCATACCCTGATACCCGATGCGCCGGTAGATCGGTACAAACGCTTTTTGTTGAGAAATTCCGGCAATGACTGGGATGGCACCTATTTCCGGGATGCATTGATGCAGCACCTGATCGCCCATACCGGTGTCGAAACACAATACTACCGGCCCGTTGTGGTATTTCTGAACGGGGAGTACTGGGGACTGCACAACATCCGCATGAGGTATGATCATCGCTATTTTGAGACCATGCATGATCTGGACCGGGAGGATCTCGTGCTTCTGGAAGGAAATGCAGAAATAAAGGAGGGATACGCACCGGACCACAGTGCCTATCTGGAACTACGGGAGCTGCTGGACCAGGGCGAGGTCAACAATCCGCGGATATGGAATATAGTTGAGGAGCGGATTGATCTGGATAACTTCCGGGATTACCATATCGCCAATATCTATTTTCGAAACACTGACTGGCCGGGCAATAACATTGACTTTTGGCGTAAACGTACCGATGGTTTGCAGGAAGATGTCCGGCCCGGACACGATGGCCGGTGGCGATGGTTGTTGTATGATACCGATTTCGGATTTAATCTGAATTTCGACTACGTAACAGGCTTTGTTGAGCGGGCGCAGCACAACACTCTTCAATTTGCCATAGAAGGAAGTGATGATTCCTGGCCCAATCCCCGGTGGTCGGTACAAATGCTGAGAGGTGCACTTCGAAATCACAATTTCCGGAATGATTTTATCAACCGGTTCGCCGATCTGTTGAACACCGCTTTTTCGGAAGAGCGGGTACTGGAGGAGATCAACACAATGTACGATGTGCTTAAACCCCATATGGAAGAGCATATTTATCGCTGGCTCGGCCCTCCATCCATGCATGACTGGGAGCTGGAGGTGGAGTCCAAACGCGATTTTGCGCGACAGCGCCCTACAGCCCAGAGAGAGCATATCGTTTCACAATTTGACCTTCACGGGACGATGGAACTGACCCTGGATGTCAATCACCTGCAAGGGGGACATATTCTTGTAAATTCTATTGGTATTAAACCGGGTGAAGCAGGTGTCTCCGGGGATCCGTGGCCATGGAGAGGGATCTATTTCAAAGATGTTCCTGTCAGTCTGAAAGCGGTGCCGGCTGAGGGGTATATATTCAAAGGCTGGCAAGGAAAGGCGGAGAATGAACGTGAAATCAGTATCAGGACATTTCAGGATAGTGTCGCATACCGGGCGCAGTTTCAGCGAGCGGATGTATCCTCGGAGCACATTGCCGGAACCGATGATTCTCCGGCTGCTTTTTCTGTCACTCCCCCTCGCCCAAATCCATTCAATCATTCATTTTTCGTGAGTTTGCATCTGTCAAAGACCAAATCAGTACGATTTACCATATATTCAATTGATGGTCGCAGAGTCGGAACCTTTCAAGACGGAAACCTGCAATACGGCACACATGAACTTCATATCGATGCTTCAGGCTGGGCTACCGGAGTTTATATAGCCATTTTTGAAGCGGGTTCTGAAAGGCAGGCCTATCCGGTTACCTTGATCAAATGAAATGCTCATGACCGGGCTGATGCCCGGACACACATGCGCATGATTAAATACGGGGATGTTGAATCCATACCTGGTCATGGTATCGTTATATCAAGATGATACCATAGCATTTAAAATTCAGAAAAAAATTTTTGTGAAAAGTAGTTTAAAAAAAACTACATTAAAAAAAGCAAAGCCCGTCCGGTCAGGGACGGGCTTTTGAGGGGAGGGTATGGTATGGGTTATAAACAGATCCACACACTATTTATTGTATAAAAAATTATTCCATAAATGGTGTGTCCTTTACTGGACCTGCACTTCTATAACGTAATAACCACCGGGAAAATTCCCGCAACCGGAGGGAGAGATTTACGGGAAGGGAAATCCGGTGGTCTTAGATCAGGCATAAGATATTATATACCAGCCAGATACAGCTGGTTTTATAGAGTCGGGGTGTCGACTGCCGGTCAGCCGAAGCGATCGGCCAGTCGATTGATCATGTAGCTGCTTTCCTGAAGCGCCTGGTCGGCGAAATCACCAAAAAACCCGGAGATGCTTCTGAATTCCCGAATAAATCCCTCACGATCATTATCTTTAACCATTTGTGCCAGCTTCTCATGGTGCTCAAGAAATTCGATCAACAGCGTTCTGCGCTCAAAATTTGAAAAAACGATATCGGCATATAACTCGGCATCCTGGGCAAATATTCTTCCGGTCATCATGAGTTCTGCGCGATAGATGGGGCTGGAGAAATCAGCCATTTCCTCAGGTTTGAGATCAAATTCACGCATAAAGGAACCGTGGAGCAGGGCAACAAAGTGCCGTAATCCCTGAATCAGGTGCATGGCCCGGTCATGCTGTTCCGGATCGACAAACTTCAGTCGCAGTCCCCAGAGTCGAAACTGTTCCATCAGCCACTCATAGGATTCACTGTCCCGTCCATGACAAACCATCATCAATTGCTTCGATACATTGGTGACATCAGGACCGTGCATCGGGTGAAGTGCCACTACCGGCCCGTCGTGAACGTTCATCATGGCATCCAGAATCTGGGATTTGTTACTGGTGAAATCGGCCAGTATCGTTTTATTATCCAGGTAGGGGCCAATTTTCTCAATGGTTTGTTCTGTAACATTGATCGGGACGGTGACGATTACAAGATCCTTTTTTCGTACAAGCTCTTCCACCCGATCCCAGTCCTCTTTTTCAAGTATGGAAACATTGTGGCCGGAACACTCCGCAATATTGGAGTAGAGCGATCCCATGCCGCCCTTCCCGCCTATGATGAGAATATTTTTGGTACCCGAGGAGGTTTTTGGAAAGGTATTGCCGGATTGATATGCCCGCGAGGAACTCATGATCATCCGTAAAAAATCACCGGCCCATTCCGGGTCCAGGCCCAGCGCTTTCGCTTTCTCGCAAAATTGAGTTATTTTTTCTTCTTCTCTTTCGGCGATAAATATGGGCAGTTTGTTTTTGATTTTGGTATCGATCACCTGCTTCACTGTGTCATTGCGCTCACGCAACAGTTGCAATATCTCCTCGTCTATCTCATCTATACGTGATCGGGAGGTGTTCAGGCTTTTTTGATTTTCTTTCATGAGTACTTTTTTGGGATACTATTCATCAATAGATGTAATGAAAAGACGTTATTCTGATCCAAGTATTGATAAAATGTTTCTCCATTGTTTGAGCGGGGTGATAAACCGTTTCAATGGCAGTAAAATGTAATGAATTCCTGAATTCAAAAAGAACCTATGTCTGATTTTCAACTTGTTTCACCATTTAAACCGGCCGGAGACCAGCCTGCGGCCATAAATGAACTGGTCAAAGGCATTGCAAACGATGAAAAGTTTCAGACGCTTCTCGGCATTACCGGATCGGGTAAGACCCGAACCATCGCTTCTGTCATTGAGAAAACAGGGATGCCCACACTTGTTATGAGCCATAACAAGACACTTGCAGCCCAACTGTACCGGGAGCTGAGTGATTATTTCCCGGACAATTGTGTGGAGTTTTTCATCTCCTACTATGATTACTATCAACCGGAAGCATATATTGCCTCCCAGGACAAGTACATAGAAAAGGATCTGTCCATTAATGATGAGATTCAACGGCTCCGCTTGCGTGCCACGAGCTCTCTGCTTTCCGGTCGCCGGGATGTTATTATTGTCTCTTCCGTTAGCTGTATTTACGGCATTGGCTCACCCAGTGAATACGAAAAACTCATCATCCGGCTTGAAGTGGGTGATGAAATTCCCAGAAACAAGTTATTGTATGATCTTGTAGAGCTGCACTACAGCAGAAACGACATCGACTTCCAAAGAGCCAGGTTCCGGGTTCGCGGAGACGTCGTTGATCTGTTTCCCGCTTATTCGGAACACGCTTTGAGAATTTCTTTCTGGGGAGATGAAATTGAAACACTTTCACTTTTTGATCCGGAAACCGGCGAGGTACTGGAAGAGACAGAGCAGTTTTTTGTATATCCGGCTTCTCACTATGTCACCACAAAGGGACGCCTCAAAACGGCCATAGATCAGATACGCGACGAGCTGGAGCTGAGACTTGATATCTTTCGGTCGGAAGAAAAATATCTTGAAGCCCAGCGACTTGAACAGCGTACCATGTTTGATATAGAGATGATGCAGGAGATCGGATTCTGTGCCGGTATTGAAAACTACTCGAGATACCTGGCCGGCAGAAAACCCGGCGAACGGCCCTATTGTCTGTTTGACTATTTCCCCGATGATTTCATGCTCGTTGTGGATGAATCCCACCAGACAGTACCGCAAATTGGCGCCATGTACGGCGGTGACCGGTCACGAAAAATAAATCTGGTTGAACATGGTTTCCGTCTGCCGTCGGCATTGGACAATCGTCCGTTGAAGTTTGAAGAGTGGGAGTCCATGATCAACAAATGTATCTTTGTAAGTGCCACACCATCCGATTATGAACTTGAAAAGAGTCAGGGTGTCTATGTGGAGCAGATCATACGTCCAACCGGATTGATGGAGCCTGAAATTGAAGTTCGTCCGCTCAAATATCAGATTGATGATATTGTTGGTGAAATTCCCAAGGCGGTGAAACAAAAGCAGAGGGTGCTGTGCCTGACACTCACGAAACGAATGAGCGAAGAACTTTCACAATACCTTAAGGACATGGGGATTAAAGCTGCATATATGCACAGCGAACTTGATGCCCTCGAACGAGTGGAGGTGTTGTACCGCTACAGACGAGGAGATTATGATGTGCTTGTAGGGATCAACCTGCTTAGAGAAGGTATTGACATCCCGGAACTGGGACTGGTTGCCATTCTGGACGCCGACAAAGAGGGTTTTTTGAGATCGGATACCTCTTTGTTTCAGATTTCAGGAAGGGCGGCGCGGAATGTTGACGGCAGAGTGATCATGTATGCCGACAAGGTCACGGATAGTATGCGGCGGGTCATCGATGAAACTGAACGTCGCCGCAATATTCAATTGGAATACAATAAAAAACACAATATTTCACCCACTACGATTGCCAAAGACCTCAAACCGCTGGTGGACCCGAATCTTATTGGAGCTAAAAGCTTTGAAATCGATACCGATGATGGGGAGTCTGATGCTCTGGAACATATTAAAGTTGCCGATGATGGAATTCGGTATAAGGCGGCTCCGGCGATGAAAGAGATCGTATTTGAGGATAAAACAGAGTTTCTTGACTATCTGAGAGAATCCATGAAAGCGGCTGCAAAAAATATGGAATTTGAAGAAGCGGCTCGCATACGAGATCAGATTGAAGAAGTTCAAAAAGAACTGAAATAGGAGGAAGAGGTAAAAAAAGTTTCTATTTTTGAAGTGTATTCGTATGATAAGGTATGAATGTCTCCATATCTATAATATTACATCCATGGGCACGGTATCCTATATAAAAAACTTTTTGAAAGACCCTCGTGTGGCATCCGTGACGCCCACTTCCAGGTTCACGGTGGAAAAGGTCTGCAAGCGCATTGACTTCAGCAATGATATTCGCATTTTGGAATATGGTCCGGGTGATGGTGTATTTACCCGGGTATTGCTTGACAAAATGACGCCGAAATCAAAAATTATTGCGATAGAGACCAATTCCGGTTTTGTAGAAGAACTGGAATCGATGGGATCGGACAGGCTTATCGTAAAAAATACGAGTGTGGAACAGGTCGATGAGATCGTTAAAGCGGAAAAATGGGGAGAGGTCGATTATATCATTTCGGGAATCCCGTTCTCATTTCTGGAGGAAACGAAGAGACATGATATACTTGACAAATCTGCACATTTATTGAAGGATGAGGGAATCTTTTTGGCCTATCAGACATCTGCGCATCTGAAACCATTTCTGAAACAGCATTTCAAAAGTGTACGGACGACGATGGAATATCGCAATATCCCCCCAATGTGCATTTATGTTGCAAAGTAATCGGCCTATTTCGCGATCAGCCTGCCGAATTTTCGCTTTCCAACTTTCAGGATGACCTCTTTACCGGAATCCAGGGCAAATTCATGCTGAGGATCTGTGATTTTTTCGCCATTCAGCGTCACACCACCCTGTGTTACCAGCCTGCGACCCTCCCCGTTACTGGCCACGAAATTAACGGATTTCATAATATCCAGTATGCGATGATGCTCACCGGAGACTATGGCGAATTCCGGAATATCATCCGGAACATCCTTTTTTACAACTGTTTTCTCAAAATGAGAGCGGGCCTGGTCCGCTTTTTCGACGCCGTGATACATATTGGTAATGGTCCAGGCAAGTTCGTGCTTTGTATTCCTGGGATCGGATGTGGCTTTCTCTTTCAATAGCCGAAGCGCTTCTTCGTCAACATCGGTGACGAGTTCGAAGTAGGGATAAATCAGGTTATCCGGGATAGAAAGAGTCTTGCCATACATATCCTCCGGGGTTTCATCTATGCCGATATAGTTATCATAGGATTTGGACATCTTCTGGTTGCCGTCGGTGCCGATCAGCAGGGGCGTCATCAAACACACCTGTGGCGATTGGTCAAACTCTTTTTGGAGATGCCTGCCAACCAGCAGGTTGAACTTCTGGTCGATACCTCCCAGCTCTATGTCTGATTTGAGATGGACAGAATCCTGTCCCTGCGCCAATGGATAAAGAAATTCATGGAGGGAAATGGTGTCATTGTTCTGGTACCTCTTGGTAAAATCATCTCTTTCAATCATTCTTGCTACCGTGTAATGGGAGGCAAGGCGGATTACATCCTCAAAACTCATGGGAGAGAGCCATTCCGAGTTATAGACAATTTCGGTTTTATCCGGATCAAGAATTTTGGACGCCTGTTCAAAGTACGATTTCCCATTCTCCACCACTTCCTGACGGCTAAGTGCGGGGCGCGTTTTGTTGGCTCCCGAGGGATCTCCGATCATGGCCGTAAAATCACCGATGATGAGAATTGTATGGTGACCCAGGTCCTGAAATTGACGCATTTTACGCAGAATAACCGAATGTCCAAGATGCAGGTCGGGCCGGGTTGGGTCACAACCCAGTTTAATTCTAAGCGGTTTCTGGTTTTGGTACGACTTTTTCAGCTTTTCAACAAGTTCATCCATGGGTACAATTTCAACGGTACCCCTTTTAATAACTTTGAGTTGTTTTTCTACTGTTGGAATGGGCATGGAGTTAATCACTGGTGTTTGGTACTGATAAATAACGCTCAACAGAATCTTTGTAGGGTTTCACGCCGGGAAGCACCCGGGCAACAATATCGTATGAGGCTGGAGCCACTTTTAATAACGGCTTGTACAATCGGGATTGATTTATAACTTCCATATTGGGCTGGCCGAAACCGGCCAAAATGATCAGTGCTATACTGATAAGCAGGCTACTTTTTAAAACCCCAAACAACGATCCGAACATTCTGTTGGGAATACTCAATAAAAGGAGCTGAATCAAGGTGTCGAAAAAAGTAACGATGAGTTGTACGGCAACCAGCGCGACAACAAACAGAATTATGAATGCCAGATAAGGAAGATACTCGGGACTCATCTCTGCATAAGGACTGATAAGGTTGGCTAATTTTTCAGCATATTGAAAGGCAACAAATCCGGCAAGTACAAGTCCGACTATTCGGAAAATTTCTTTTACCAGTCCATTATGAAACCCTTTCCAGGCAAAATAGAGTATGAATACAAAGGCGATGCCGTCAAATATGCTCATATCTCACCCTAGCAATTCCCTTACAATGCGATTGGCAAGAGCACCGTCTGCTTTTCCTTTAATCTTCGGCATCAGTTGTCCCATCACTTTGCCCATATCTGACGGAGAAGTGGCACCGGTCTTATCGATCACTTCCTGGGCCAGCTTTTTAATTTGATCTGCGGACAACATGTCAGGCAGATAGGACTCGATCACCTTCAGCTCATACGCTTCCGCCTGGGCAAGATCATTCCTTCCAGCCTCTTGGTACTGTTCCAGGGAATCCTTACGCTGTTTAGCGGCCTTGAGCAGCACCTCTCTAACTTGTTCATCGCGCAGCGATACAGCTTCTCCTTTCCGCTCGCTGATCTCCTTTTCCAACATTTTGGTTTTTATAGATCGCAACACCTGAAGACGTTCACGATCCTTTTCCTTCATGGCGGTTTTCAAATCCTGCAGAATCTTGTCGTATGTAGAACTCATGATTTCAATATTAGTTCATAGTGAAGTAGTGACCCTTTTAAAAAATCACCTGGCATAATTACGTAACTGCAGAATAAACGGATCATTGTAAATTAGACAGTTTCTTCAAACAAAAAAAGGCTACACAGATATTGCGTAACCTTTTATGAATGAATCCCCGAAATTAATCGATCAATTGTCAGGATTTGTTGCGGGAAATAAAGTCCTTGACCTGTTCCTGATCCACCGTCGATTCATGGAAAGCCACTTTACCATGGGAAGTTTTCTTGGAAAGAATGACTTTGGCCATTTTTCTCTGGGCCGCCTTCGCCGCAAGTACCTGTTCTCCGTAAACCTGTTTCTTGGCCATAACTTCGTTCCTTATTTAATCTCTTTGTGCAGGGTGTGTTTTCTGAGTTTGGCGTTGAATTTTTTCAATTCCAAACGGTTTGTTGTGGTTCTGCGATTTTTGGTCGTAACATATCGGGATGTACCGGGTGCTTCAGTGCATTCCAGTATTACTTGTACGCGATTACCTTTTGCCTTCGCCATAACGGAATTCAAATGTTTTTGTTAAGGGTCCCTTTTTTCCGGGCGTCTTTTAAAACCGCGCTGATTCCCTTACGGTTAATGACCCTAACGGTATTAGCGGTTACTCGTAACGTGATCCAGCGATCTTCTTCAGGTATGTAAAACCTTCTCTTTTGAAGATTGAGCTTGAACTTGTGTTTGGTTTTGTTGTTCGATTTGGATGACCTGTAGCCGTTAAGGGCTTTGGTACCGAAGATATCGTCTCGTAAAGACATGATTATTCGAAATTCATGTGGATATTTGCTACATAGAATCCAAAAATATAGCTATTCGGAAAAATTAACAAGTCTTTTCTGTTTAAATATTTCCGGAACAAGCTTCGGCCGGGGAGCGGAGACTCTCCACAACGCATTTTGATGCCCGGGATGATTATTGTTATGGCTCATTTTGAAATGATGCGATTAAGGGCTATTTTCCGTTATTAAAATGGAAGAAAAAAGCACCAGTCCTTCCGTTGGACCAGCCAATCTAATTGTAACTTTTGAAACGTCAACATGAGCCAAACAAGTAAGCCGGAATATAAAGCGTCCAATATACAGGTTTTAGAGGGTTTAGAAGCCGTAAGAAAACGACCTTCGATGTACATTGGAGATACTTCTACCAGAGGCCTTCATCATCTTATCAATGAAGTTGTTGATAACTCTATTGATGAAGCGCTCGGAGGTTATTGTGATTATATCTCACTGACTATTAATTCCGATGGCTCTATAACCATTATGGATAATGGTAGAGGGATTCCGGTTGACATTCATAAAAAGTTTGGCATCCCGGCCGTGGAGCTGGTTCTGACGAAACTTCATGCCGGAGGTAAATTTGACAAGGATTCTTATAAAGTATCCGGCGGTTTACACGGGGTTGGAGTCAGCTGTGTCAATGCTCTGTCAAAAATATTCGATGTTGAAATACACAGGGATGGGGATATCCATGTAATGTCTTTCGCCTTTGGAAAAACTACTCAGCCCCTGAAAAAAGTGGGATCCACTGATAAAAACGGCACAAAAATCACATTCACGCCGGATGAAACCATATTTCAGGTAACCGAATTCCGGTTCGACATTATAGCGGAGCGGATGCGGGAGCTGGCATTTCTGAATCCGGAAATCACCGTTGAGCTTGAAGATGTAAGAGAAGAGGAGCCACTTAAAGAAGTATTTCATTATGAAGGGGGAATTATTGACTTCGTGAAGTATCTGGATGAAGGACGTGAGCCGCTTGTCCCCGAACCGATGTATTTTTCCGGTGAAATTGAGAATGTACCTGTTGAAGTGGCCATGCAGTACAACAACTCTTACTCCGAGAATGTCCATTCTTATGTTAATAACATAAATACCCACGAAGGCGGTACCCATATAGCAGGTTTCAGACGGGCACTTACCCGGGCACTGAAAAATTATGGAGATAAAAACCGGCTCATCAAAGGTAAAATGACCATCAGTGGAGAGGACTTTCGCGAAGGGCTCACCTCGGTTGTCAGTATA
Source organism: Balneolales bacterium (assembly GCA_007132495.1). Classification (GTDB taxonomy): domain Bacteria; phylum Bacteroidota; class Rhodothermia; order Balneolales; family Natronogracilivirgulaceae; genus SLOL01. The sequence goes on from SLOL01000160.1 coordinate 19,406, forward strand.
AAAGTACCAGAACCACAGTTCGAGGGACAAACCAAAACCAAACTTGGTAACTCGGAGGTACAGAGTGCCGTTGAGGTGGTTGTCTATGAAAAGCTGAATGAGTATCTGGAACTCAATCCCAAAATTGCAAAAACGGTCATTGATAAAGTGCTTAAGGCGGCGGAAGCCAGGGAGGCTGCACGTAAAGCGCGCCAGTTGGTCCAAAGGAAAAGTGCAATGGCAGGCATGGGCTTGCCGGGAAAACTTGCCGACTGTTCTATCAATGATCCTGCCCACTGCGAAATCTATATGGTTGAGGGTGATTCGGCCGGTGGATCGGCAAAAGCAGGAAGAAACCGTAGTTTTCAGGCCATTTTGCCACTGCGGGGAAAGATTTTGAATGTAGAAAAGGCGAGAGTAGGCAAAATTCTCGAAAACAATGAGATAAAGGCCATTATCACCGCTTTGGGGGTAGGTGTAGGCTTTATCGAGGATTTTGATATCACCAATCTTCGATATCATAAAATCATCGTAATGACTGATGCCGATGTCGACGGATCACATATTCGTACGCTGCTGCTCACTTTTTTTTACAGATACATGCAGCCGCTAATTGAAGGAGGTCATGTTTATATCGCCACTCCGCCGCTTTACAAAATTACGCAGGGGAATAAAATGGATTACGCCTGGGATGATGACAGCAGAGATCAAATATTGAAAAACATGAAGAAGACCACAAGGAAAATCGATGTATCCCGATATAAGGGTCTCGGAGAGATGAATCCTGAGCAACTGTGGGAAACGACGATGAATCCGGAGACCCGTACTTTGCAACAGGTAACGGTTGAAAGTGCGGCGGCAGCAGATAAACTGTTCACGGTTTTGATGGGGGATATGGTCGAGCCCAGGCGGGCTTTCATCGAAAGAAACTCAAAATATGCCAACCTTGACATATAACGCTTAATTAGTTCAGATGTCAGACAAGATTATAAAAATCAATCTCGAAGACGAGATGAAGTCTTCGTATATCGACTATTCCATGTCGGTAATCGTATCACGGGCTCTTCCGGATGTAAGAGATGGACTGAAGCCTGTACACCGTAGAACCCTCTACGGTATGAGTGAACTTGGTATGCTCCACAACCGAGCCTACAAAAAGAGTGCGCGGATTGTAGGAGAAGTACTGGGTAAATACCATCCTCATGGCGACTCTGCTGTTTATGATACGATTGTAAGAATGGTTCAGGATTTTTCACTTAGATACCCTCTTGTTGACGGACAGGGAAACTTCGGATCTGTTGACGGAGATTCTGCGGCGGCCATGCGATATACCGAGTGTCGAATGGAACGTATATCGGAAGAGATCCTGTCTGATATCAACAAGAATACGGTAGATTTCCAGCCGAACTTTGATGACACCCTGACTGAGCCGTCGGTGATGCCCTCAATGGTTCCCAACCTGCTGATCAATGGCGCTTCGGGTATCGCAGTAGGAATGGCAACCAATATGCCTCCTCATAACCTTACCGAAGTTGTTAACGGAATTAAAGCGTACATTGCGGATCCGGATATTGAAATATCCGGTATCATCAAGCATATAACGGCTCCTGATTTTCCCACAGGAGGAATTATTTATGGATATGAGGGGGTCAGGGAGGCGTATGAAACCGGGCGCGGCCGGGTTGTTCAACGTGCACTGGCTTCTGTCGAGGAGCTGCGTGGCAATCGTGAGCAGATTGTGGTTACGGAAATACCATATCAGGTTAACAAGGCGACACTTATTGAAAAAATCGCTTTTCTCGTTCAAACTGAGAAAATCACAGAAATTACCGATGTCCGTGATGAATCGGACCGGGAAGGAATGCGCATCGTAATTATGCTCAAAAGAGGTGCGGTGCCGAGTGTGGTGTTGAACCAGCTTTACAAGTATACTGCGATGCAGCATACTTTTGGAATTAACAACCTGGCGTTGGTCAAGGGTCGCCCAAAGACCATGAATATCAAGAAAATTATACGCCATTTTGTAGAGCATCGGATCGAGGTTATCATACGGCGTACCCTCTATGATCTGGATCAGGCCGAGGCGCGTGCCCATATACTTGAAGGTCTTAAAATTGGTGTTGATAATCTTGATGAGGTCATACAGACCATACGCTCTTCAAAAAATGTTCCGGAAGCAACCGGTCGTCTTCGTAGAGGTTTCGGTCTTTCTGACCTGCAGGCAAAAGCCATACTCGATATGCGTCTGCAGAAACTTACGGCTCTGGAACGTGATAAAATTGAACTGGAATACAAGGATATTCTTGAACAAATTCGTGAGTATCGCAGAATATTGATGAGCCGGGAAGCGCAAAATGAAATTATCGTCAATGAACTTAATGCACTGCAGGAGCGCTACGGCGATGAGCGAAGAACCCAGATCATTCATTCGGCTGAGGATTTTAATATTGAAGATATGATTGCCGATGAGGATGTTGTGGTTACGATATCCAATACCGGCTATATCAAAAGAACGGCAGTGAGCGGTTATCGCCGGCAAAAGCGGGGGGGATCGGGCATGAAAGGTGCCACTACCAAAGATGACGAATATGTAGAACATCTGTTTGTGGCTACCAACCACAATTACATTCTGTTTTTCACTAAAAATGGAAAATGTTACTGGCTGAAAGTTTATGAGATACCGGAAGGTACAAGGCTAAGCCGGGGACGTGCTATAGTGAACCTGATCGAAATCGAAAAAGATGACAGGGTAAAGGCCTTCGTACCTGTTAAAAGTCTCGAAGACAATGAATACACCAGCAGCCACAATATTATCATGGCTACCGAAAAGGGTATTGTAAAGAAAACAAGCCTCGAATCTTACAGCCGACCAAGAAAAAATGGCATCATGGCTATTAAAGTTGACGACGATGACCGGTTGCTTAGTGCCAATCTGGCCGATGGAAACAGCACTATTCTATTGGGTGCACGGAACGGAAGGGCGATCCGTTTCAGAGAGACGGATGTACGCTTGATGGGTAGAAACACACGCGGTGTTCGCGGTATCAACTTATCCGGAAAGGATGACAGGGTTGTTGATATGGTGGTCATTAAAAACACCAACGATGCCAGTGTATTGGCTGTTTCTGAACATGGCTATGGAAAACGCAGTCTTGTTGAGGACTACAGACAGCAGACACGAGGCGGAAAAGGGGTCATTACGCTGAAAATTACTCCCAAAACCGGTCATCTCATTGCGCTAAAAGAAGTTAGCGATAATGATGATCTGATGATTATTACCGAGAAGGGGAAAATTATACGCATGCATAGCAAAGATATTCGATCTATGGGTCGCAATACTCAGGGAGTTCGGATGATGAGACTGGGCGGCAACGACAAAATATCCGGAATTACCCGGGTTGTTTCTGAAGATGAAACAGATAGCGTAAAAAAGGTTGGCAATAATGGAGAAGAGATAGATTTGACAAAGAATACGGATGCCAATAAAAATGGAAGTGACGAAGCATCCGGAAGTGAGAATGATCAGCTTGGATTTGATGAAGATTTATGATCTAAACAATCTGAACAAGAAGATTCTGTGGTTAAGGACTGTAATCGGATACGTACAGATTCTGTCAACTCCAAAAAATCGGGTACTTCAGCAAGCGGGATTTAACGCTGCACTATGATCTGTCATCAAGCAACATTTTCAGCAGGGTTGTGCGCATCTCTTTCAATTCATCAGGTGATATTATCCGAACATGTTTGCCAAACCGAAGAAGCCATTCATTAATATAATCCAGATTATCGATGGTAAAAGTTACGATCGTACTGTTATCATCGCCATCGGATTTATTCTGTATTTCGCCGGGGAGTCCGGTAAGAAATGAAAATAGTTGTTCATTACTTATAGAAACGGTTACAGGTATTAACGATTCAGATCTTCCGTAAAGCAATTCCCGTGTAGAATATCTTTTATTTGAGATTTGATTGGAATCATCGGCTAATGAGAGATTGTCCATGCCGGACAAGATGAAATTCCGAAGTGACTTTCGGTCGTGGCAGTAACCGATAACATTCCAATGATCGGTATAATGTATTAATAAACACGGATCAATTTTTCGAAGTGAGCTTTTCCCTTTTTTATTTTTGTAAAAAAAAGTAACCGGCTTATTTTCCAAAAAAGCGGAACACAGTATAAACCAGTCACCTCCGCTTTCCCTTTTTTCAACATTATGGATATACGGGGAGACAAGGGTTTTTTCCTCTAAAATATTCATTGCTTTTTGCAGCGAGGCGGGAACTGCGTTACGGATTTTTAATATAATATTTTTAGCATCCATTACCATCTCCTTGTCAACCTGGGACGAGACAAAAGAGAGCCCCATAATAACAACCGATAATTCTCGAAAAGAGAACATGATTGGTGGAATCATGCCATCCCGGAGTACACCATAACCCATTTCTGAATCATGGGTTATGGGAACCCCAAGCTCCTGGATTACTTTCAAATCACGAAAAACAGTACGCTTGCTTATTCCAAACCACTCTGTAAGAGATGAGGAAGTTATGCGCTTTCCCGACTGAAGCATGTAAAGAATTTTCAAACGCCGTTCATTACTGTTCATGCTCACCCGTTATTGAGCGTTTTAAATATCGAGACAATATATTTATCCAGGAAAAAAGGGTCACCGGGTATGTTGATTCGCTTGATGTCAACCCGGAATTGATCCATGGGCATATTCGAAATTTCTGGAAAAGCATCCTGTCCCTTGAGCATATGGATCGTTTCCCAGTTGCAGTTTTTTAATCCGTTTATCAGATCATTTAGGTCGAATGAATGCTTTGAAACGATTCGGACACTTTTACTGATACGGAGATCCCTGATATTCATCCATTGGGGCTCTGCATTTTGAAGATTAAATTTCCTGATAATATCACGCAATACAAGCTGTTTTTTTTTGATTTTATCAACAAGAAAAAACTCTGAGGCCGGGTATGCCATGGCCATCGGAAGTCCAGGCAATCCACCGCCACTTCCGGCATCAATATAAGTAGCCCCTTTCTCCATATTTATTTCGCAAGACAGGATAAGACTGTGCTGAATATGCTTCTTCAATAAATCCGAAGTAGTATTCCTGCTGAACAGGTTTATAGATTTGTTCCACCAGAGCCACAAATCCACCAACTGCCGGAACCACTCCTCATGCTCCCTGTATATGGCAAGGGAATAATCCAATGTTTCACGTGAAACATTTCTGCTTGATATATTATGGTTATTGGATTTGTTCACACCGATAAGGTCAGAATAACAATGTTTCACGTGAAACATTCTCAATGGATCAGTAGTTAAGATACACCATCAATACGGATATGTCGCTGGCCGATACACCGCTGATGCGGCCCGCCTGGCCAATGGTTTCCGGTTTGATTTTTTTCAATTTTTGTCGGCCTTCGCTGGACAGGCTTTGAAGATTATCATAATTGATTTTCAAGGGAATTTTGAAGTGTTCTTTCTCTTCGACTTGCTTTACCATGTTATGCTCCTTCTGGATATACCCTTCATACTTGAATTGAATTTCAACCTGTTCAATTACAAGGGGGTTCTTGGTAATCCGGGAGACTTGTTCTGCCAATTCGGAGTCGGTTTCCATTAGTTCAGAAAGAGTGATGTGGGGTCGCGTTAACAGTTTGGGTAATTTCTGAGACTGTTTCAGGGTTGATTGTTCCTTTTTTGAAAGGAGGGGGTTGTATATTTCCGGTGTGGTGCTGTAATCTGTCAAATACATTTTGAGTGTTTCGGTTTCCGATTTCTTTTTGTCGAGTAGTGATTTGCGTTCTTCTGTGACCAGTCCGATTTCGTACCCAAGCGGAGTGAGTCTCAGGTCGGCATTATCCTGTCGTAACAGGATCCGATGTTCGGCACGGGAGGTGAACATTCTATATGGCTCTTCGGTCCCTTTGTTGATCAGGTCATCAATAAGGACACCGATATAGGCTTTTGATCTTTGCAGAATAAACTCGGATTGGCCCTGAACTTTTCTGGCGGCATTAATACCGGCCATCAATCCCTGGCTGGCCGCTTCTTCATAACCGGTGGTGCCGTTGATCTGTCCGGCAAAAAACAGACCGTCCACAGACTTTGTCTCCATGTTGCGTTTGATCTGATGCGGAGGAAAATAGTCATATTCTATGGCATACCCCGGCCGGATCATTATAGCATTTTCAAGTCCGGGTATGGTGCGAAGGGCATGATATTGGGTGTCCTCCGGTAAGCTGGTTGAAAAGCCATTCAAATACATTTCATAGGTGTTCCATCCTTCCGGTTCCAGAAAGAGCTGATGTCGGTCACGCTCGGCAAACCGGTGTATCTTGTCTTCGATAGAAGGACAGTAACGGGGGCCGACAGATTTTATGCGTCCATTGAACATGGGACTTCTGTCAAATCCGGTTCTTAGAATATCATGAACTTCCGGAGTCGTATAGGCAATCCAGCAGGTAAGCTGTTTATCAGATCCGGGCAGTTTCTGTGTCAGGTAAGAAAAGGGTGTCGGATGGTCATCACCATATTGGATTTCCAGTTTGTCCAGGTCAATGGTACGTCCGTCAATTCTTGGTGGAGTACCCGTCTTCAATCTTCCGTATTTCAGACCTAGTTTCTCAAGTGAAGCCGTAATACCGGTGGAGGCGCGTTCACCGGAGCGGCCACCCCCAAATTGCTTTTCCCCAATATGGATAGTACCGTTTAAAAATGTGCCGCTGGTAAGAATGACACTTTTGCAGGGTATTTGCTGTCCGCTTTGGGTCTCTACCCCCGTGATTAACTGCTGATCACTGGTTAATATTTCAACAACACTATCCTGACGAAGATGCAGCTTTGGTATGGTTTCAAGATCTTCTCTGATATGCTGTGCATAAAGAAGCCGGTCGCTTTGGGCGCGAGGACTCCACATTGCGGGACCTTTGCTCCGGTTGAGCATCCGAAACTGTACACCTGATGAATCAGCAACCCGTCCCATGATTCCGCCAAGGGCATCGATCTCCCGGACAAGCTGTCCTTTTGCTACACCACCAATGGCGGGATTGCAGGACATTTGCGCTATGGCGTTTAAGTTCATTGAAATCAACAACGTGCGTGCCCCCATGCGGGCCGCCGCAGCTGCTGATTCACTGCCGGCATGCCCACCGCCGACAACAATGATGTCATATTCAGGGTGGAGCGCTCCTGTATTCATATTATTTAGTTTACCCTAATTCTTTATGAATCATATTACACAGCTATATACGAAGTAAAGGATGGATTATGTTAACACATACAAAAAAAGCGCAACCAACTGCCTTGCAATTGATTACGCTTTTGCGATCCGGATGGGACTCGAACCCACGACCTCCTGCGTGACAGGCAGGCGTTCTAACCAACTGAACTACCGGACCGGGAACATCAAATATAAGGATTTGTCCTACAGAGAGTCAAGCATATTTAACGCTTAATAGCAATCCGAAACAACTTCAGCTCGATGAAATGGCCATGATCGGGCTGGCGCCCGGACATACAGGCGTATGGTTAAATACGGTTATGTCTTTACATCTGGTGATAAAAATCCAAACATTTAAACAGATAATAAAAAATATATCTTGATTATAAGTATGTTTCATGCTGAATATAAATTGCAGCATCATTTGAGAATGAAGTTTATAAATATATGTTGCCGTATCTGAATTGAAAATTGACGGATTTCCTTTCGAGGGTATCTCAATTTGGCCCTGCGGTTCGTTTATTGATGAAATATCCGTATCCTTTTTAATCTTCCCGAACACCATGCAATTTTTGATCATAATGAATTACCGTTTACGCTATCTGTTGTCATTTATTTTATTGTTGCTGCCTTTGTCGTTACATGCTCAAATGTTTTCGGTTGAAGAATCAGAACAAAGAGTCCGGCCTTCAGGCAATGCATTGACTGTTGGACTCGATTTTGTGGATATGCAACCCCGACCTGATGATCAGGATATCGTATATGAATGGTCGGATCCGGTATATCGTATTCGTTTTGAAATGCCGGGAATTGAAGCATATGCCGGTTATCGTACCAACGTCGGCAATGGTGGAACAGGTGCCGACACCCTTAGTTATATGAACCTGGGCATAACGATATCGGGTGGTATGCCATTGCTGGGTGACAGAAACTTCGGAATAGCTATTCCGGTTTTGTTGTCGTCGGACATGGTTCGGGTTCGCTCCACAAGTTCACAACCGGAAGGCGAGCAATTCAGGCAGAGTTCGGTATCCATTGGTCTTGGTGCCGGCGGTTACATCACTTTGGCTGAGAGGTTTCGAATGAGGGCCGAATTAATTCCTCAATTCGGGTTTACCATGGCTTCACTGGGAAGAGATTCCGGTCAGTTGTTCACTTTGGATGGAAAGGTTCGGTTTAATATTGACAGAGTAATAAACCGATATGGATTTGTTGTTGGATATAATTATCAATTCAAAAGGTACTCCGGCGGTAGTGAACACTATCACTACGACCTTAATTCGAATGCATTTGTGATAGGTATTAATTTCTAGTTCATTTTTATGCAGGAGAGGGGGATGGCAAAATTTCCGGGTCAAATAGGGCCATTATTTGATAGTTTTGCATGATGAAATACCGTCATGAACATTACATCTGAGATTATAAAACGCAACATGAAAACAGATGAAAAATGAAAAGTTTCAGGCGGAGCTCGAAAGGGTGGTTGAAGAGCTCGGCTATCGGATCCGAAAAGAGAAAGGCAATTTTAAAGGAGATTTCTGTGTGTTGGAAGGCGACAAAATCGTAATGATCAATAAAAGTTATCCCGCAGAGTTTCATATTGGTCAAATGATCCGGTTTTTGTCAAAGATGGATCTGGACAATATGTATATTAGGCCGGCTGTGCGAAAAGAGATGGATAAATGGCTGGAGCGCATAAATGACCAATGATATGAAATTTACTTTCCTGGGTACTGGTACATCAATGGGGGTACCGGTGGCAGGTGGTTTCGGGTCGGAAAGCAGCATCACGGATCCAAGAGATCAACGGTATCGATGTTCGGCATGGATACAAACGCAGCAACGATCACTTGTCATAGATACCGGTCCTGAATTTCGGTTGCAAACCCTGAGGGCTGGTATTAAGCGTATAGATGCCGTATTGATCACTCATGAGCATATGGATCATATAGGAGGGCTGGATGATCTGCGCGCCTACAATTATGCGCAAAAGCAGGCGATCCCGGTCTATACCAATGACCAAACGGAGCAGGCCATCCGAAGGCGGTTCTCTTATATGTTTCCACCGGATAAAACACCGGGTTCCGTGGATCTTGATTTCCAAACGGTTAATGGCCCGGTAACAGATGGTGATTGTAAAATCACGCCTCTGCCGGTAAAACACGGCGAAATGGAGGTGCTGGGGTTTCGGATCAACAATCTTTCTTATATCACAGATGTCAGTTACATTCCGGATGAAACCGCTGATAAAATCGTAGGTTCGGAAATATTGATAATGAGCGGCCTACGATGGGAACCACCGCATCCTACCCATTATACCATACCGGAAGCTATAGAAATCGCGGAAAAACTGAAGGTAAAAAGAACCTATCTGATCCACATATCACCGTTTGTCAGTCATGCTGACGCGATAAGCAAAATGCCGGACCATATCAAACTGGCTTATGATCAATTGGAGGTAAGTCTCTGAAAAATTGTTGAACGTGCAGAATCAATCACAAATACTTTTCACGATTGCTTTTTTCCAGTAGTTTGCCGATTTCCTTGACATCCTGAGACTTTTCCAGATTGCAAATAAGGAGAGCGTCATCCGTTTCTATGACGCCAATGCTCTGGAGTCCGACAAGAGCTATGAGTTTTTTCCCATCGGATTTGACATAGCAGTTTTCAGAATTGACAGAAAGTGTTTCATTGGCCTCCAAAATGTGACCATTTTCATCACTGTGGTCCCGTTTTATGTCGTAAATCGCCATCCAGCTTCCCAGATCACTCCAGTCAAATTGTGAGGGGAGAACAACCACATTCTCCGATTTTTCCATGATGCCGTAATCAATAGAAACAGGAAAACAGGAGTGGTAGGCAGATTCCAGTATTTCGGGAGAAATATTTCCGTCATTCGCTTTAAGATTATCAGAGAATATGCTAACCTGATGAAACAATACCGGCAAATGTTGTTCTATTTCATTCAGGATGGTAGATGTTTTCCAGATGAACATGCCGCTGTTCCAGAGAAAATCCCCTGATTGAAGAAATTTGATGGCTGTTTGCATATCGGGCTTTTCGGCAAAGGTTTTTACGGGAAATGCCTGTTTACCGTCAATAGTTATCTTCTCTTGATCATTGCACTGGATATAGCCGTAACCTGTGTCGGGGCGGGTGGGCGTGATGCCAATGGTAAGTAGTCGTTTATTGACATCATCAGTGCCCTTGATGCAGGATTCCAGATCTTTGATAAAAGAATCTTCATCCCGTATGAAATGATCGGAGGGCAATACAATCATTGTTGCGTCCGGATCCCGGTGATGAATCAGAGCTGTAGCAAATGCAATACAAGGTGCCGTGTTTTTTGCGACAGGTTCACCAATGATGTTTTCATACGGAATATCAGGCATCTGTTCCTTTACAACACCAACATAATCGGTATTGGTACTGACGATTATCCGTTCCGGCGGGATAAATGAAGATACGCGTTGTACGGTGCCTTGAAATAACGACGTATTATCAAAAAAGCTGAGAAACTGCTTGGGTTTGGTTATACGGCTTTGAGGCCAAAAACGGGATCCGATACCTCCGGCCATTATTAAGACATAGACCATAATACTCCTGATAATAATTTGAATTTCGGTTCTGTTAGTATAAAGTTAGTGAAATACGATACCAAGCTGAAACGGGTATTTCTTTATTGCAAATATTTCAGTGCCTTTTTTAAAAATTCAGAAACATTTTCGGGTACCTGTTCATCATTTTGAACCTGATGAACAGCTTTTTGAGCTATGGAAGCAGAATATCCAAGGGCTTCAAGTGCAGAAACGGTTTCATTCTGCAGCGAGCCCGTTTCCGGGACACGGTCACCAGCGTTAACAATCTCTCCGAGTTTGTCCCGCAACTCCAGCACAATTCGTTCGGCTGACTTTTTTCCGATACCGGGACTCTTTGCAATCAAAGCAGAGTTTTGATGGACGATAGCATCCACAAGATGGTTGGGGGGCATGGCCGAAAGCAATGCCAGTGCCAGCCGCGGTCCGATACTTCGGACTGTTATGAGCAATTCAAAAAGATTTTGTTCCTCTGTTGTTGAGAAACCGAAAAGCTGTTGGTCATTGTCCGAAATATGATGGTGAATATGGAGTATGCACTCATTGCTACCGGATGGAAGTCGGTCCAGGGTGTGATTCGATACACGGATTCCATAACCTACCCCGCGAACGTCGAGGATGAGATATCCCGGTTGCCGGTTGATGATCTGTCCACGCAGGTAAGCTATCATGAGAGATGAATATTATTTGGATTAGTGGCCATTTAACGGGAACAGTTATAAAGGATTCCGGTTGTCAGGGTTTTCGAATGCGGTCCGGATTATCTTCAACGAATGAATTCCAGGTATTGCGTCTACGGCTATTGTGTTTAGGTCCATCCTCCTCGTGGTACAGCGCGGGATTCGACATTTTCAATAGGTGGCACCATGCAACAGCCAGGGCATCGGTTGCATCCAATGAAAGGTCGTCTTCGGCAATATGGATCATTTTGTGAAGCATAAAAGCCACCTGGCTTTTACGAGCATTACCGGAGCCGGTGATGGCCTTTTTTACCGCTTTCGGATAATATTCAGAAACCGGCAGTTGTTTGTGAAGAATTGCCATGATTACTGAAGCCTGGGCCCGGCCCAATTTTAGCATGGCTGATGGATCCTTACCGTAGACCGGCGTTTCAATGGCACAGGCCGCAGGCTGAAAACGGTCGATGAGATCAGATATATCGGTATAGAGTTTCGTCAGACGGTCAAGCGGTTCGGATATGCCGGAAAGTTGTATAACATCACACATGACCGCCTGGTAGCGGGTGTGCTCTTTTTCAAGAAGAGCCACGCCGGTAACTCTGGAACCGGGATCAATGCCCAGGATTCGTATCGTCATGGAAGTGTGGATCCTGCCGGATTCAAGTTAAGATTCTTTAAAATCCTCCTACGCTTTCTTCTTGTGCAGTTCAGCCAGATCCAGGATCAGTTGTTCGCTGATACCATTGGTACTGAATCCGCCGTCATGAAACAGATTCTGCATGGTCACTTTTCGGGTAAGATCGGAAAAAAGAGTTACACAGTAATCAGCACACTCATCAGCAGTGGGATTTCCCAACGGCGCCAGTTTCTCAGCAAATTCATACATGGCATCAAAACCTCCAATACCGGAGCCTGCGGATGTTTTGGTTGGACCCTGGGAAACGGTATTGACGCGGATTCCCCGTTTGCCAAGACGGCTCCCGAAATTACGCGCAATACTCTCAAGAAGCGCCTTGGCGTCGTTCATGTCGGAATATTTTGAGAATACCCGCTGTGCTCCGATATAGGAGAGGGCCAATACACTGGCCCGGTCATTGAGGGCATCGTTATCAATACAGGATTGAAGTATTTTATGAAGTGATATTGCCGATATTTCAAGCGTTTGCTGCATAAGCTTGTAATTCAGACTCTGATAGTCGAAGCCCTTGCGGATATTCGGAGACATGCCAATCGCATGCAGGATAAAATCCAGTTTTCCTGTTTTCTTCAGAGTCTGGCCGATGAGCTTGTTGACATCTTTGTAATCGGAGACATCACAGGTTATAATTTCAGAACCGGTTTTCTTTGCGAGTTGTTGAAGTTTTCCAAGACGAAGAGCAATAGGAGCGTTGGAGAGCGTGAAAGTGGCACCTTCACGTTGACAGGCCAAAGCTACTCGCCAGGCAATACTTCTCTCGTCTAATGCCCCGAAAATGAGTCCGTTTTTACCTTGTAATAAATTATTACTGTTTGTGTTATCCATGCGATATTTAATTTTTCCTTCAATACAAATGGGATAGCCTAAAGTAGTTAAAAAGAAAAGACGTAACAAACCGTGGTTTGCAATGTGGATAATCTGTTTAAAAATAGAAAGATTTAATTGATTTGAGGTGATATTCTGCATATTTTTCCAGACTTTTCAAATCATATTGCAATAATGTGGCATAATGCAATGCGGCATCATCGGCACAATACCGAGTTTATTAGTTTATGTTTGAGGATCTATCCAGTAAATTAGAGAATGCATTCAAGTCGGTAACCGGCCAGGCGCGTTTAAGCGACATCAATGTTGCTGAAACGGTGAGAGAGATACGTCGTGCATTACTGGATGCCGATGTTAATTATGAAGTAGCACGCTCCATAACATCTAAGGTCAAAGAGAAGGCTCTGGGTCAGGGTGTCGTAGCCAGCGTGACTCCCGGTCAGCAGTTTACTAAAATTGTTTACGATGAGCTTGCCTGGGTGCTCGGTGAAGAAAAAGAAGAAATCACATTCTCGGATAAGCCGCCCACCGTAATACTGATCGCCGGACTTCAGGGTTCGGGTAAAACCACCTTCTCGGCAAAACTGGCCAAATGGTTAAAGGAACAGGGTAAAACACCGATGCTTGCCGCGGCGGATGTGTATCGACCCGCAGCTGTGGATCAGTTGAAAACCCTGGGCGGACAGATTGATATTCCCGTATACGCTATTAAAGAAAAAGATGCGGGCAGGGTAGCCACTGAAGCGGTTGCGGAAGCCAAAAAAAATGCCAGGGATGTACTCATCATTGATACGGCCGGCCGCATGCATGTTGATGAGTACATGATGAACGAAGTTGCAGACATCAAAAAGTCTGTAAATGCCACCGAAGTGCTGTTTGTTGTAGATTCGATGACCGGTCAGGATGCGGTCAATACGGCCAAAGAGTTCAATGAGCAAATTGATTTTGACGGTGTGGTACTGACCAAGCTGGATGGTGATACCAGGGGCGGGGCTGCCATTTCCATTAAAACGGTAGTCAATAAATCGATCAAATTCATCAGCACAGGTGAAGATATGGATTCCATATCCCCGTTTTATCCGGACAGAATGGCACAACGCATTCTTGGAATGGGAGATGTGGTATCGCTGGTGGAACGGGCCCAACAACAGTATGATGAGGTTCAGGCAAGAAAACTGCAGTCTAAAATTTCCTCCGATACATTTAATCTGGAGGATTTCTATGGCCAGTTACAGCAAGTGAAGAAAATGGGTTCCATGAAGGATCTTGTGGGCATGATACCGGGTATGAGTAAACAGCTTGGAGATACAGAAATTGATGACGAGTCTTTGAAGCCCATTGAGGCTGTTATCAATTCCATGACCATTGAAGAAAGACGCCGCCCACAGTTGATAAACGGCAGTCGTCGAAAAAGAATCGCCAAAGGCTCGGGAACTTCCGTTAAGGAGGTGAATGATCTTCTCAAGCAGTTTAACCAAATGAAGAAAATGATGAAGACCATGACCAAGATGAATAAAATGGGCCGTGCGATGGAGGGGTTGAAAAATATGACCGGACAACAAAAAATTAATTAGCAACAACCATAAACCTGTTTAGGAGCTAAAATTGGTTAGAATAAGATTACAACGACACGGAAGAAAAAGACTTCCCTATTACCATATAGTGGTATCAGATATCCGGACCAAGCGGGATGGTCGCATTATTGAAGATGTGGGGAGGTTCAATCCGTCCCAGGAACCTTCACTGTTGCGACTGGATGAGGATCGGGTGGTGCATTGGTTAAAAAATGGTGCACAGCCTACCGATACGGTTCGATCCATCCTGAAACAGGAGGGGATTTTTTACCGCCTCCATCTGGAGCGCTGGGGAAAATCGGAAAAGGAAATTGAAGAAACGATTTCGGCCTGGAAAGAGGAGCGTCAGAGCAAGAGTAAAACGACAAAAACCAAGGCAGAGCGCATGAAAGCGCAGCTTAAAGCCGAAGAAGAAGCGTTCAAGAAAGAGCGTGAGGCGAAAGCAAAAGAAGCAGCTGAGAAAGCCCAGGCGGAAGCGGAAGCTGCAAAAAAGGCCGAAGAA
>SLOL01000180.1 GCA_007132495.1 Balneolales bacterium
GTAAATTCGGCATTGATCCAGAGAACCCGGAATGGAATATTGGCATCGGGATCGGCCTGGGCTATAAGGAAGCTTCGGTCTTCGGTCATGTTCTGACGCTGCGGCGGTGCTGCAAAACCTGTTATGGCTGATGGACCAATCGAACTGATTAAGGAAGGAGTAACCGGACTCAGGGCACGAATTAGTCGATTATTTCTCATCTTTCCCTCTCCCCGGTCGGGATCCTGCTGAAACTCCATCACAATATTGTCCGGTGCCACCGCACGACCTGTCAGATTGGCCGGACCTCTTCGGGTGATATAGATGGTATTGTCTTCAAGAGCTGTGATATCCGTGAATGCTACATATTCATCGTTAATCGTGCTCTCTTTATTCAAACGGGCGTTTTGAACCGAACTGATCGGCTGGCTTATATCATCAAACGGATGGATGATGGTATCCACCGGTACCGGGTTTCCCTGATTAACATTTCGGAATTTGAAAACGGCCGGCAGGTTCCAGACCAGGCTAGAATCAACCGCTGCAACCACCGTATCGTAGCGGGCGGCCACATAGACATTGAGGTCACGGTCCTGGGTCACGGCGACGGCACCGTCCAGTTCAAGTACTTCAAAGTAGGGACGACCGGCGCGATCCAGCACGTGAAGTCCGCTTCGGTCGGTTACATATACCAGTTCATCATAGCCGACGAACACATCGGTGGGTGCATCGAAAAAGTCCCAGAACGGCAACAGGGCCGCATAGCCAATTTCATCAGGAATCAGCTGTGGATCGATGCGTCCCTCTTCGAAGATCTCATCGGTGGTTTCGTCTCCTTTGGTTCCGAATATGGTATCACACCCGGTGATCATACCGGTAAAAAACAGCAACAGGAGCAGGTTTGATAGCAGGTTAGTGGTCTTCATGCGCATGGTTACAGATCAAATCGGATGGAAATTCGATGCATATTGCCCAGATATTCACGGCTGGAGTACCCGTAGTCGGCTCTGATTCCATAATTATAGAGCGGAAAATGGAATCCGGCACCGAAGGAGGGCAAGTAAGACTCGTCCACGCCGAATTCATGGCCGGTACGGATAAAAAAGCGCCGCAGATAGTCCAGTTCGATTCCCATGCTAAACCGCTCCCGGGAATCTGCGGGATTGGTAAGCTGCCCGGTAACGGTCACGGTATAGTCACTTCGCTCCAGCAGATCATAAGCCGAGCCGAGAATAAAGGTGGTGGGAGGAGTTACCTCCGTAAAATCGTCATAAACGATAAAGCCGTCCTCATCGGTTTCAACATCGCTCTCATTGGGCCCCGGCCGGCGGCGGGTTTCACCGCCGGGATCGGCGTCAAACCCGAAATTGTTCAATCCAACCGCAAAGCGCAGGCCGGTATCTCCTACACGATAGAAAAAGCCGGCATCGATCACTCCGGTACGTGCAGCCACTTCTTCTACCCTTTCATCCAGATATTTCAGGGTAACGCCATAACTGAACAATGAGGTAAGCTCCTGGGCGAAAGTAAGCCCTATGGCAAAATGGTTGGTCCGAAACGTCCTTCCGGTGCCTCCCGGCTGAAGTTCGGTGGTCTCATCCATCTCGCCGGAATCAAGAAACTGGATGGAGGCCCCGACTGAAAAGTTGCGTATACGATGCACATAGCCTGCGTAATTCATGGAGATATCGGCAAAATACTGGGTGTGACCGAGCAATACCTGGGATTGATCCATCTGTGCAGAGAGCGCCGGGTTCCAGTAGAGGGAGGAGACATCGAAGGCATCGGCCACACTGGCGTTTCCCATACTTGCCGAACGGGCATCCGGACCGATTTTCAGAAACTGGAATCCATAGGTTCCTGAACGCGATTCTCCCATGCTGGGCAATACCTGCGCCTGGGATATCCCGTGATAAATCAGACAAAACAGCAGTAATAGCGGAATTTTTTTGTATTTCATCAATGGAGAGATCTTGAAAACCTGTAATAATGCTTTAAAACTCAAATGAGACCCCAAACATGATGTGCCGGGGCTTGAGGAAGTTGGCTGGATTCATATAATCGGGGCGGTTGTTATCACGAGGATCGACATATCGGGGATCGCGTACATTCGACGGAACATCATAGGAGCGATCGTTTCGGAGCTCCTGTACTTCGGCATCCGACATCCGCTGAATCTCTTCCTGGGTCGGATAATCGGTTCGATACGCATCCCCGGTAACCGGATTGATAATGGCCGCATTTGGGGTGTTCAGGAGATTGGTAACATCAAGACTCAACCGAAGCCGGGTGTTATCAAACTGAAACCATTTCTGAAAGCTCAGATCCAGCTCATACCAGGCGGGTCCGCTTTCGGAAAAACGGTCTGACGGATCGGTGCTTCGTTGATAAATGGGCCGCCAGTTGCGTTCTCCGGTGATCGGGTGGCGCTGATTGTCGATGAACTCACTCGGTGTGTAACGAATACCACTGCGGTAGTACCCGGATATGTTCATCTGAAACTGATTTAGTCCGGGAATATCCATCAACGGATTGGGCCGGTCGTAGCGGAAAGTGGCGTTTGCACGAAAATCCCAGGGGCGGTCCCAGGCAAGAGGGGTCTCAACATTGCTGCCGAAAGTCTGCCCACCGACGATCAGGTCCCGAAGTGCATCCTGGGAGGTGGAACTGAGTCCCTCGGCCCTTTGATAGGTACCGGAAACATTACCCCGGAACCAGTCTGAGTAGCGTTTGATGTAGGTCACCTCCAGTCCGCGGACCCGGGCAAAGTCCCCATTCACGCGATAGGCACGCTCCACCTCACGACCGGTTACATCCGTAATCAAAATGCGTTCGGATGTAATAAAGTCGTATTTGTCACTCCAGAAGGCCGAAATATTAAGCGCATCGTTTTCGGTGAGCTGATTGCGGATACCGATTTCATAAGAGATATCGACTTCCGGATCGAGGTTGGGATTTCCGAGTGTGGCCAGAAAGGAGCGATCCTGATAGAACGGATCGAGTCCGGCATAGAGATGAGACGGATGCGGCAGCTTGGTCTGGTGTCCGTAGTTGAAATACATCATCTGGTTTTCCCGAACCGGGAAGGAGACACTGATCCGGGGAAGCAGCCGCATTTTGAAGCGGTGGCCGAAAAAGCCATACGTATTATCATGGTAGGCTTCGCGAACCTGATCCGGTATCGGGGCGTCGGGATTATCTACCATGTCATCGACAAAGTCACCGGGGAACCAATATTCCAGCCTTGCCCCCA
>SLOL01000039.1 GCA_007132495.1 Balneolales bacterium
CCCGGCTCATCCCGCAGTTTTACATTTCCTTCCGGATTTATGATCAGACCTTTACAGGGATTGTTTTTTATCAACATATGCCCGTCAAGATCCGCATAATCTGCCCACATGGCTACCACCGCCGACGCCGTATCTGCTATTGTTGATTCGACCATACAACCTGTCATAATTTTCAGTCCCTTCATGCGGGCCCGGTGCAACAGTCGCAACGACGTACTGATCGCTCCGGTTTTCATCAGTTTTATATTGATTCCATGAAATTGCATGGCGATTTCATCCAGCGACTCCCTGCCGGTAAGGCTTTCATCAGCATAAAGTGGTATGGATGACTTTCTTCGCAAAATCATCATCTCCTTTTTACAGGATGCCGGCATTGGCTGTTCAACCAGAAAAACGTTGTAATTCTCAAGGTATCGCAGCATCTCCATCGCCTGATCAACACTTTCCCATCGTTCATTGGCATCCACCAATACCGGCTTGCTGCTCACATCACGTATTGTACGTATGATCTCTTTGTCATTGTCGGTTCCAAGTTTCACCTTAAGCAGCGGATATGCTTCGGCCTCCCGGACTTTTTCGCTGATCACCTCCGGTTCATCGATTCCTATGGTAAAGGTTGTCCGGGGTCCTGTGGCACCGGGCGCCTGCAATAGTCGATATATTGGCATTCGGAGCTTTTTTCCTATCCAGTCGTACAGCGCCATCTCAAGTCCCGCTTTGGCGGCATATTCTCCATCCGATTTGTCATTCATGTGAGACACCAGCGCATCTACATCAAATGGCTTTCGTGTTTCATAACTCCCGATATTATTGAGGAAAGACAGGGCGGACTCACGAGTTTCATTATAGCGATGGTTTGGTGCGGCTTCACCTATGCCTGTGATCCCGTCGGCTTCAAGCCGGATCAATATATTTTCCGCAACCTCTCTTGATCCCCTGGAAATGGTAAAGGTGTGTTTTAAAGGTAAATCCAGTGGTTCGGTTGAAACTTTAAACAGGGTCATTCGTATGCTTTATTTCACTCAATGTTTATTGCCATATCCGTTAAAAATCCCTATATTATGATCAGAAAAGCGCTTTTAAAAAATATTATCTGATCTGTCTATAGCAACTATTTAATTGGAGGTAACTATGAATTATGCCATGGAGAAGTCCCGAACCAAGTTATACGAACATTTTCATCAGTTTGACAAATACCGTGGCGGTTGGTATCACCACCTCCACAAAATGATACGATCCATAATACGGCAAGTCTTCCCTCCAAAAAACAGGACGGCATATTGACGACGTTTAGTCCCTGATTGCCATGAATGTTTGGTTAGAGGTTTTGTTGAGCTGTATTCCGGTAGCAATCCGCTCCGGGATACAGCTTTTTTAGTGGAAGTTGATGCCTGATCCCCGGTTCAATCGTCAATGGCCTGAAATCAGGAGCATCCGGTGGTTGAGCCGCAGGTCGTACATTTCAGACAAGTTCCGTTGCGAACCATGGTCATGCTTCCGCAATCAGAACAAATATCCCCTGTAAAACCCATTTCTCTGGCTCTGGTCATCTGCTCGGACCGGTGATGGCGTTTCCCCGAGGTCTCACCGGCATCATCCGTGCTTCGGGAGATTCCGGTTGTCTGATCGGTATAAGAGTCAGAATCTGAAGTACCCGTATCACCGCCGGCTGACGAGCTCTGACCAGATACATCACCGGAATCGCCCCCGTTATTTTCTTCATCGGGAGCGGATACGGTTGAATCATCATCCGGCTTAAGAGTGCGCTTCAGTATTTCCCCGGGGCCCACATGTGCCAGGTCTTCACGATCCAGGTAAGTGACGGCCAGTTCGCGGAAGATATAATCAATGACCGAGGTGGTCATTTTGATATGCGGGTTTCCGATCACGGTTCCACTGGGGTCAAATTTGGTGAATACAAATGCATCAACATATTCCTCAAGGGGAACGCCGTGCTGCAGTCCAAGCGAAATGGCGATGGCGAAACAGTTCATCAGACTACGGAATGAGGCCCCTTCCCGGTGCATATCGATGAAGATCTCACCCAGTTGTCCGTTTTTGTACTCGCCGGTTCGCAGATAAACCGACTGGCCTCCGATTTTGCACTTCTGGGTATAGCCGGCCCGGCGATGCGGCAGCCGCTCGCGACCCGTTACATATTTATGAATGATTTTCTCGGCCGTTTTGATCACCTGATCCTGAACCTGCTGCATCTCGGCATGGTCGGCCGGTTCTTCCATCTCCTCTTCCAGCTCGTCCATTATATCGGCCATAGCGTTAAGCGGCTGACTGAGCTTGGAACCATCCCGGTACAGTGCATTGGCTTTGAGCATCTTTTCCCAAGAAAGCTGATAGACATTTTTGATATCCTCAACCGTCGCTTCATTCGGGAGATTAATGGTTTTGGAAATGGCACCGGAAATGAATGGTTGTGCCGCCGCCATCATGTTGATGTGCCCTTCCGCCTGGATAAACCGTGTACCCGTACGGCCGCATCTGTTGGCACAATCAAACACCGGTAGATGCTCTTCTTTTAGCTTCGGAGCGCCCTCAACGGTCATCGTACCACAAACATAATCGTTGGCCCGTTCTATCTGTTTTCGCGTGAAACCAAGAAACCGGAGCATGTCAAACCCGGGATCGGCCAGCTCCTGATCGGTGATTCCCAGTATATCCTTGCAGAAATCCTCACCAAGAGTCCAGTGATTAAAGGCAAATTTGATGTCAAAACTCGAAGGCAGTGCCTGTTCTACAGCTTCGATTTTGTCTTCGGTAAAACCGGCTTCTGCAAGTTGTTCATGAGTAATCGATGGACAGCCTTTGAGTGATCCGTGTCCCTTGGCGTATTTGACAATATCATCGATCTCTTTTTTACTGTAGCCCAGCTTGCGAAGTGCCTGGGGAACGCTTTGATTGATGATCTTGAAGTATCCGCCACCGGCCAGTTTTTTGAACTTGACGAGGGCAAAATCCGGTTCGATTCCGGTTGTATCACAATCCATAACCAGTCCGATCGTACCGGTCGGGGCAATCACGGTAACCTGCGCATTGCGATACCCATGCTTTTCACCCAGCTCTACAGCCCGATCGGCATCCTCGCGGGCGGCTTTTAGCAGATATTCTGGACAGTACGCTTCATCAATTCCCACCGGTTTGATGGTGAGTCCCTCGTACTCGGCGTCATCGGAGTTGTATGCCGCCCTCCGGTGGTTGCGAAGGACCCGCAGCATGTGCTCCTTGTTCTTCTCATAGCCTGGAAATGCACCAATTTCGGAAGCCATTTCGGCACTGGTTGCGTATGATGTCATGTGCATAATGGCCGTGATTGCCCCGCAAATGGCGTTGCCCTCTTTGCTGTCGTAGGGAATGCCATTGACCATGAGCAGGGTTCCCATATTGGCATACCCGAGGCCGAGTGTCCGGAACCTGTAGGAAAGCTCGGCTATCCGCTCGGACGGGAACTGCGCCATCAGAACCGACAGCTCCAGAACTATCGTCCAAAGCCGTGTTGCAAAGCGGTAATCCTCTACCCGGAATCCGGATTCTTTCTCGTCGAAAAATTTCATGAGATTGAGTGATGCCAGGTTGCAGGCGGTATCATCCAGGAACATATATTCCGAACAGGGATTACTGGCTTTTATGGGGCCATCTTCCGGACAGGTATGCCATTCGTTGATCGTATCATGATACTGGGTGCCGGGATCGGCGCACGACCATGCCGCATAGGAGATCTGATCCCAGAGCTCACGGGAGTTGAGTGTTTTCATCGGTTCCGGATCCCGTCCCTCCTCTTCTGCTTTCCGGAGCTCGATCCGTCCGTAAAGATTCCAATCGCCACCGGTTTCAAGCGATTTCATAAAGGCGTTCGGAACCCGGATGGAGTTGTTGGAGTTTTGTCCGCTCACCGTGTTGTAGGCTTCGGAATTCCAGTCACTGTTGTAACTTTCAAAGGCGATATCCCCGTATCCCTGGGCTGCAAGCTGAAGGACACGCTCGATATAGTTAGCCGGTACATAATCCCGGCGGGCTTCCCGGATCGCTTTTCTGAGCTTTTTGTTTTTCCGGGGATCACGGCTGATTTTTCCGTTATACTCCCGGCCTTCGATCACAACCGGTTCATGGCACAGCCTGATGATCTTGCGAAGATGTTTTTCACAGATAATGGAACCGGAAACGATCGAGGCCACTTTTTGCTCCTCTGTAACTTTCCAGTTGATGTATTCCTCGATATCGGGATGATCGAGATCGAGCGTTACCATTTTGGCCGCACGCCGGGTGGTTCCCCCTGACTTGATAGCTCCGGCGGCACGATCACCGATTTTCAGAAAACTCATAAGACCGGAGGATTTTCCACCGCCGCTCAGGTTTTCACTATCTCCGCGAATATCCGAAAAGTTGGTTCCGGTACCCGAGCCGTATTTGAACAGGCGCGCCTCGCGGGTCCACAGATCCATAATTCCCCCCTCGTTTACCAGATCGTCGTTGACGCTCTGAATAAAGCAGGCATGCGGCTGAGGGCGGCTGTAGGCATCCCTGGATTTTTGGACCTTGCCGGTTTTCGCATCTACATAATAATGTCCCTGTGAGGGTCCGTTGATTCCGTATGCCCAGTACAAGCCTGTGTTGAACCATTGCGGACTATTCGGAGCCGCCATCTGATTGGCAAGCATGTACCGCATCTCATCGAAAAAAGTGCGTGCATCTTTTTCGCTGTCAAAATAGTCGTGTTTCCAGCCCCAGTATGTCCAGGCGCCTGCAAGCCGGTCGAAAACCTGGCGGCAGTCGGTCTCCGGGCCGTAGCGTTCCTCCGGTTTCAACGTCTTCAACGCCTGTTTGTCCGCTTCGGACCGTTGCAGCCAGACCGGTACTCCTTTTTCATCTACTTTTTTCAGCTTGACCGGCACTCCGGCTTTCCGGAAATACTTCTGAGCAATGATATCCGTGGCTACCTGAGACCATCCCGACGGTACTTTGACATCCTCGAGCAGAAAGACTACCGAACCATCCGGATTTCTGATTTCCGATCTTCTGGATTCGAACTTGAGGCTTTCGTAGGGATTGTCCGAAAAGTTTTGTGTAAAATGTGCATTAATTTTCATGATAGTAGCGGATATTTATATTTTGAGACAAAGAGATGAATTACTGCTGCAGCAAAAAAACGTTTTTTACCGGCATTCC
This sequence comes from Balneolales bacterium, assembly GCA_007132495.1. GTDB lineage: Bacteria > Bacteroidota > Rhodothermia > Balneolales > Natronogracilivirgulaceae > SLOL01. The sequence goes on from SLOL01000039.1 coordinate 5,179, forward strand.
TGTTGTTTGCACCACGATGCATTTGTGGTTTGCATAAACAAACAGAAAACAACGCTTGATTGATTCAAAATATAATCGCTCATGGCCAAGAAAAAAGCTCTATTTTCCCACAACTTTTCAACACGACAATTCTTTACGGACCGAAAGGCGGCACATGGATACGGAATCAGTAATATGTTAACAACATGTTGAAAACCGGAGATGGGTATGTGCACAATTATTGAAAAATGAGTTCACAGATCATTCAGTAATAATAACGGTAAGAGAGTCGAATATTACGTCCCAACATGGGAATATCACGCTGTTCGATTCGGGACAAATGATCCCGCCAGGTAACATCAAACAAGTTATCTGCTGTAAGCGCAATATGGTGCAGATTGCCGTTTCCCAGTCGAAGCCCGGCTGCTGTATTGATTAATGTATAACCGCTGGTGGATGCCTCTCCCTCAGCGGTTCTGTTTTGAGCAAATACATGCCGCACATTGAGGTCGGTCCACCAGGTTCCGGCATCGTACGCCAGTGAACCGGTCAGGCGTAACGGTGGCATATACGGCAAGGGTCGACGACTTCCACCGGAATTTTCACTGCCATGGATGTAATCGGCCTGACCCGAAAAACGTACACGTTCACCGAACTTTTGTTTGTAGGAAAATTCACCACCGAGCAGTTCGGCATTCGAACCGCGGTACTCCAGAACCGGTAGTCCCCGTACCGGTTCGTATTCTCCGGTTGGTACCATCGTGATATAACCGCTTATACGATTGGCATAAAGTGCAATGTGGATTTCCCGATTGACGGACTCGTAATCCATAAACAGATCCACCCCGTAGCCGATCTCGTTTTCCAGATCGGGATCACCGATCTCATAAGCTCCCGCGCCGAGGTGTATGGCATCCGAAAACAGCTCTTCGACCGACGGGGTACGATGTGCTCTTGAAAGTTGAAAGCCCAGCCGGATATCCTGCGTCAGAGGACCATTGACACCCAGGGCCCCTGCCCATATCCCATGGTTCCGAACCTCTCCGGCATCCGGGAAGTCGTGGTTCGCCAGCGACCCGGTCCGGTCCCACTCCAGGCGTAGTCCGCTTTGAAATAGCCAGTCGCCGGACAGATTTATTTCCTCAACAACAAACCCTGCCAGTGTTCCACTCCACGCATCGGGGGTCAGTGCCTCTTCACCACCGACTTCATAGTCGTAATAGTCCAAAGACAGACCAAAGGTACCATTATCCAGAATCCCCAGGGATCCGTGTTGAATCAACATTTCCGCCTGAACATAATCCTGGTCTACAGCCAGTTCAAGATCCTCGTCGGCCAGTGTTCCGTCGATGAATGCTCTTTCGATTTCCTCATGGGTGTAGCGGTTGAAGGTGGTACGGAATTGCGTGGCCTGCCAGAATGGGTGTTCATACTCCCGTTGTACCGAGCCGCTGAATGCCAGTCTCTGCATTTCCAGCACTACCTCCTCATCCGGATCGAAGGGATCCTCGGGTATTCCATACCGCTGATCGGAATATTGAACCGAAAGACCCGAATGACTTCGGCCGTTTCGGTAAGCATAGCCGGAAGCAAGGTGACCGGCCCTTAAATCTGTTCCCGGAATCTCCCCGACCGGTGTCTTCATGTTGCCGGTATTACGCAGATTGCCCCGTATGGAAAATGCCTGTGAATCGCTCCCATAGGTATATCTTCCAAATCCGGAGAAAGACTCCATACCGGTCTGCCCCTCTCCTCCTATGAAACCGCTTGACCCGGCCGTCCATTTTGAGGGGATATCGTTGGAGTGGGCGTTGATGATACCGCCCATTGCGCTGGATCCGTAAATGAGGCTTGCCGGTCCCCGTATGATATCAAGCTGATTAATCGCCTGCGGATCCATAATGACGGCATGATCATGGGCTGTAGCGGATATATCGCCCATTTTCATTCCGTTCTCCAGGACCTGGATCCGTTCTCCATCCATGCCTCTGATGACCGGCCGTGCCGGTGCTTGTCCGAATGATCGCATGGCAACACCCGGTTCTCCGTCAATCAAGGTCCCAAGCGATGTGGTGTTGCGCTGCAGTATATCGGATTCGTCATAAGACTGTGTGGGCTGGTACCTTGTAATACGATCCAGTATGGAAGCTGTAACAACCAGCTCCTCAGCTGTAACGATATCAGGTGTGAGAACAATGTTCAACGCTTCCTCGTCCTCCCCGGGCATATCCACCGAAAGTTCACGCCTTTCATACCCTACATAACGAACAACCAGCGTCCATGTGCCCGATTCCAGACCGCTTATGCGAAAATGACCATTGCCGTCGGTTGCGATGCCCTGCCCGGTTTCCTGTACCAGAACCGTCGCACCGACCAGGGGTTCTTCATTCGCATCGACCACTCTGCCTTCAATTTCAAAGGATCCGGAAAATGCAACAGCAGGAAATAGTAAATATAGTAGTGCAAGATAGTTTACAGCGCACATTGAATATTTATTGCAACTTAGTTTCAGAATTTTTATTCCACCATTAATATTAGTTTCAACTAAATATATTATTATTCCAAAAAAATGCAAAGGATACTAAAGGATACTATTTTATACCATATTTCGGCCTTAACAATCAGAATCCACACTCGCTGTTGACCTGTAATTTAGTTATGACTAACTTCGGAAAGTGTGCCGGCAGCTACCTATCACCAAGCTTTTTAAAAATTCATGAACAAACCACGCTTAAGTGAATCCCAGGAAGATTACCTCAAAGAAATCTACAAGCTTGAGGAACTCAATGGCCGCGTCGGAATGCAGGACCTTGCCAAAAGACTGGATGTCCGTCCGGCTTCTGTAACCGGTATGGTCAAGAAGCTGGTCCAGGTACAACTGGTTGAACACGAGCCTTACAAAGGGGTTCGTCTTACGGACGTGGGTGAAAAAATTGCGCTGGAGGTATTGCGGCATCACCGATTGCTGGAACTCTATCTGGCGAATCACCTCAATTACACGTGGGATGAAATCCATGAAGAGGCCGAAAGACTAGAGCATGTGATCAGTGAGAAATTTGAAGCGGCTATAGCCGAACTCATGGACCATCCGACGCACGACCCCCATGGCGACCCCATTCCGTCGGCAGATCTCAAAATTCCGGAAACACCCGATTTGAAGCCGGTCAGCAGTCTGAAAGCGGGTAGCTTCTCTACCATTCGCAGAGTCATGACACAGGACAAGGACATCCTGAATATGCTTTCCAGACTGAATCTCATCGTCAACCGTGACATTCAGGTAGCCGGAAAAGACAGCTCGGGGGTCCGCCTGAAGGTGGATGAACAACAGTATTTCCTCCCTCTCTCCATAGCCAATTTCATATTCGTTGAATGTGACTCATGAACGCCGTAACGTACAAATGACTTTAAATCTGTCTAATATTACAACAGCCGTACTCAGTTTGATCCTGCTCACTTTTTCGGCATGCGCCAACGACGATGGTGACCGGGATGATCGCCCTTTCGTCGTCACCACTACCAATCTGATCCGGGATGCCGTGGAAAATGTCGGCGGCGAAGACATACGGACCGTCAGCATGATGGGTCCGGGAGTCGATCCCCATGTTTACCGGGCTACTCCGCGTGACTTTCAAAACATGGAGCGGGCCGACCTGGTACTCTATAACGGACATTTTCTGGAGGGACGGCTTTCCGAAATCCTGAACAGACAGGGGGAGCATACACGGGCTGTGACCACATCTATTCCGGAAGATAAATTAATTGAAGCCTCCGATTACGGAGGTACCTACGACCCGCACGTCTGGTTTGATGCCGAACTCTGGATATACGTAATTGATGATGTCACCGAAGCATTATCCCGCCTCCTTCCGGGACATTCCGGAACATTCCGGGAGCGTGCCGAATCGTATAAACAGGAACTTCGGGAACTGCATCTATATGCACTTCAACGCATTCAAAGCATACCCGAAGAGCGTCGCATACTAATTACGGCACATGATGCCTTTCAATATTTCGGACGCGCCTACGGTATTGAAGTCCGCGGACTCCAGGGGTTGAGTACGGCCACCGAATTCGGTGTTCAGGATGTCTCCCGCATGGTCCATTTGATTACAGAACGGGAAATACCGGCCATTTTTGTAGAAACGAGCGTCAGTACCCGCTCCATCGAATCGGTGATCGCCGGCGTTCGGGAGCGCGGCTATGAAGTACGCAACGGCGGGTCCCTTTACTCTGATTCCATGGGTGCCCGGGGAACTCCCGAGGGCACCTATACCGGTATGTTCCGGTATAATGTAGAAACAATAGTTCAGGCACTCACCGAAGATCTGGAACAACTATGACAAATGTGAACCCGCCCCACACCGGAAAACAAAACCCGCCAATCGAAGTCCATGACCTGACGGTCGCTTACGAGCAGAAACCGGTGCTCTGGGATATCGACTTCGAACTGCCGGAAAGTAAAATGACGGCGATTGTCGGGCCCAATGGAGCAGGCAAGTCTACATTGATTAAGGCGGCGATGGGTCTGATCCCGTCTTCCGCCGGATATACCCTCATTTACGGCAAGCCGCTGGATAAGCAGCGTCGCAATGTCGCCTATGTTCCGCAGCGAGAATCCGTAGACTGGAATTTCCCTATCAGTGTGATGGATGTGGTACTGATGGGCCGCTATCCCCATTTGCGCCTGTTTCAGCGACCGTCTCGTAAAGACCGTGAAATCGCCACGGAATCACTGAAACAGGTTGGTATGGAGGAATACGCAAAAAGGCAAATATCACAGCTTTCCGGGGGGCAGCAACAGCGGGTTTTTCTGGCCCGTGCTCTTGCACAGGATGCCGCTATCTACCTCCTTGATGAGCCCTTTGCCGGAGTTGATGCCGCTACCGAAACCGTAATCTTCAATAAACTTCAGGAGCTTCGCACTCTGAACAAAACGGTAGTGGTGGTTCATCACGATCTTCAAAGCGTTCCCGATAATTTCGACTGGGTTATGCTGCTGAATTTACGGATGGTGGCATTCGGACCGGTCGATACCACTTTTACCGACGAAAATCTTCAGAAAACATATGGAGGACGGCTGAATATACTCAGTCAGATGGTCGAACGCAGCCGCCAGCAACGTTTCATACGAGAAACGGAGTCGTAAATAATGGATCTTTTTTTCGAGTTTTTCTCACTTCAGGATCCCAACATCCGGTATGTACTGGCAGGTACCATCCTGTTAGGAATTTCAGCCGGAGCCCTGGGATGTTTTGCTATTCTGCGCCGACGGGCGCTCGTGGGCGATGCGGTGGCCCATGCCATCCTTCCCGGTGTCTGCCTCGCTTTCATTGTGGCCGGCGGCAAAGATCCGTTCATGCTCATCATCGGCGCTTTCATTTTCGGGCTGTTGAGCATGGTTACCATGGATTTCATCACCCGTAACAGCCGGATCGCACCGGATGCTGCCATCGGAATGGTCCTGTCGGTCTTTTTCGGTCTGGGTGTGGTGCTTCTGACGTTCATCCAGTCAACCGGATACATCGATCAAAGCGGACTGGATGATTTTCTCTTCGGCCAGGCGGCGGCCATGGTGGGGACCGATGTCAGGGTATTCGGCGGTCTCAGCCTGCTGATACTGGTACTGCTGATCATGGCCTATAAGGAGCTCAAGCTCGTAAGTTTCGATATTCCTTTTGCCCGAAGCATCGGATACCCGGTCAAGCGAATGGAGTTTCTGCTTGCATTGCTCATGGTTATGACCATCACTGCCGGAATCCAGGCGGTCGGCGTCGTGTTGATGGCTGCAATGCTTATCATACCCGCCGCCGCCGCCCGTTACTGGACCGATTCGCTTCGTGTGATGTTGGTTATAGCGGCCGGCGTGGGAGCCTTCTCCGGGATCACCGGCTCATTCATGAGTTTTACGGCTCCGGCCATGCCGACCGGTCCATGGATGGTCGTGAGTGCTGCACTGATGTTTCTCATCTCCTTCCTGCTCGCACCCGGTCGCGGTGAAATTGCCCGACATGTTCAGCGCAAAAAGCTCTCGTTCAAGATTGCCTGTGAAAATATATTGAAAACGATTTATTCCCTGGAAGAAGCAGACGGCAGGACCGACCGGGTCCGGACATGCGGGGAACTGGCTAAAAAACGCCATATACCCGAAAGGAAGTTGCAAAAAGTGCTGACTTCACTTTTGAAGAAGGGGTTGATTGCCTGGTACAGGGGAAATCCGGATGGTTATGTACTGACCGTAACCGGACGCGACGAAGCCCAACGTCTGGTCAGGGTTCACCGCCTCTGGGAACAATACCTCAATCAGCAATTGCATATTGCCGAAGATCACGTCCACGAAGATGCTGAATCGATGGAGCACCTCATCACCTCCGATATCGAGGATCAGCTGCGCCGGTCTCTGGGATCACCCGCGCTCGACCCCCATAAAAGCAAAATCCCCTACAAAGATGATGGCGGAAAGGGCGGCCGTCCGGGTTCCAAACTCCCGGACGGAGACAACCGGATAAACAACGACCCCGAAGAATATCCGTTGAAACCTGGAAAATCGGACAAAGACCACAAAAAACGGGAGGGTCGGTCATGATTACCTCAACCGGATGGATACTCATTACCGGAGTACTGGCAGCTTCTTCATGTGCGCTGATCGGTTCTTTCCTGGTCCTGCGGAAGATGTCCCTGATGGGTGACGCCATCTCTCATGCCGTTCTTCCCGGCATTGTGATCGCATTTCTTCTTACGGCCGGCCGCAACACCTTTCCCATGCTGATCGGCGCCGGTATCTTCGGGGTGCTGACTGTCTATCTTACCGAACAACTCAGCAAAAAAGGCCGCATCTTCCATGACGCCTCCATGGGAATCGTCTTCACAACCCTCTTTGCAATAGGGGTGATCATAATTTCGCTGTTTGCCGGCAACGTGGATCTGGATCAGGAGTGTGTGCTGTACGGCGAGATCGCCTATGTTCCGTGGGACTTGTGGATCTGGCAGGATACCACTATGGGACCGCGACCGGTCTGGATACTCTCTTTTGTCCTGTTGCTGAACATCGGGTTCGTAACCTTTTTGTACAAAGAGTTGAAAACCTACAGTTTCAGTCCGCAGTTGGCGGCAACGCTGGGACTGCCGGTGGGACTGATTCACTACGGGCTGATGGGTTCGGTTTCCCTGACCACTATCGCCTC
>SLOL01000136.1 GCA_007132495.1 Balneolales bacterium
CAGCATTTCTGCCCTGCGGCGGTGATCAGATGGTGCGCCTGTTCCGGATCCATTTGAAACAGCAAAGGGCGTATGACCTGTTGATACATGGGCAGTGCGTTTAATTCAGCGAATGGTTCAATGTGAAAAAAGGGTGCGTGTTTCACGGCAATATACGATATTCAGATGCACATATTTTCCGGGATTGTTAAACATGATGACATTTAAAGATATATCCGACGTATACCGGTTTCTCGGTCAATTGCCATCATTTCAGATGCATGGTGCCGTCGCTGCACGCCTGGGGCTCGACCGGATCCGGAAGTTCTGCAGCCACCTGGGCAATCCCCAGGATAAAGTGCCCTGTATACATGTGGCCGGTACGAACGGCAAAGGAAGTGTGAGTGTGATGTTGAGCCTGGTCTATCAAAATGCCGGTTACCGCACCGGACTCTATACCTCTCCGCATTTGAATCATATATCGGAACGGTTCCGCATCAACGGGGTTCCGATATCAGAGGAGGCTCTGCTCAGGTTCTTTCAGGAGCATGGCGAAGACCTTCAGCGAACGGAGCTCAGCTATTTCGAGATAACGACGGTTATTGCATTCTGGTGGTTTGCTGAAGAGAAGGTGGATATCGCCATCCTGGAAACCGGCCTGGGTGGAAGGCTTGATGCAACCAATATCGTGAAACCGGAAGTTTCGGTTATCACCTCGATCGGCTTTGATCACAGCAACTTTCTTGGCAATACAATGGCTGAAATCGCAGGTGAAAAGGCGGGTATTATCAAAAAAAATCGTCCGGTGGTCATCGGTAACATGAGGCCGGCCGCCCGTGAAAAAATCGTCCATACTGCAAAAAAGCAAGGGGCCGAGGTGCTGGATGCACGGACATTGCGTCCGCGATACCGGAGAGGGCGCGGTAAGGCTGCCGGTTTGATACACTTTTGGGAGGATGGCAGGCGATCGGAGGTTCGTACAGATATCCTTGTCCCGGTTCATCGCTGGAATGTGGCAATAGCCCGGCTGGTTATACGCAAGGCGGGTGATATGTTCCCCGTCTCATTGCCGGAATTTTGTGAGGCGTTGCAGTCGGTGTATGGCAGCGGTTTGCTTCCGGGCCGGTTTGAACGGCTGGCAGCGGAGCTGCCCTGGTATTTTGATGGAGCTCATAACCCGGAAGCAGTAAAGGCTTTAACAGAAACAATCAAAAGACAAGAATGGGCCACGCCACCCGTTATGGTACTGTGCATCATGGAGGATAAAGCGCAAAAAAAAATGCTGGAACCGTTTTCTGTTTTTCAAAAAAACTACTATTATGTATTGAAGTCGGAGAGGGCGGCAGATTTTGCTCAAATAGCACCATTTTTATCCAATATACAGAACTTGCCTCCCTGCGAAGAAGAAATTATTGATTTCTTCAGAGGGTTAACCAAACAAGTGGTAATTTTCACCGGAAGTTTTTACTTTTACGGCGTGGTCAAAAGATGGATCTCTCGAATCATCAAGGCCGAATAACTGCTTCCTTCCTCCGATCAGTAAGTTAAACACTTCTATAACAGTACCGGGTAAGTCCGAAATGCCGGATAGTTGCTCATCCCAAATGTAACGGATACACATTCTGTATGTGAACGGATCAGTACAAGGTATATCATGTCTTACCTCCACTCAGACGGATCAGATTTGAAAGATTTGGATCAATTAGAAAATAAAACACTCAAGGAATTACAGGTAATAGCCAGAGCCTCTGGTTTGAAACCGGTAACCGGTCTGCGCAAACAAACCTTGATAGAGCGCCTTCGTGAACAGGCCGGCCAACAGTCACAGACTTTGATGACCTTTGATGAAAAAAAGGATCACGATATAGAAGAGAGCTTCTATCGGAAAAAAGATCTTAGTAAATACAAGAAATCCCGGGGCAAGGAGTCTCAAAGTGGTGCGGAGGATGCTTCCGAATCGCCGCGCGGTACGGAATACCGGAAGTCCCGCACCAGTGAAGAGCCGGAAAAAGCCGGGCCGGGTAAGGAGGATAAGTCCGAAGCGGAGGATGGCGGACAGGGTAGCAAAATGAAACGGAACAGAAAAGGCAAACGTACCAAGCCAGTCAAGAAGCTGGTTCCGGTGCCGATACCTTCTTTGAGTGAAGAGGAGGATTCCGGCGATGACAGCAGTACCGGCTCCACATCGGATGATCAGACATGGGATTCGGATGGCGTATCCGGGTCAGCTGAACCGGTGCCTTCCAAAACCGGGTCGGACAGGTCCAAGCCTTCAACAGACAGAGACAAATCTTCGGATTCAACCGGAGAGGCCAAAAAAGAAGAAAGAAAACCGGCCAAATCACCGGATTCAGCAAAAAAACAGGGCCAATCACCGGATTCAGCAAAAAAACAGGGCCAACGTCGGGAAGCGTCATCCGGGCAGGATGGAAACAAGAAAAAGAATGTGCATGATGCTTTGCCGGAATCGAATGCGAATACGCTGGAAGAACGGCTCAATGAAATCAGACCCAAGCTGGGAGGGTATCTGATTAATGAAGGGACTCTGGAAATACTACCAGACGGCTATGGCTTTTTAAGGTCAACGAATTATCACTATTCGGCCAGTCCCGATGATATTTATGTTTCGCCTTCGCAAATTAAAAGATTCTGTCTGAAACAGGGTGACAGTGTAATCGGCATCATACGTCCGCCGAAAATCGGAGAGCGGTATTTTGCACTCCTTCGGGTGGATGGTGTGAACGGGAGGATACCCTCGGATATGGACTCCCGCAAGGATTTTGACGAGTTGCTTCCGGTGTATCCCGACAGTCGTTATGTGCTGGAATACCAGGCTTCCGAATATACCACGAGGCTTATTGATCTGTTTTCGCCGATCGGCAAGGGACAGCGGGGTATGATCGTCGCCCAACCGAAAACCGGCAAAACCACCATTCTGCGCAATATCGCCAATGCTGTGGCGGCCAATAATCCCGATACGAAGATCATTATCCTGCTGATCGATGAGCGTCCCGAGGAGGTCACCGAGATGGAGCGCAATGTCACCAGTGCCGAAGTGGTGGCATCAACATTTGATCAGAAGCCGGAGAATCACATCGGTTTGGCGGAGATCGTCTTTGAAAAAGCCAAACGTATGGTGGAAAGCGGTCATGATGTGCTGGTGTTGATGGATTCTATCACCCGGCTGGCCCGGGCATTCAATATCTGTTCCAACACCGGCAGAACCATGTCCGGCGGGGTGGATGCCGAAGCACTGAAAAAACCCCGTAAACTTTTCAGTTCAGCCCGTAATATCGAGGACGGCGGAAGTCTTACCATCGTGGCAACGGCACTGGTGGACACCGGGTCGCGTATGGATGATGTGATTTTTGAAGAGTTCAAGGGTACCGGTAATATGGAGCTGGTACTTGATCGAAGGCTCTCGGAACGACGGATCTTCCCCTCCATTGATGTATTCAAAAGCGGCACCCGGCGCGAAGATCTGCTTGTGGAAGAGTCAGAGCGTGAAAAAGTGGTATTGCTGCGCCGCTATCTGACGACGATGACCCCCAACGAGGCCATGGAATTTCTGTTGGATAAAATCAAGGGAACGCGAAACAACAAGGACTTTCTGCTATCGATGAATCAGTAACTTGTGGTGCTGTAATCTTACCCCTGTTTCAGTATGAACTTCCGGTTTTCGTCACGCAGCACTTTTCCCGCCTTCCGGTAGACCGAGTGATAGAATAGCAGGGTCGCCTGGTCCCGGTATGCCTGTTGCATCAGCAGCATTTTGGCTTTTCTTGCTTTGCTGCTGTCGATATCCACCTTGTTCATGGCATAGTGGTTCAGGTGCGATTCGTTGGGAATGAGGTCGCCGCAGTAATATGCGATCTCCCTGCCGCTTCTGATACGGACCACCTGGTGGCCGGGAGTATGACCGCCGGTCCGAATAACCGTTATACCCTTGATGATCTCCTTTCGTTCGCTGTCCAGAAACGAAAAACGCCCGTCGGCAACCAGTCGGTACAGGTCATCCGGTTCATAGCCCAGCCCCTGTGCTTTGGAAGAGAGTTCCAGGCTTTGCAATGCCGTTTCCCACTCATTTTTTTGAACGTGGATCGTGGCGTTCGGGAGGGTGGCTGATATGTTTCCCGCCCGGTCGGTGTAGCTCAGCCCCGCGGTATGGTCGTAATGCAGGTGACTGAGAATAACATGTTGGATGTCGGTGGCACGATATCCGAACACATCCAGGTTGGTAATGATATTGGAAGTGTCAGGATCGGATTCGCTGTTATCGAGTCCGATACCGAGTCCGGCATCCAGCAGCACCCGGGTTGTACCGGTGTCAACCAACACCGGATCGAGTCCGACTTGCGTTACCGGGCCGGAGTCGTTTTGCCGGCGAAAATCTCTGAGCTTCTGGATCGATCCTGCCGAAGAGACTTCGAAAACACCTTCACTGAGTTGTTCTACCCGGAAATCACCGATATTCATATTACAGTTTCCGGAAATGGAGTTTGGTTCTGATTATGTTAGTGGATGTTATGATCAAACGGGATTCGCGCTATAACCGTACGCGGATCATGTCGTAAAATATGAAAAACAGGATCGAGATATTCCAGTTCTTTTAAACCCGGCTGCATCAGATATCGGATCCGGGTATGGGCCGAATCGGTAAAAAGATCAAACAGGGTCTTCGGCTTCGGGAACATTTCGATGCTGTAGTCTTCAATGCCGGCCTTTTCAGCAGCAATCTCAATGGCATGACCGAGTTCACCAATGGCATCCACCAGTCCGGCATTCAGGGCATCAGGTCCGGTCCATACCCGTCCACGGGCGACTTCGTGTACCTGATCAACGGTCATGTTTCGACTCTCAGCCACGCGGTCAAGGAAAATATCGTAGAATTCGTCAATATATTGCTGGAATCTTCTTCGTGAAGCATCACTCATGGGTTTGTCGGGCGACAGCCACATCGAATGTTCATGGGAGGTGACTTCATCAAAATAGAGCCCCAGTTTATCGTTCATCAGTTCCTGCATGTTCATGGAAACTCCAAAGACACCGATGGAGCCGGTGATGGTGTGCGAGGAGGCCACCACCGTATCAGCGGCCATCCCGATATAGTATCCGCCGCTGGCCGCTACGGATCCGAGGGATGCAATGACCGGTTTCTCCCTGGCCGCTTCCCGGATTTGATGCCAGATCAGGTCGGAGGTGGAACCGGCACCTCCCGGACTTGTAATGCGCAAAACGATCGCTTTTACATCATCATCCTCAAGAGCAGAGGTGAGGTTTTCGCCGAAACTGCGTGCTGTGATATTATCGGTGGAACCGGGAATGGGGGAGGGATCGGCGACTTCGGGCATAATGTTGCCCGAGGCGTAGATGACGGCAACTTTGTTTTCAGTGTCGGGCGTTGTTACCCCCGCGGTGGATTTTTTTACCCGGTTGTACCGGTTGTAAGCGATGGTCTGCAACTCGTCGAATCCCCTTTCCTGGATGTGCAGTTCTATGCGATCTTTCATCTCGGACGGATAGACCAATTCATCGATAAGACCCGCTTCATAGGCTCCCCGGGAGGTTAATATGGGTTCTTCGTTCATGAGCGAGTTGAGCTCGGATATGGACATGCCGGTCCTCTCGGATACGGCACTCAGGAATATATCCGACACATTATCAACGAGCGCCTGTAGCTGCTCTGTGTTCTCTTCGGAAAAATCATTGCGAAAAAAAGGCTCCACAGCCGCTTTGTAGTCACCGGCACGGAATATTTCGGCTTCGACACCTATTTTTTCAAGAAGCTCACTGAAGAAAACCGACTGGATAAAGAAGCCGTCGAACTCAAAAAAGGTTTCCGGCGGCGAGAAAATCGAATCGGCGGCGGTGGCAAGAAAGTAACTTTGTTCGTTAAAACCGATGTCGTTGGTTGTCACATAGATAAACTTGCCGGTTTCATTACGAAATTCCATCATCTTCTGTCTCAGGTCAATCAGGTTGCTCCAGGGAGCTGCAAGGTTGTTAACCTGGATCCAGACCCCTTCAATACGATCGTCGGCTGCGGCTTTTTCAAGGTTGCTCTCGAGTCCACGCAAGGTAACAGGCACGCGTGACATATCACGGAAGAGCATGCTGAAGGGATCTTCGGACGGTCTTTCGGTAAGGGTATTACCCATCCTGATTTCAAGCACCGATCCATCCCGAACGTAAGGCTCGGTTTCCTGTTGGGCGGAGAAGATAATGATCAACCCTGTAAAAAAAACAAGAAACAGAGAGACCATTAAGGCGAGAAGCGTAGCGAAGAATGTTTTGAAAAAACCCATTTGTTGTCGGTTTGGTAAGATATTTTAAAAAAAAGAAAATTACGACTTTTGCATGTAAACAAAACTCTTAAATTTCGATGAGCATTCTCATTATTTACGTTTATACCATCCATAAAGTTTCAAACCGGGGAACGGTTTCCGGGAATCTGCTTTTATAGGTGTCGACTCTTGTGATTAATACGATGGTGCCCAGCGTATGTACGATATTATTGTAATCGGGTCCGGTCATAACGGCTTGACCACCGCATGTTATCTTGCCATGGCCGGACATAGCGTCTGTGTCCTCGAAAGTCGTGACACGCTTGGGGGTGCGGTATGTACCGAACCTATGTTTCATTCGCCGGAAGCTCCGGACGGATACCGGGTTGATGTGGGTTCATCAGCCCATTTCATGATCCATCAGACACCGGTTATTGAAGATCTGGGGCTGGAGTCTTACGGTCTGGAATATATCGAAATGGATCCCTTCATGTCGTATCCCGTCCCGGAGGGCGGTGTTATTCACTTTCACCGTTCGGTGGAGAAGACCATGGAGTCGATCGCGACGGTGTCGCCGGCGGATGCGGCTTCCTACCGTGATTTTATCGATTTCTGGAAGCGCATCAATACCGGGGTTCTGAAGACTTTTCTGGTTCCGCCGGCGCCGGGCCGGATCCTCCGGGAGGTGTTGAAAGGTCAGTACCGGGAAGGGTCGATGTTCAAAAAAGGGGAGCATATGAACGGACTGCGCAGGATTCTGGGCAGTTACGGACAGGTGGTGGACGAATATTTTGAGAACGAGTCGGTCAAATCGGCATTGCTCTGGTTTGCCGCACAGTCGGGTCCGCCGCCCGACCAGACTGCAACCGCGGATTTTGTCGGGTGGCAGGCCATGCTGCATGAAAGCGGCGGAAAGCGCCCGAAGGGGGGCAGCGGGATGTTGACACAGGCGATGGCCCGAATGCTTGAAGCGCACGGAGGAGAAGTGCGCTTGAATGCACCGGTGGAAAAGATTCTGATCCGTTCAGAGGGCAATCACAAGAAAGCCGTCGGCGTTCGACTTGCCAACGGGGAGGAGCTGTCCGCCCGGAGAGTGGTCTCTAATGCGCATGTCCAGACCACCATGCTTCGGTTGGTGGGACCCGAACACCTTGCCGCCTCGCTTTTCAAACGGATCGGTGACATCAATGTCGGCAATGGTTTCGGCATGGTTATCCGGTGTGCGGTTGAAGAACTGCCGGAATATGAAGCGTGTCCGGGTGACCCCTGTATCCACAACGGATTGCAACTGTTGGTTCCTTCCCGCGACTACATGAATGCTTCTATCGGCGACTACATGGCGGGGCGACCGCCGGAGCACCCGTCCGTATTGGCGATGACATTCACGAAAATTGATCCGTCACTGGCTCCCGATGGCAAACACTTGCTTTACGCCTGGGCCCAGTGGCACCCTTACCGGTTGTCGGACGGCAGCAACTGGGAAAATATCCGGGAGCGCGAAGCACAAAAAATCTATGATGTTATTACCCGTTATGCACCCAACATGGCAGACAAACGAATAGATTGGTATATTCAGACTCCACCGGATATTGAACAGAAACACGGACTGTTACGTGGCAATGTCATGCATGTGGAGATGACCTTTGATCAGATGTTTATGTTTCGGCCAACACCGGAATTAAGCCGTTACAAAACACCGGTAGAAAATCTCTATCTTTCCAGCGCTTCCTGCCATCCGGGAGGTGGTGTGTTTGCCGCAGCAGGCTACAATGCGGCAGGTGTTGTGTTAAGAGATATCCGTAAGCGCAAATTTTTTTAATAATAATCAGAACAGTGTGCATAGCCACAGATTGACAGCGAACAGGCGATTTGGAAGCAGGCGGAGAGGGTTTCGTATAACGGTTGACCCCTTGCTACCGCTGGTGGTGATTCTCATGGCCTGGGTGTTGAGTGAACGTTATTTCCCCCAAATCATGTATACACAGGCCACCTGGATCTACTGGACCATGGGTATCGTATCGTCGATTTTTCTGACACTGTCCATTTTTTTTCATGAGTACGGACATGCCGTGGCGGCGCGCCGTCTCAATCTTCCACTGGAACGGATCCACCTTTATCTGTTTGGCGGGATGGCTGAACTCAGGCAACGGCCGGTGCGGCCGGTCGAGGAGCTTTTGATCGCTCTTGCCGGACCGCTGGCCTCGCTTCTATTCGCCGGCATCGCGTGGGGATTTGCGCAGATCACCCACCATGATCACAACGAGGCCTACCTGGTGCTGCAGTTTGTCTTCTATATGAATCTTCTGCTTGCGGGGTTCAATCTGCTGCCGATATTTCCGCTGGATGGCGGACGTGCCATGCGTGCCTTGTTATGGCATGTTCAGAAATATTACTATAAAGCTTCTTTGTTCACCTATTACATCAGTATCGGAATCATCATGTGCTTGTTGCTTGTGGCTGTGGTGTTGATGATCACCGAAGATGCTTTTACATCCTTTTGGGTGGCCCTGCTCGCCGGTTATCTGTGGTATACGGCATACAGCGGGCGAGACGAACTGATTTATCAACCCGATTTTGAAGATCTGGTGTTCCGGATCAAGGGTAAACGGTCTCCGGCTTCCATCATTCGCCAGATCAACCGTATTGATGCGCAATATCTTCCGAATGCCATAATCCCCGTTACCAATAATGGCGAACTGGAATCGGTCGTGTTCGGCAGGGATCTTAAAAAGATACCCGGAGAGGAAGAGTCGCTTCAGCATCTCTATCGCCCGGTCGAGGAGGGGTATTATGTGGATGTCGAAGATGAGTCGACCTATAAACCCGGTGTCAGGTTGAAAGCGGAGTTGTTGCCGGTTCTGCAGGATGGCGCCATACTCGGGCTGAGTGATGGCAATGAAATCCGTTTTTGGCTGTTGCAGCATAAAGGGATACTCTTTCACCGAGAATCCGAAAGGAGCAGTGATGACTGAGCTAATGTCCCGTTACCCCTATTGCCACTCCGTTGCAGAAATTGACCGGTCGGTTTTACGAGACAACGCCCGCTATCTGCACCGGAACCTGGCACCGGGAGTCGGATCGATAGCGGTCATCAAGGCGAATGCCTATGGACACGGGGCGGTTACGGTCGCCCGGGCGCTGACCGATATCTATGATATGTATGCTGTGGCAACGGTCGCGGAAGCGGTGGAACTCCGTGATGCAGGAGTCCGACATCCGATTCTGGTATTCGGGGTTCCGCTGGCCGGTACGGCTAAAGCCTATGTGGAGTATGATTTGTCAGCTGTGGTCAGCTCTCCCGACCATTTTGATCTGCTGCAACCGGGTACATCCTATCATGTGGAGATAGATTCGGGCATGGGTCGTCTGGGTATATATCCCGCCGGGATGGCGGAAATCCGGGAACGTATCCGTGCCCGCAAGGAGATTACATGCCGGGGCATCATGACCCATTTTTCGACGGCGGACGAGCAAGGTTCCGACCACTTGTTACATCAGAAAAAGGTACTAAGCGAGATCTGTGATTTTTTCCGGGATGACTTTCCGGTGCATGCCGCCAATTCGGCGGCGTCGCTTGCTCATCCCGACACGCATCTGGATATGGTACGCCACGGTATCGCACTGTATGGTTACGATCCGACTCAGGTATCCTCCGGTGAACTTCGTCCGGTCATGAGGTGGAAGTCGTGGATTGCGCAATGCAAACCGGTTCGAAAAGGTCAGCCCCTCAGCTACGGGGCGGTCTGGCAGGCGCCTGAAGATGGCTGTTATGCGGTGGTGCCGGTCGGATATGCGGATGGATACCGAAGGGGATTATCGGGCAGGATACCGGTGTTGGTGGAAGGCAAATGGTATCCCCAGGTGGGAACGGTGACCATGGATTATGTGATGGCTTGGCTGGGGCAGGATAGCTATCCGACCGGAACGGAGGTGGTTATCATGGGGGCGGAACGCAACCATGCCGGAATATGGGCTGAAGCGCTGAATACGATCCCCTATGAAATTTGCACCGGCATTCATCCGAAAGTACCGCGGATTACGGTGTGACGACCGGCTCCCGGCACCACGGCTCTCCGTTTGACGACCGGCTCAGAAAATACCGGGGATCACGGATCAGCAATCGGTCCGGTTTGTGCTGTTTAAACGGCTGTTTTCTCAGTTGGTCGTGCTGATGTTGACCAGATCGATATCAAAGATGAGTGTATCACCGTACAATTGATGGCTGGAGCTTGTATACCCCAGCTCCGGCGGTATGACCAGCGTTCGTTTACTACCTACACGGGCAGCATGCTTGCGCACACCGTCTTCGTTGACACCGGCCAGTCCCTGCATGAATCCCTTTACCGTTCCATTAACGGCAAGTGATGCCGGAGTGTCATTGCCATTGTGTTTGGAACTGTCAAAAAGGTTGCCATCAGGGGTACGTCCGGAATAGCGAATCAATACCGTGTGCCTCTCCACAACCATATCGCCGTCACCTTCTTCATGAAAATAGATAGTCAGTCCGTTGGAGGCCGTGAACTTTTCCACACCCGTAGTGTCGAAAGGGCCGATATCGCTGGGTTCCAACCGTTGGAAGCTGTTGTCATCACATCCGGAAAGGACAATCACAAATAAGAAAATAAAAGGCAGAAGAGCGGTGGTGATGTGTGAAATGGGGCTATGCATGAGTTTCAGTCGATTCTTGGTAGGTTTTTTATCAGTTCATTCAGCAAATTAAACGTAACCGGGATGTATGGTTGTATATTATTTTATTCGGATGCGGTAATTTCTTCATGAAACGCTTCGGCGGTATGTACCGGAGCGCGGCAATGAAATTCCCGGCAGATATATGCCGTCGTTTTGCCATTCCGGACCTGTTTATCCTCGTACAGGGAGGTGTATCCGGTTCGGGCAAGAGGGTCATCCGGCGGTATGCGACCGGTCGACCGCATACGACCGTCAAATATAACAAGGCAGGAACCGGGATCGAAGTTTTTTTGCCAGAGTCCGACCATTTCTTTAACCACGGGATCGCCGGCGGGAGTTGAGGGCGATACGATGACAATTTCTTTACCGGGATGGAGATGCTGGTGCATGGTTTGCAGCAGGTAGCCGAAAGCCGGGGCATGGGTGGATGCCGGCTCTGACAACGACTCCATGGCCGTGATGGCGGTACGAGTCCAGTCGGGCCGACCGGCGAGGTGCCCCAGGCGATGCAATGCTGTGATGGCGGCTGTACTGCCGCCGGGCACCGCATTGTCGAAAACATCGCGGGTATCGGTAATCAATGCATCCCGGTTGCGGGCGGAATAGCGGAAAGCCGCTTTTTCTTCATCATAAAACTGTTCGAGCATCTGTTCAGCGAGGCGAACGGAAAGAGAGAGCCATTCGGCCTCACCGGTGACCTCGAACAGGTGCGAAAATCCGTCAGCCAGCAGAGCGTAGTCGTCGAGGAATCCGGGCTGTTTGATATTGCCGTCACGGTCGACAATACGGTACAGGGTGTTGTCTTTCAGAGTGTGTTCGGCAAGGAAGGTGCCCAGCCGGATCGCATCTGCCGGGTCACGTCCCAACCACTGCGAACATCGGCAGAGGCCGATCAGCATCAAGGCATTCCAGGAAGTGATGATCTTGTCATCGAGTCCGGGCCGGGTCCGGCGGTTGCGGTATTCCAGCAGCGCAGACCTGGCTTTATCCCGTTTTTGCCGCAGGGTGGCGACATCGGTTTGGCGGCGGCGGGCTATTTCATCCAGGGGAACGGCACGATACAGAATATTTACTCCTTCCCGGTTACCTTCCGGACGCACTCCGTAGTGCTCAGCCATCAGTTGATAGAGCTCGTCATCGAGCTGTTCACGAAGCTCTTCTGATGTAAACGTGTAGAACTTGCCCTCTTCGCCCTCGGTATCGGCATCCAGGGCCGAATAATAGGCTCCGTCAGGATGCCGCATCTCGCGGTTCAAAAAGGCGATGGTCTCTTCCGCGGTAGCGGAAAACAGATCATAATC
>SLOL01000159.1 GCA_007132495.1 Balneolales bacterium
CACTTTGAATAATGTCCAGAGCACGGTCAATGTCTTCGTCGCTGTATGATGCATCTTCGCGGGCGGTTATTTCTGATTCCGCTGTGCCGGATGCTTGATCGCCGGAACCCTTATCTTTGGAACCAGATTTCCTGGATACTGAATCGTCGGAAACGATATCTTTGGAACCGGCTTCACCGGATGCGGTTCTGCCTGATGCGGATTCCGGTTTCTGTACCGGTCCGGCATCGTCTGTTTTTGCCTTCGGGGTGGATCCATCCGGCATATTATTCAAAGCCTGTTTCAACGCTTCCCGGGATGGATATACCAGTCCGACCGTATAGGGATCCTGGTTGTTGTGCAGCATCACCTGCTCCAGATAGGGCGACTTTTCGGTCAGGGTCTCTTCGATGGATTCAGGGCTGTATTTCTCACCGTCGTGACCGATCAGCAGACTTTTGAACCGGCCGAGGACATAAAGAAATCCATCTTCATCCATATATCCCATATCACCGGTATAGAGCCAGCCGTCGCGGAGTGCTTCCCGCGTGGCCTGGAGGTTTTTCCAGTATCCTTTCATTACGTTTTCGCCCTTGATGATAATTTCACCTTTTTCCCCGGGCGGCAGTTCACGGCCGTCTTCGTCAATGATCTTGAGTTCCAGTGGCGTGACCAGATATCCGGAAGAGCCCAACTTGTGACTTTCCAGCGAATTTGAGGAGACGATCGGGGTGGCTTCCGACAGTCCGTACCCCTGCAGCATGGGCATGCCGAGGGCGTAAAAAAAGCGCTGGAGCTCGATGTCGAGCAGCGCCCCGCCGCCGATGAAAAACTTCAGTTCCCCGCCGAATTGCTCGCGGATCTTGCGGAACAGCATTTTGTCATATATAAACAGTTTGGTGCGACTGACCAGATCCAGGGTATTTTTGTTGTACCCTTCGCGGTTGTAGGCGTAAGCGGTCTTCAGGGCGTCATCGAAAAGACGCCGGACCAACGGACCCTTGGCGCGGATACCCGCCTCGATGTTCTTACGAAAACTTTTTGCCAGGGCGGGTACGCTCAGCAGCAGGTTCGGCTTGAACTCCCTGATGTTTTTGGGAATGTTGCGCAGGGTCTCCATCGGTGTCTTGCCCGCTTCTACCATCCCGATGGCGGCACCTTTGGCCATAAAGGAGTAGATGCCCGCCGTATGTGCAAAAGAATGGTCGAGCGGCAGAATCAGTAAGGTGCGATAGGTGGGAGGGATATCCATGAGAGTGAGCGCCTGCTCGACATTGGCCGTGTAGTTGCGGTGCGTCAGAATAATGCCCTTCGGATCGGCCGTGGTGCCGGATGTGTACGAAATATTGGCGGGATCGTCCGGTCGGACCGCATCCTTGCGCCGGATAAAGTTCTCGCGGTGTTTTTCGAGCAGCTTCCGGCCCATCTGAACAACTTTCTGTTTGCTGATCTCATCTTCGGCATAGTGATCTTTGGAATCCAGCAATATGATGCGTTGCAGATTGGGCAGGTTCTCACGGATCTTCTCCAGTTTGTGTGCCTGATTTTCCGAGACGATCAGCACGGAAGTATCGGAGTGAAACAGCCGGAACTGAAGCTCGACCGGAGTCAGTTTGACCGAAAGCGGGACATTGATCGCCCCGTTGAACAGAATGGCCATCTCGCTGATCACCCAGTCGTTGCGCCCTTCGGAGAGCAGGGCCACCCGTTCGCCCGGCTCTACTCCCAGCGCCATAAGTCCGGCACCGAATTCATACACCTGTTCAAGCGTTTCGCGATATGTGGTTGGCTGGTAGTCAGAAGTGCCGGTTTGCCGGCCGGTACGCGGCTTCTCCCACATGTACGGACGGTCGGCATATTTTTCGGCGTAGTGCTCTATAAAGGAGACCAGAGTGGGTAGTCGCATAGGAGAAGATCGTTTTATATAGCGGCCCGAATCGGGGGTATTCCACCCGATCATTACTCCCATGATAATACCCGATCATGAAAAATTGGTTAACAAAACGATCTTATTGTCAATAACTAAAATAATGGTTAACAAAATAATGGTTAACAAAACGATCATGTTATCAATCAAAAAAACTAACTGGTAACATGATTGGATTGTTAATCACTGAAAAATCGTCTCCGGTGTTCTTCGGTATAGCGCAGAAGCTGTTCGGCGATTTCCGGATACTGATCAATCACATTCACTTTTTCGTAGGGATCATGGACCATATCGAACAGGGAGGTATCGATCCGGACCTGCCGGTATTCTCCCGGAATGCCGTCCCGGCCGCCGGTCAGAGGTACCCGGTAGTTGTGCGGCAGATGCAGTTTCCATTGGCCGTCGGCGCTGATCACCCCGTCGAAATGCTGAGTGGTTGTGAAGGCGTAGTATTCATGCGGATTTTCGGCGCCTTCTGTTCCGGCGATGAGATCCCATACGTCTTTGCCGTCGATTTCGTTATCCGGCAGCTCGCCACCGGTCAACCTCATGAAGGTGGGCAGGAAGTCGATCGAAAAAAAGGTGTCGTGCGAGACCGATCCGGCCTCAAGCCGGTCCGGGTACCGGATAATCAGCGGCGACCGGATACCGCCGTCAAAGGAAGTGGCTTTTTCCCCCCGGTAGGGCGTCCTGCCCGCATGGTTGCCGTAAGTCAGCCAGGGTCCGTTGTCCGAAGTGAAAATGACCATGGTATGGTCCTCAAGACCGTTTTCATCCAGAGCCTCCATGATCTGTCCGACCGACCAGTCCAGTTCCATGATGACGTCCCCGTAGAGTCCGGTCCCCGATATCCCTTCGAACTCTTCGCTTACAAAGAGCGGAACGTGGGGCATGGGGTGTGGAAGATAGAGGAAGAAAGGGTCGCCGGTGTTCCGGTTGATGAAATCCACGGCATCTTCGGTGAACCATCTGGTGAAACAGGGTTGGTGTTCGGCGGTGACCGAATCGATGGTGATCTCGCCGTTCTCCCAGTACTGGAGCGGCCATTGGCCCCAGTACTCGGGCGATTGCGGGTGATCGGCCCACATGTCGTTGGAATACATGATGCCGCTGGATTCGTCGAACCCCCTTTCCGGCGGACGCGTATCGGGCTGGTCGCCGATATGCCATTTCCCGAAAGAGGCCGTCCGGTATCCCTGCTCCTGCAGCAGTTCGCTGATCAGGGTAAACTCCGGCTCAAGCCCGCGCTGACGCGGAGCATGAGCGCC
>SLOL01000020.1 GCA_007132495.1 Balneolales bacterium
CGTGGTGATATAACGGAGGTGGCTGCCGAGCTGGAAGAGGCTGGAGCAACTGTTTACATCTGGCAGCAGGATCTGGTGGAAAATCAACAGGTACAGGGACTGATGGAAAAAATCACCCGGCATGTAATGGAAGTCGAGAGTGACTATCTGGCGCTGATCAACAATGCGGGAATGCTGGATCCGATCGGTCCGGTCGGCAAGTACGATTTTGAAACCTACCGGAAGAATCTGGAGGTCAATTATGTGACACCGGTGCTGCTCACTCATGCTTTCATAAAACAGTTCCAGCAGGCTGAGATGGTTAAAAGAGTTATTATGATATCATCAGGAGCCGCCAACAAACCCTATTTCGGGTGGAGTCACTACTGCAGTACCAAAGCCGGCATTGACATGTTTGTAAAAGTGACGGGTATTGAGCAGGAGCAACAGCCGCAGCCCGTGGAGATCATCGCTTTTAACCCGGGACGGATTGCCACCGACATGCAGGTTATGATACGGGATACCTCCGAACAGGACTTCCCGATGGTCCATGATTTCATCGATGCCTGGAAAGAAGGACGGATCGGTGATTCCCGCGAAGTGGCGGGGCGCCTTGTAAAGCTGATGCTTTCCGATTACATTCCCTCGGGCAAAGTATTGAGTCATAGGGATATATGAGCAGGGATCCCGACGCCATTGCCAGGTTCGCTTTTACATGATATTGATAAATGTGGATAAGATGAGGATAATCCCTCCCGTATCTTTGCATATTTATTAATAATTTTAGCGTTCATCACGTTGAAAAGCATTTCTCACGCCGGAGCGATTTTTTACATTGAAGTGATTTCTCACGTTGATGCGATTTCTTGCTCCGGAGCGGTTTCTCGCGTTGAAGCGATTTTTCGTCGAAGTGACTTCTCGCATTGAAGCGATTTTATGCGCCGGGTTGATTTCTCACATTAGAATAACTCAACGTGGCGAAATGATTATCCACGGTGGAGTTCTGTTTCCTGTTCTCCGAATTTTGCATTCTGACTTCTGACTTCTGTCTTCTGAATTCTGTTTTCTGAATTCTGTAATCTGTTTTCTGTAATCTGTAATCTGTTTTCTGTAATCTGTAATCTGATATGTGTCAATTTTCACACCTGCATTGCCATTCCCAGTTCAGCCTGCTGGACGGTGCCGCCGCTATCCCGAAGATGGTGAGCAAGGCGGCCGGACACGGGATGCCCGGAATCGCCATCACCGACCATGGCAACATGTTCGGAGTGCCGAATTTTGTCAATGAGGCGAACAAGCAGGGGGTCAAGCCGATCATCGGCTGCGAGTTCTATGTCACACCGACCCGAATGTCGGATCGTGAAAACCGGGAACGCTATCACCAGGTGCTGCTCGCCAAAAACAAAACCGGCTATTTCAATCTGGCGCGGCTTACTTCGCTGGGGTATATCGACGGCCTGTATTACAAGCCACGTATCGACAAGGAGCTGCTGGCCGAACATGCCGAAGGGCTGATTGCCAGCACGTGCTGTCTGCAGAGTGAAATCAATCAGACTATCCTGAAGCACGGCGAAGCGGAGGCGAAGAAGCTGTTCCAGTGGTATCTGGATCTGTTCGGCGAAGATTACTATATCGAGCTTCAGCGGCACGGGCTTCGCGATCAGGATGTCTGCAACGAGGTGCTGATCCGCTGGAGCAGGGAGTTTGGTGTGAAATTGATCGCCACCAACGATTCGCACTATGTCGACAAGCAGGATTCCGAGGCGCACGATATCCTGCTGGCCCTGCAAACCAATGCCGACATCAACGATCCCAACCGGTTCCGTTTTACCGGCGACGACAACAGGCTCAATCCCGAATTCTATCTGAAGACCGCTGACGAAATGAAGGAGCTCTTCAGCGATGTGCCGGAGTCGGTGGAGAATACCCAGGAGATTGTCGAAAAGGTGGACGACATTAAACTGGAGTCGGAGCTGCTGTTGCCGCACTTCAATGTGCCGGATCAATTTGCGGATATGGATGACTATCTGAAGCATCTGACCTACGAGGGCGCGAAAGTCAGGTACGGCGAACTCACCACCGAGGTGACCGAGCGGATAGAGCAGGAGCTGAAGATCATCCGCGACATGGGATTTGCCGGATATTTCCTGATTGTCGAGGGATTTACCACCGAAGCGCGCAACCGCGGGGTGTATGTGGGACCCGGACGCGGTTCGGCGGCCGGAAGCATCGTCGCGTATTGTATCGGGATCATCAACATCGATCCGCTGCGCTACGATCTGCTTTTTGAGCGTTTTCTGAATCCCGAGCGGGTCAATCCGCCCGATATCGATATCGACTTCGACGACACCGGCCGCCAGGCGGTGATCGATTATGTGGTCGAGAAGTACGGCCGGCAGAATGTGGCCCAGATTGTGACCTATGGCACGATGAAGGCGAAGACGGCCATCCGTGATGTGGGACGTGTACTGGGGGTGCCGCTGAGTGAAGTGAACCGGATTGCCAAGCTTTTTCCGGAACGGCCGGGGATGGATACGTTCGACAAGGTAGTGGATACCTCCGTGAATCCCGATACCGCCGAAGAGATCAGCTCACTGTTTGATCATCCGGACATGCAGGTCCAGAAGATGATGAGTTTCGCCCGCACACTGGAGGGCTGTCCGCGTCAAACCGGCATCCATGCCGCCGGGGTGATCATAGCCCCCGGCAAGGTGTATGAATATGTGCCGGTGGCGCTTTCAAAGGAGAAGGATGTGGTCACGCAGTACGACGGACCCAGCTCGGAAATGTGCGGATTGTTGAAAATGGATTTCCTGGGGCTGAAGACTCTTTCGATACTGAAGACGGCCATCCGGCTGGTCAGGGAGAGTTGGGGCAAGGAATATCATCTCGACGATATTCCGCTGGATGACGAGAAAACCTATGAGCTGTACCAGCGCGGAGATACCGTCGGGACGTTCCAGTTTGAGTCGGATGGCATGCGCAAGTACCTGCGCGAGCTCAAGCCGACCAGCATCGACGATTTGATCGCCATGAACGCCTTGTACCGTCCCGGTCCGATGCAGTTCATCCCGGAGTATATCGCCTGCAAGCACGGCAAACAAAAGGTAGAGTATCCGCATCCGATGCTCGAGGATGTATTGAAACCGACCTTCGGGATCATGGTCTATCAGGA
>SLOL01000045.1 GCA_007132495.1 Balneolales bacterium
GGGACATGGATCACTCCGAAATGATGGAGATGATGGAAAAATGTCCCATGATGCAGGAAAAAGATAAAGATGAAGATGGTGACTCAGACAATCACGACGATCATCATTAATCAACATGTAAACCTGTCAGATTTTGTTCCAGGGACATACCCGGGTGAAATCTGACAGGGTACTATATCTATGGAATATATGATCGATACACTACAAAGCTGGTACCCGCTGGTGTTCATCTCCAGTGCCGGGATTGCATTGACTATTTGGATTCTGTCAATCAGGTACAAAGCCCGTAAAGATATCCGGCAAGCTGCTGAACTTGTGAAAAACAGACGAGACGGTATTGGCCAAACCAATAATGAAAACTTACATAAATAAAATCAATGACATACAGAGGAATAACCTTGTTGCTGGTAGCTATGATAGTTTCCGGTGGACTCTATCTCATTTTCAATACCGATCGGACGGAACCGAAAGCCGATTCTAACGCCATCGAAATCACCATGTATCGTGGTGAAGCCTGCAACTGTTGTGTGAAATGGGCGCAATATTTGGAAAACCAGGGTATGGAAGTCATCGATGAAACAGTCGATAACCTTCAGGTGATCAAACAGCGGGAAAATATAGCGCCTGCTATGCAGTCCTGCCATACGGCGATCATTGACGGTTATGTGGTAGAAGGGCACGTCCCGGCCGATGATATTCTAAGGATGATAGCACAACAACCTGATGCCATAGGTATTGCCGTACCCGGAATGCCGGCCGGTTCGCCGGGAATGGAAGTTGGACACAGCGAATCTTATGAGGTCCTGTTATTTGACCGGGACAAATTTTCTGTTTTTGCTGAATACTGAAATATAGAAACGGAACCGGTTGAATCGTGACGATCATCATTAAACGGAAGAAAAATACCTGAAAAAGTGTCCTGGTAGTTGGGGATCCTGTCAATAACAAATCAAAAATTCAAACTATTATGCAACGTTTTCAACTCATTACCATACTTGCTGTCTCTGTGGCTTTTTTAGTAACAGGAGCTCTCAATGGATCGTACGCCCAATCCCCCCAAACGCTTCTTAATGGGGATGTTACCCATGGTGGATTTGGTGGACCGGTAGTGAAAATCGGTGATGTGGCAGGCTCTACCGGTGTTTGGGTGGGTGGTCGCGGCGGTTGGATCATAAACATGAGTGACCGGCACGCTATCTCACTTGGCGGCGGCGGTTACGGCCTGGTTACAGAACATCTTGTCCGCCCTATCTATCCCAACAATGAACCGATTGCCATGAATGGATACGGAGGCTTTGAAATCGAATACACAAACCGTTCCTACCGGATTGTCCACTTCACCGTGTCGTCGCTTATAGGTGGAGGGGGTGTGATGCTGCGGGATCATCACTACAATAATGTTTATGATGATATAGACCGCTATTTCGTTTTTGAGCCCGGACTGAATGCGGAGCTGAATGTTACAAAATACATTCGTATTTCGGCTGGAGCAAGTTACAGATTAACCAGTGGCATCAGCCGGTTTGGATTCCGGGACAGTGATTTTTCAGGGCTTAACGGGGTATTTACATTTAAATTCGGAAGATTTTGATGAAATGGCCATGACGGCAATCGGTCACCCAGGGGCATGATTATTATCGTCATGGACATTTCACTTCGTGACCTTCGGTGCATGTGTTCTTAAATAAAAAAATTTAAATATGAATACGAAAAGTCAAAAGGATGTAACAAATACATAAATATATGTACATGATTGTCTATCAAATAAATGTTATATAGTAAAGAGTTGGATGATTGACACTAACTTGCTGAAAAATCCTGGCAGGTAGCATCAATCGACACTAAAATGAGATAATATTATGACACGAACGAGATCAATTTTCACACTGATCGCGATGGTTCTTTTCTTAAGTCCGGTGATCGCACAAGAACACCGAAGTCAAGAACACCAAAATCAGGAGGACCGTAAGCAGATGATGGAAATGATGGAAGACGAAGACATGCGCAACATGATGATGGAGCGCATGGCCGAGGATCCCGAAATGCGCCAACAAATGATGCAACAGATGATGAGCTCAATGAAGATGGATAGCACCATGATGATGGGTAATATGGAAAAGATGATGGATAATCCTGAAATGAAAGAGCGCATGCAAACCCATATGGATATGATGCAGACCATGATGGATGGCAATATGGACCACTCAAAAATGATGAGCATGATGGGTGACTCATCCATGATGAAGATGCATATGATGTGCAGGGAGATGATGATGCAGGGTGATGATATGTCCGGCCATGGAAAGAAAGGTGGCAATATGAATCATGAGTAGTAGTACAAAACATACGCTGAACAGATACAATGTAATTGCGGCATTTTATAACATTCTCGAGTGGCCGGTTGAGAAACTTTTTTATAAATCCTGGCGGGAAAAACTGTGGAACCGTGTAAAGAGTCCGGAAGTTTTGGAAATAGGAGTAGGGACCGGTAAAAATATCCCTTACTATCCTCAGGGTGTGAGGGTTACCGGCATTGATCTGTCTCCGGCTATGCTTAAACGGGCAAATAAATTACAGGCTCAGGATGGAAATGATCACGTTACGTTGAGGGAGATGGATGCGCAGAACATGAGCTTTCCGGATGATACATTCGAGGAGGTATTGGGAACCTTTGTATTTTGTTCCGTGCCGGATCCCGTGCTTGGATTAGAGGAAGCTCTTCGTGTGATAAAACCTGATGGTAAATTGTATCTTCTGGAACATATGCGTGCAAAAAACAAGATTTTGGCTGCCCTGATGAAAACGCTGGATGCTCCCCTTCATTTTTTGATCGGAGTTCACATTGCACGAAGAACGGTTGATAATGTGGAAGCTGCGGGATGGGAGATCCTGAAGGTGGAAGAATTGAGTTGCAATGGCATATTCCGGCTGATTGAAGCAAGGAAACCTCTTTCAAAAATGAAAGAATCATCAAATCAAAACAGGTAACAATTATGAAATATTATATGTCAACAACATTCAATGGCACATTTGACGACGCTGTCAATAAAGTCACGGAAGAGCTTAAAAAGTATGGTTTTGGAGTTCTGACCGAAATCGATATTAAAGAAACTCTTAAGAAAAAACTGGATGTCGATTTCAAAAAGTACAAGA
>SLOL01000036.1 GCA_007132495.1 Balneolales bacterium
CTTCTGTATTCTGACTTCTGTATTCTGACTTCTGTATTCTGTACTCTGTCTACTGATCCAGCAACTCCTCCAGATACCGGTTGAAGCCGGTGGTGGAAACCGGTTCAAAGGTCTCCCCGGTCAGTCTTTCGTAGAGCTCACGGTAGCGTCGATAGATCGAAATGCGCAGCTCATCGGGCAGGACCGGCAGTTTTTGATCCAATGTGCCGTGATAGCCGTTGTCGATAAGCCACTCCCGGAGAAATTCCTTGGAAAGTTGCTTTTGAGGTGCGTTCTCTTCCAGAAGGCGCTGGTAGGTATCGGCATAGAAATAGCGAGAAGAGTCGGCAGTGTGCACTTCATCGATCAATACCAGTTCACCCTGCCAAAGACCGAACTCATATTTGGTATCCACCAGAAGCAGCCCTTTCTTCCGGGCGGTCTCCGTTCCTTTCCGGAACAGGTTGAGGGCGGTCTCCCGGATCTCCTCCCACCGTTCAGCGGTGACCAGCCCCCGGTCGATGATCTTCTCTTCGGAGATGTCCTCGTCGTGACCCTGGTGAGCTTTGGTGGAAGGGGTGATGATTGGCTGTTCAAAGGCTTCGTTCTGGCGGAGTCCGTCCGGCAGTTTTTGACCGCACAGCTCCCGGCCTCCATCCTGGTACACCCGCCAGGCGTGGCCGGACAAGTAGCCCCGGACCACAACCTCTACGGGAAGTGGTTTGCATTTTCGGGCAATGGTGATATTGGGATGGGGAACATCCAGCACATGGTGCCGGCATACCGATGCGATCTGCCGGAAGCCGTACCAGGCAAGCTGGTTGAGAAGCTGCCCCTTGTAGGGAATCGGTTCGGCAAAGATATGGTCAAAAGCCGATATCCGATCTGTGGCGATAATGGCCATGCGATCGCCGGGAAGCAGGTAAATATCCCGGACTTTTCCCTGATAATCGGGGGGACGTCCGGAAACGGTGGTTTCCCGGATACATTGACCGAGTAGTGCTGAAGTATCTGTTGAGTCTTTCAAACGGATTCGGTTACTGGCGTTTGGGTAATCATATGACGATCAGAAACTGGAAGTGATCGGCCGGGCAAAGGGCAAGGCCGTGCATGTTCGGTTACCGGCGTTTGGTTGAATATCTGACGATCAGTTCAGGGTTAATGATTTTTTGCATCAACGACGTCTCCTTGCTCTTGATCAATTCCGTCATACGGTTGATGGCCATGATTCCGGCATCGTACATTTGCTGGTCGATGGTGGATAGTCCCAGAAAGCGGGCGGTTTTGATATTATCGTACCCCATCACGGCTACATCGCCGGGGATATCAAGCTTCATTTCCCGGACGGCGTGCATTACGCCGATGGCCTGGGCGTCATTGGTGCAGAAAATGGCCTCGGGAAGTCCGCCGCGCTCTTTCATGATCTGTACGGCTTCATAACCCGCCTCTTCACTGTACCCGGAGTGTTTCCGGGTAATGCCCGTTACAAAATAATCTTCATCCATGGGCAGGTCGTTTTTTTTCAACACTTCGCGAAATCCTCTTTCGCGGGAGTCGGCAACCGGTGATTTGCTATGGGAGCGTACCATGCCGATTTTTTTGTACCCCTCGTTGATCAGATGTTCACCGGCCATGTAACCGCCCCGGTAATTGTCCCAGTAGATATAGTTGAAATCCTTGTGTTCAGAACCGACAAGCACGACCGGAATTCCTGCGTTTTTCAAACGGGTTTCAATTTCCTGATCGATACTTATGGAGAAAATGAGCAGTGCATCGGGTATACCCCGGTCCAGAAACGTTTTAAATGATTCTTCGGAGTTCTCCGAGCCGGTATTATAGATAATGATGTCAAGATCGGAACTCTTGAGTTGATCCTTGACTCCCTTCAGCACTTCATTGAAAAAGGGGGTGGTGAATGTTGGAAGTGCTACCGCAACGATCTGCGCCTCGCTGCGTGCCAGTTTCCTGGCATTGACCTGTGGGCGAAAATCCAGCTCTTTTATCGCATTCTGTACCCGCTCTTTGGTCGCTTTGGAAACATAGGGGGAACCGTTCAACACTCTGGAAACCGTGGAAATTGCAACGTTGGCTGTTCGTGCTACATCGTAAATGGTTTGTTTTTTTGCCATAACAGAAAAAGTACCTGGATAAATAATTGTCTAAAAAAGAAAGCAGTAAAAACCGTACAGAATTGCCCCACCCGCAATGTCAAGGTGGTGTTAATTCCGACGTATGCCATCCCGTGACCTAACACAGGAAATCAGGGAGTGCAAATCATCCCGTCTCCGGCAAAGCAAAAGCGAACTAACTAAATACAATAAAGAAAATTAGTGAATTTTACTAAAATGTTATACCAAAAATCGACATCTTGCAAAACTGTGGGAGGGTGTATCTGATCGTGGAACGAAAAACCTCTGGAAGTTTTTATATTTCCATATCCTGACATAAATAAAATCCATGGACAGCAAAATACCATTGTTTTCGGTTCGCGCACTCCGGCCTGTCTATCACCGCACATCTCTTCACAACGGTGTTATTGATGAGGTCGAAGATCCGGAATTACGCGCGGCATATGCATACTGCCGGAAGATTATTCATACTTCTGCAAAAACGTTTTACCTCGCTGCCAGGTTCCTGCCTTATGAAAAACAGCGAAGTATCTTTGCAATTTATGCACTTTGCCGATACCTGGACAATTTGGTGGATGAGCAGGAAGAAGAGGCTCCGGAGAGCGGAAACCGTGTCGAACAAATAGCGGAGCTGCTCTCGGAATGGGAGCATAATGTACAGAGAACCTATAAAGGGGAGCAACTGACCCATCCTGTGCTGTACGCCTTTTCCGATGTACTGAAACGTTACCAAATCCCTGTCGATCTTCCTCTTCAACTCATTGAAGGGATGAATATGGATCTGGTCAGGAATCGTTATGAGACATTCGACGAGCTGTACGACTACGCCTATAAAGTGGCCTCGGTAGTCGGATTGATGGTCTGTGAAGTATTCGGTTATGAGGATGATACGGCGCGGAAGCATGCCGTTGATCTTGGTATCGCCATGCAGCTTACCAATATACTGCGGGATGTGGGAGAAGATCTTCAGCGGGATCGCATTTACCTTCCGGCTGAGGAATTGGAAACCTACAATATTACCGAATCGGACTTGAAAAACCAGCGTGTAAGCCGGGAATTTGTATCTTTGATGAAGTTCCAGATCGAACGGGCCCGAGCCTATTACCGAAGCTCCGATAACGGCATTGCCATGCTGAACGGAGACAGCCGCATGCCGGTTTACCTTGCCCGGTATAATTATGCCCGAATTCTGGATCGCATTGAAGAAACGCAGTATCAGGTCTTTACGTACCGTGCACACCTTACCTTCACTCAGAAACTAAGCATTCTTCCGAAAGCCTGGTGGCAGACCAGGTTCAGCCGCCCGCGAAAAAGTTTTAAAAATTCAGTGTGATACATTAGCTTGTTCGTAGCCGGATTCACAGCTCCTGTATACACAATATCTATGTACCGTTTCAACAGAACATCTCCATGAACAGCAAGAAACATACCTGGCAGAGTCCCAGTTTGGGAAGAAAAGCATCGGTTATCGTATATGGTACCGAGGGAACCCCGATGTTGGCATTTCCCGGAGATTCAGCCGCCATCACCGACTGGAAAGAGCAGGGGCTGTTGGAGGCCCTCTCTTATCAGATTGAAAACGGACACAACCGGATTATATGTGTCGAGTCGATCGATCGGGAGAGTTTTTTTAATACCGAGGTGGAACCGCGCACCCGAATAAACCGATATCGCCAGTATGAAGGGTATATCATAGATGAAGTGCTTCCTTTTGTCCGGAAACTGACCGGGGATCTGTTTATAATGGCCGCCGGGGTGCATATGGGCGGCTACCACGCGCTCAATCTGCTGTTGAAATATCCCGGAAAGATCCAGAAGGTGATATCCATCGGGGGACGTTTTCAGCTCCGGCACTTCATGGGGGATTATTTTGATGACAATGTCTATTTCAACAACCCATTGGAGTACCTTCCCAACCTGGATGACGAATCCATCCTTGAAGAAATCCGCAATACCGATATCCGGCTGGTTGTAACCCCGGACGATCCCTACATCGAACTGAACTATATGATGTCTGATATTCTCCGGTCCAAGTCCATCGATCATATATTTGATTACTGGATTGAAACGGGAACCAATCCCCGGGAAATCTGGGGCGATATTTTACAACGGCATGTACCTTGATCACATATTTACACCTGAGTCCATGCATCTTTCCCGGCCCAGCACGCTTTCACCTGAATCCATGCATCTTCTCTGAATCCGCACGCCTTTATCTGAGTCCATGCATCTTCTCTGCCCCCACACACCTTTTCCTGAGCCTATGTATCTTTCCCGTCACAACGCGCGCGCTTTTACCTGAACCTGTGTATCTTTCCTGACCGAAGAACGGTCGGATTCACTTATAAACGAAATCATCAGCTTTGACAGATAAAAAATCGCTATACGTTCAGCTCGGAAAACTGGATACCGAGCAGAGAAATCCGGATACCCTGCATATCGACCTGGCCGATCCGTCGGAAATCGTCCGTCTGATGAATGAAGAGGACCGCAAAGTGGCCGAATGTGTGAATAACCGAAGCACACAAATAGCACAAGCGATTGATTACGCGCACCGGGCGCTGGCCGGCGGTGGACGGCTTATATACACCGGTGCCGGAACAAGCGGCAGGCTCGGTGTGCTGGATGCGGCAGAGTGTCCTCCCACTTTCGGGACCCGGCCGGACCAGGTGGTTGGGTTGATTGCCGGCGGCCGGGAGGCCATGTTTGTGGCCCAGGAGGGCTCTGAGGATAATCCGGAGAACGGAGAAAAAGATATTGCAGACCTCGGCGTTACCCACAAGGATGTCGTTTGCGGACTGGCTGCCAGCGGTCGTACGCCATATGTTCTGGGAACCCTTCAGGAAGCCCAAAAACGTGGCGCGGGAACCGTCATGGTTTGTTGTGTTGCCGCTGAACATGTAAAGCTGGACCCTCAGGCCGATGTTATGATCGACATCCCGGTCGGACCGGAAGTCATCATGGGCAGTACGCGGCTGAAGAGTGCAACAGCACAAAAAATGGTTTGTAATATGATTTCAACAGGCGCAATGGTCAGACTCGGAAAAGTATACGAAAATGTGATGGTGGATCTGATGCTGACCAACCAAAAACTGGTGGAGCGTTCCCGCCGTATCATCTGCATGTTTACAGACCTTGATTATGAACAGGCTTCTGATCTGCTTCAGCAAGCCGGCGGAAAAGTGAAGGTGGCACTGTTGATGGGATTGGCTAATTTAAGTGCCGGGGAGGCCGAACGACAGCTTGACGCACATGACGGCTTCATTCGAGCTGCTTTACAATCTCTCGAACAGGGCTGATTCCTCAGTGTACACATTCCAGCCGGCCACCGCAGGTTGCCGGAAGTTAACATTCAGCAATAGCGTGAGGTTTTTTCATTCCATTTACCAGCGTAACAGAGCCTATTTTTTCCGGTTTCAGATGGCTCTGGTATGTTCTCTGCTTCTGTTCATCCTGCTGTTTCGTTATTGGCCGGTATATATTGACCAGGATGATTATCTGAATCAACGGTTTGATGAGGAAGAGGCGATCGGTCCCGAATTCATTGTAACCTCCCCCGAATTCAGCGTCGAGAGGATTGCTCCGCCGGTTCCCCGCCCTGACATCACGGTTCCCGATGAGGAGGTTGTCGATATGGAGTATGACCTGGATGTTGGCGAAATGGGTGAAGGGGAGGGATTGGCTCCGTTTGGCGCAGAGGAAGGAGAGCCGGAGATTGTGGAACAACCCGA
Source organism: Balneolales bacterium (assembly GCA_007132495.1). Lineage (GTDB taxonomy): Bacteria > Bacteroidota > Rhodothermia > Balneolales > Natronogracilivirgulaceae > SLOL01. The sequence goes on from SLOL01000036.1 coordinate 5,840, forward strand.
CCGTCGACCCAGTGTCCGGCGGATCGTCGAGCCGGTTATGCCTTCGCAAGCCCGCCGAGACGGAGTACGGGTGGAAATAGTTGTACTGTTTGTAGTGTCTGATGAAGGTGAGGTGATTGAAGCGTCTATTGATGAGATGCGTATGTACAACGAGCAAACCGGCCGGTTCGAAGTGGTCAGCGAAACCGGATACGGTTTCCGGGAGGTTACACTGCGTGCCGCAAGTCAGTGGTTGTTTCATGCAGCCGAATATGACGGAGACCGGGTGCGGGCCCGTGCACGCCACCGCTTCACCTTTGGAAATTGACCTATTCGGAGTCGGGTTCTTTTACGCTTTCCCCCGTTATTGCAGTTGCCCGGCGCCGGGAATTGTCATATATTGGCTCCCTGTTTCAAGTCATGGCTGACCATTGCTTTCTTTCTGGATGACACGGTCAGCGGTTCAATATGAGACAACACGGAGAGATGCCGGAGTGGTCGAACGGGCTCGCCTGGAAAGCGAGTGTACCCTAACCGGGTACCGAGGGTTCGAATCCCTCTCTCTCCGCACTTTTCCGCTCCGGTAACTGATACCATGGACCTCTTGCCCTTCACTTAAATGCTCATCATCCCGGTTACCCGTCATTTTACACCATAGCTCCTTTTTTTATTCATCAGATTTTTATCGTGTAAAATGTGTATTTTGTAAACCGTCGTAAAAAGAACCATCCTGTAAGGCCGGTTTTTTTACAAAGCTTCATTATTTATTAAAAGGTCTGATAAAAAACATGTGGAGGGACCGAAGTTCCGTTTCTGTGAGTTCTGGATAGCAGGAATAGCCGTATTTATGAGAATTATCTAATGTTGTTCGCATATATCCAGTATTCTTGTACATTTCACTGTCCCTATCAATTATTAAAAAAATCGCCATGAAGAAAGCTCCGTTAACGGTTATACTGTTAATTATATTGATTTTTACTTCTTGTGAACGTCCTGCAAGTCCCGATTTTGAAGTGCAACAGGCTTTTGATCTTCCCCTGATCCAGAGCGTTAACTATAAATTCCTGGGAGAAGGCAACGGAGCCATTGTTGACTCCACCAGTGAAGATTTTGATGACCTGTTTGTCGTCGGAGAGGATGGACTCGTTTCGCTCTCTTCGGAATTGGATTTTGATATCGGTGATTTTGATAACATTATTCCCGCAATAGATGTGGATCCGACCGAGGTGGAATCCGAAATCGGACTGCTTGATGTGGATGACTTTTCATCGGAATTCGAATCCGAGGTGGGGGTTTTCGAGAGCGAAGCGGAAGCGATGGATGATGAAGAGGCTGAAGTGGGGGTTTTCCAGGTGGAATTCGAGGGTTCCGGTTCCGCAGACTTTGAAACCGTTACCGACTCGGATCCGAGCCTGGTGAGTGCGGGTGATCCTGTTACCGCTCCCCCCGTCCCGAAGGTTATTGACATAGAACTGGATGCCGCCGACTTTCAACGGGCGGAAATCGAAGGCGGAGGTATGCGCTTTACCTTTGAGAACAACCTCGGGTTTGATATCTCCGATCTATCGGCTGAGCTCTTGTCCGATTATGATGATGTTGCTGGAACCGGTAATGCGGTCGGTACCCAGCTGCAGTTCGGTGCGGTAAACCATGGCCAAACGGTGGAGGATGTCATTGATTTTAACCCCGGCGATGAGGTGGAAGTGGTGTTGGCAATGAGGGTTACCATCGATTGGAACGACCAGAATATGCAAGATGACGCAGGCGACCTTGAAGTTACGGCGGGAGACGAGGATCTGGAGGTGCGCAACGCCACGGCCAATATCCGGCCGCAGAGCCTGGACCCCACAACCGAGGATCTGGTCATGGAGAATGAGAATTTTGAATATGCCCTGGTTTCCGGCGACCCGGAGCCCGGCGTTGATTATCAGCTGATCCTGTCCATCACCAATAACACCGAACTGCCGATCACCGATGAAACACAGTCGGGTATGCCGGCGATTACCATTTCCAACTCGGACGGCGACGTACTGGATGAAAAGAAGAGCTTTGTCAATCTGGATGACCCCGGTTCCGGCAGTCTGGATCTTGGGGAGACCGCCGAGGTTATCATCGACCTGACCGGCCAGAAACTGACCCGTGTGCTCTCCTATGAACTGGATATCGGGACGGCCGGCGGATCGGCCCTTACCGTGGATCAGAACGACTTTTTCCTTATCAGTTCGGCGACTTCGGAGCTGCAATTCACTGAAGCACGAAGCGACATCGACCCGCAAAGTGACATCGTTCTGGAAGATACCAAAGATGTAGAGGGTGATTTTGTCAATGCGGAAGTGGAAGAAGGGGAGTTGCGGCTGGTGATTCGCAATGAAAGCAATATTCCGCTTGTGATCGATGAACTGCGTTTCTTTAATGCCGAGTCGTTTAAAGCCAAAAACACCGGACGGGTATTCCAGCAGGGATCGGATATCGGAGAGATCAACAACGTGGAAATTCCTCCGCAAACTTCGGTAACCGAAATTGTCGCTTTGGATGGGGTCGGTATTTCCAACCGGATATCCTATGACGGCCTGGCTTCCTCGCCGGGAACCGAAAGTCCGGAAACGGTATTTTCTACGGATCTCATCATCACGGATCTGGATGGCTCGGTCCAACTGAGTTCCGCCTCTTCTGTGCTTGATCCCCAGGACTTTTCCACCAGTGGTGAAGTGGAAATATCCGAAGATGATTTCATCCTGGCTTCCATGGACCATTATGTTGAAATAGCTTCCGGAATGCTGAGAATCGGGGACATCGTCAATGAAATTGATCTTGATATCGATACACTCATTATTTCTTTTCCAAATATCCGTGCCGACAGTGACGGAACGGGGACCTATGCACCGGCCGATTCTCTTTCCTTTGAATTTATCGGGGAAAATCGAATTCGTCGCGGCAGCGACCAGCATTTGGGTCAGCCGGAAGTGGAACAATCCCTGGAGAATGTCCGCATCTTTGCTCCCGGCAACAAACTTGAATACAACGTGGTGGCTATCACGGAGAATACCCGCAATGCCGTGGGTGATGATACCGTCCGGACGGTTGAAGCAAGTAACCGTTTTATCGCAAATGTGAATATTGAGGATCTTGAGATCAGGACCGCATTCGGGAATGTACAAACCCGTGTTGAACTGCTGAACGACGATGAGGGAGATGATGGTGTTATCGACCTGTACAATGACAACGAAGCCGAAGTCACGGAATTCGAAGATCTTGACGAAATATCGGACCGCATTTCTGGTATCCATCTGGCCAATCCCAGCTTTGATCTGATCTATGATACCAATCTGGGGGTCAAGGGGACCATTATTGCAGCCATTGTGGGTATTGACAAAAACGGGGATGAGGTGTATCTGTCCGGCAAACCCGGATCCGACCTGGAAGTGACCGAGGAGGACGACTACCAGAACCTCGTGTCCCGGGGCTCCCAGATTGATCGCAGTGATTTGGTCAAGTTCGAAGTCGATCCGGTTACCCAAATTGGGGAGGTGGCTCGGAGCAGAGTGGTCCGTTTTGATTCGGAATCATCCAATGTCGCCGACTTCCTGAGTAACCTGCCTAAAGAAATCCGTTTTATCGGAAAAGTGGTAGCCAATCCCGATGGCGGTGAAGGTTTTATAGTGGATCCGATCGAATTCAATACCAATATGGGTATAGACATCCCCATCAACCTTTCCACCGCTGAAGGAAGTCCGGCTTCTATTGAGGATACGGTATCGGTGGATCTGTCTGACTTACCATCTCCCGACGATGATCCGGGATTGAGCGAGATGACCCTTTATGTTACTTATGAAAACGGATTGCCTTTCCGGACCGGATTTGATCTGATGTTTCTGGATGAGCAGGGCAGGGTATTAACGACTGCCGCGGGTCAGCCGGTCGAAACACTTGATTTTGAAATCCACGGGGCCCAGGTTGATGCCGTGAGCCGGTTTGTCAGCCAGCCGCATGGTGATGTCGCTGAGATAACCCTTACCGGGGAGCAGCTGGATTATCTGTACCAGACACGAAAAATCAAACTACTCGGTGAATTGGCAACCAGCCGGGATGATATCTCCGGTGAAGTCAAGTTGCGAGCCAGTGATTCTATAACATTGAAAATATCCGCCAGTTTTAAAACCGCCTTGAGGGTGGACTGATAAAAGGAGCTCTTATGAACCGTACTATAACCTATCTTTGTTTACCGGCACTCTTTGCCATGTTCTGGCTGATTCCAGGTCAACTGTCACATGCACAGGGAATACATACGACAGCCAATAATATGGGTCTTGGCGGGGGAGGAGGTGCCTATATGAATGGGTATCACGCCAATTTTATCAATCCCGCCAACCTGATGCTGCCGGACAGGGGAAGACGCGTTTCCGTCGGTCTGCTTGGAGGCCTGAGTACTGCCGCCGGCGGCAGTCTGGTCAATATATCGCTCTATAATGACCATTTTACAACGGGCCGGATGATTGATACCGAGGCGGCTGTACGTATTTCTGATGACTGGTTCGGTTCGGGATCCGGCTCCATGGGGTACATGGGTGTTAACCTTGATGTGATACCTCTCGGGGTCAGTTATCGCCGGGACGATATGGCCTTCAGTACGGCATTTCGGGTCCGGACCATGGCTACCACCGGTATGAGCAAAGGATTGTTCCAGCTGTTGCTGACCGGACCCAATGCCGAAGTCTTCGGCAACGGCAGAAGTGTGAATCTCAATGTAGAGACACTGGCGATGGCCGAGTGGTCGTTCGGATATGCCATGGAGGTCTGGCGGAATCAGGCGGAGTTCCGGCCCGGTACACAGCGTGTATATGCCGGCGTTGCCCCGAAAATTCTTTTCGGAATGGGGTATTCCAACATGGGTTTTGACTCCAATCTGCAGGTTACCGGAGGCTCGGATGCCCGGCTTGTTCATGAGTTTGATTACTTTGTTCAGAGTGTGGGAGACCTGACCGGGGACCTGGAAGCGTATTATCATGAGCGAAGAGTGATGGATAACCGCGATGCCGAATTCGGAGATTTTGTCGACGGGGACTCTTTCTCGGATGCCGGAGGTGTTCAGGGCATGGGGTTCGGACTGGATATTGGAGGTACCTGGGAATGGTACATGAGGGATGTATCCTATCCGGTGATTGGATCCGGTCCGCAGATTCTGCGCGCCTCACTTTCGATCACCGACATCGGCAGTATAAATTTCAACAACAATGCCGGCGACTTCCGCGCCATGGATACCTTTATTTGGGAAGGGCTTGACATTGATTATGACCGCATCGATGAAGAGTTCGAAGGCGAGTCATCCGATTACTTTGAGCATATCCTGCAGGACAGCATCGGCAGTGATATCTATGGCAATTTTTCCCCGCAGGATATCTCTTCTCACCGGGTTGGGCTCAATCCCATGATAAACATCGGGGGCGCCTTGACCATGGGCCGGCTCGGGGTTATGATGGATGTCGGAAAAGGGTTCAATAACCGCGGAGTCAACAGCGACAGAATGTATATGGCACTGGGTACCGAATACAACCTGCTGAATGTGATCCCGTTGCGATTTGGAATGCGAATGGGCGGATATTCATCATTTAACCTGTCTTTCGGCACCGGCGTGAATTTCAGGAGTTTTGAATTTACAACCAGTGTGATGACCACCCCCAGCTCAGGAAGCAGAGGCGCCAATATCTCGGCAGCCTGGAGCGGACTTGTGTTCCGGTTCTGATCGGTTCTGTCGAATTCGTCGAACTCCAGGATCAGTCAGCGACCGCCGAAGCCGCTACGCCTCTGTGAGGCTGTCTTCTGCGCCTCTATGACACTAGCCTGCACCTTTTTGGGACTGTCTGCGCCTCTGTGGCGAACTGTATTACTATGGCGACTTGCATGTGAAAACAGCCTTTCAAACGGATTACTTCGCTTTTTGATCTTGTTTCTCTTTAGCGAGTTTTCTCAGGTCCCGGTATTTTGAAAGCCGGTACAGGGAGATTTCATTCGGCAGATCGGTATGGGATATCAGGTGTTCAGCAAACAGTTTGCCGATATATTCCGAGTAGAGCAGTCCTTTGGAGCCGAGTCCGGAAAAGGTAAACAGTCCGTTGAATTCCGGATGTTTTCCTACAAGAGGCAACCGGTCCGGAGTTGTTGCCCGAATACCGGACCAGGAATGGAGATAGCGGCATTTGGTGTAGAGATCGGGCAGCAGTTCGGCAAGTTTCTGATCAAGCAGTGCCGCCCCCTGATCATCCGGGTTTTCATCGTGAAAATGGTGCTCATAGGTGCTGCCGACAACCAGTTTATGGGTGTCGACAGGAGCGATATAGCCATATGCGGAGACCGCGGGCAGGGTATCCACTTTTTCGTCACATTCGTACACGGCGAGCTGTCCTTTCACCGACTTCATGGGGAGCTCTGTCCAATACTTGTTTTCCCTGGTTTTATGTCCCGATGTAACCACGGCAACAGGTGCCGTAAAGGTTTCAGATCCTGATTCGAGCACCCAATCGGTATTTTGGAACAGATTATAAGGTCCACCAAACTTGAAAGTAACATTTCTGTCGGTGAGAAAGGCTGCATACGCTTTCAGATACTCCGGAGTCTGTATTACCTTCCCTTTTCGGATAAAGAGTCCGCCGGAATTATCCTTGAGACCGGGAATTCGCCGGGCCAGGTCATCCGGGGAGAGCCAATCGATCCAGTGTTTGGGCCACCGGCTTTTTTTAATGGCCGAACGAAAATTTTTACCAAGCTTTTCGTCGATAGCCGGTCGAATAACGCCATTCTCATAACTCAGTTTCAAGCCGGAGTAGGAGGAGATATTCTGTATTCGCTTTTCCAGCATTTGCATACTGGTTTCCGCTCTCCATGCAAGCGTAGCTTTCTGACCCGTTATCGGGTTAACCATGCCGCCGGGTACGCCGGAAGCACCTTCCCCTATTTGATTGGCATCATATACCAGTACACGGATATCTTTTTTTATTTCTACCAGGTGGGCAGCCGTAGAAAGCCCGGCCAGTCCACCCCCTGCAATGATGACATCAAATTTTTGCATCCTTTTCCATTTCAGTTCCGGTAATCAAACAACGATCCGGCATGAACATTTTCCGATATACGATTTAATTTTCAGATACCCAAAGACCCGGAAGAGGTGATTTTCGCACCAGCTTCTTTCATTTCGCGCCAGGCTTCCGCCAAAGACCCGTCCACGTCAAGACCGCGCACGGCATCTTCCACCACGTAAACCTGGAACCCTTCTTTCCTGGCATCCAAAACAGTCCATTTTACACAAAAATCTGCTGCCAATCCAGTGATATAAAGTGTTTCAATACCTCTTTCTCTGAGGTAGCCGGCCAGACCGGTTACCGTTTGATGATCATTTTCGTAAAACGCGGAATAGGAGTCGATATTCTTGCGAAATCCCTTCCGGATGATCATCTGACTCGGCTGCAGATCAAGGTCCGGATGAAAAGCGGCGCCTTCGCTGCCCTGGACGCAATGATCGGGCCACAGTACCTGGGTGCCATAGTGCATTTCCACCGTATCGAACGGATCCTTGCCCTCATGGGAAGAGGCAAAGGAGTGGTGACCGGCAGGATGCCAGTCCTGGGTGTTGATGATATTGTCAAACTTGTCCATAAGCCTGTTTATCACCGGGACGACCTGGTCGCCTTCCGGTACGGCAAGTGCGCCACCCGGACAGAAATCATTTTGCGTATCGACAACCAATAATGCATTCATAATCAATCACTTTCTGATTTGGTCTATAAGGGCTTTCATTGATGCCCCAAGCCTCACTTCATAACAAACCGGATCGGTTAAGCGTTTGATTTCATCCGGCAGACGAGCAATACGGGATTGACTGAAACCGGCAATGTTATCAAGGTCGGTTTCATAATGGCAAAGGCGCCCGGATTTCATCACATAATGACGAATTTGCTCGATTTGTGTTGTTGAGACTCCCTCCGCTTCGGTCACCGGTTCCTGTTCCGGTACTTTGGGTGGTGTGCTTTGTGCTGCTGCCTCCGCATCATCGCCGGCGTCACCCAAATGTTCTGGGTTTTCATCGGTATCGGCCAATGTGACAAGATCTCTGCGGAACCACCCCTCTTGATCCGATTCCCGCAGCAAATTTTTAACGCCGGGCAAATTACTTTTTGAAGTTTCCTCGGTAGTTTTCATGGTAGGGTGCCGGTCAACCATGCTCATTTTGTAAACCCCGCTCAGGGCACCGTCCGGATAACCGGTGATCAGCCGGGTGCCCACGCCGAAGAGATCGACGGGCGCACCTTCACGCATTAAATTGCTTATGACATGTTCATCCAGCTGATCCGAAACCGCAATGGCGACATAGGAGAGACCGGCATCGTCAAGCATGGTACGGGTTTTCCGCGAAAGCTCAGAGGGGTTGCCACTGTCAAGACGGACCCCCACAAGCCGGTGTCCCCGCTCTTCCAGTTCTTTCGCAACCGTAATAGCATTGGGGACACCCGACTCCACCGTATGATAAGTGTCCACCAGCAGAATGCAGCTGTCCGGGTAAATCTCCGCATAACACCGGAAAGCCTCCAGTTCACTGTCGAAACACTGGATCCATGAATGGGCCATGGTGCCCGAAGTCGGTATTCGGTAACGATATCCGGCCAGCACATTAGAAGTGGCGTCGATGCCCCCGATACGGGCAGCGCGAGTGGCTGATATTGCACCGGTACCCTGACCGCGTCGCAATCCGAAATCCACCAGTTTCCGGTCGCCACAGGCCAGACGGAGCCGACGTGTCTTGGTGGCTATAAGTGACTGAAAATTCAGAATATTCAGCAGCAGCGACTCAACCAGCTGACAGGAGAGCAGCGGTCCCGATACGGTCAAAACAGGCTCACCGGGAAAGACCACCTCGCCCTCACGGACCGATATTACGGTACCGTCAAATCGATATTTTTTGAGATAGTTGCAAAAATCCTTGTCAAACCCGTTTTCAGCCAACCACTCTACTTCGTCGGAGGTAAAACGATATGAGTCCAGCACGGAGAGCAGTTGTGACAAGCCGGCAAATACAACAAACGCTCCTTCATAAGGGGCGTTGCGAAAAAAATAGTCAAAATGTGCTTTTTTCCGATGGATTCCGGTTTTATAATATCCCTGACCCATGGTCAGTTGATAAAAATCGGTGTATAATCCCGGATGGGGAATATCGGTTACTTCCATAAAAGTACATCCCTTTTAAAGAGCTGTTCTGCAAAATGCAACCTAATGGAAAACATTATAATAGGTCTCAAAGTTCGTAATTCAAAGCTACAAAACCTATATTACACGGATTAAAACTTTAGCAAAGGGTTTCCATCCAGCAACAGTCTTCCCCCGGCATATGCCAAGAATTTTTTTTACACTGCTTATTATATTTTGTGTTACCATCGCTGTTGACGCCCGGACACCGGGCGGGGGCGATTCCCCCGATATTACATCCAATGCCGGGATTGTTGCCCACGAAACTTCGTCCATCATACTGGCGTTGCTGGATACCGATGGTGAGTTGCGTCTGCCCGGCGGTGAGATCATCCGGCAGCCGGTAAGTCTCCGGATGGATGCCCCGGCCGGGGTTCGGGAGCAGGTTACTTCCCGCCTGATGTCGGAAGGCATACGATTGGCCGCCGAGTCATCCCGCTATCACATATTGCAGGTGGAATGGGAGCCGGAAAACCGTCTTGTCCGGGAGCGGGGAGGAGCGTCCAAAAGGATTATGCAATCCGTAGTTATATTTTCCTGGTATGATGAAGATCGGGAGATACAAAAAACATGGACATCATCGTTCAACCGGGAAGATGAAATTCCCTCGGACCGGGTTTCAGAAATCGAGTCGAGCTGGGATCCCGCTTTGTTTCAGGAGAGGGAGGAGTCCCGCCGGTTTTCTTTTATACGCCGTCTTGCCGAACCTGCGGTGATAACCGGGGCAGTGGCGGTTACCGTTTATCTCCTCTATAATGTTCGTCGTTGATGCAGGAAATAAAAAAACTTATCACGATCTTTTTGCCGGCCATTGCATGCGCATTGCTGGTGCTTCAGTGTGCGACACCCACACAACCGTCCGGCGGTCCGCGTGACACGACACCGCCCGAAGTGGAAGAGACCGAGCCGGCACCGGAAACCACCCTGTTTGAGGGCGACCGGGTCCGCTTCAAGTTTTCGAAATATATGGACCGTGACAGTTTTATGGACGCTTTTCAGATGGAACCCGATCTGAATCTTGATTTTGAGATCAGCTGGAGCCGGCGAACCGCAACCGTCCGTTTTGACGAACCGCTTCCCGACACTACAACGGTTATATTTACCCTTGGTGCGGATCTAAGAGATACCCGCAATAATAATTTGGCCGCCCCGTATCAACTGGCACTGTCGACCGGTCCGGATATTGACCAGGGGCGCATAACCGCAACCGTCAGAGACGCTGAGACCGGCGAAGGCTTGATGGGAGAGCGGGTTGTACTCTACAGGTATCCATACGACCTGAGCACCGGTGCGGATTATGTGGGAGAGGCCGATTCGGCCGGTGTGGTACGATTTAACTATTTGAGAGAGGGCTCGTACAAGGCTTTTTGGCTGGATGACCGCAACCGGAATCGAAGATGGGACCGTCCCAGAGAGGATGCACAACCCTTCCGGACCGACAGTCTGGTACTCGACCATGACGGGGAAGCGGATTCCGGAACCGTATTTGTCATAAGTGAAGACACCATTCCGCCGGTGCTTCATGCGGTCGGCATGCTTTCGGAGGTGCGGCTGCGGCTTCGTTTCAGCGAAGAGATCACCTTCGGCGACAATTCGGTGCTGGATATTTTTCATGATGACGGGACCTGGCTGACGGAGGCGGTTCCCCTGTATGTGGATCCCGATAATTCCAATGTCCTGTTTGCCCAGGCCAGAGAGCCGCTGCCCGACGGGGAGGAGTACCGGATTGAGATGCAGGGAATAACCGACCCCGCCGAAAATGTTGCCGAAATGGATGTGGAGCTGTTTCCCGGTTCGGATGAGCCCGACACTACGTTTGCGCGCTATATCGGAAATGATACCCGGCACGGCATTGTACCGGACGAGCCGATCGTCATTCGGTACGCCAAACTGCTGGATAATGAACCCGATGTACTGGATTCTCTGATCGTCATCGAAACGCAAACCACACATGCGCCCTGGCCCCACGCCGAAGTGTCCGATAATCTGCTCTTCATATATCCGGATGGCGAATGGCGGCAGAGTGAGGACTATGAGATCCGGGTCTGGGACGATGAAGAGCTGGAGCACAGGACCATTCGGCCGGTGATACATTATGAGAATGAGCTCGGAGAACTGCATATTACGGTCGAGGAACCCGAAACAGATACCACCCGGCACCAACTGGAGCTTGTCAATGAACAGGGAGAGCTTGTGCGAAGTGAAAGCTTCCTTGATGAGATTGAGCTGTCGGGTATACCGGCAGGCGACTATGTCCTCAGGGTATTTGAATTACGGGAAGGGACACGTTCCTGGGACCGCGGGAGTGTGGATCCGTTTCGTGCGCCGGCACGCTATTTTGTACAGGAAGAGGTGCCGGTACAGCCGGGTATGACCGGTCAGCTTTATGTGGAATGGGAGTAATCCGTTATGGTGATGGACAATTACGCCTCAATATACCGTCTGATTATGATACCACTGATGGCCGGGGCGTCGTTCTTGCCGCCGGATATCAACGCTTGGAGTCCGGGAACGGAGCAGCAAACAGAGGTGGGCGCTGTTGGGATTGCCGCTGTGGAGACTACCGCTGCCGAGACTGCCACTGCCGAGACTGCTGCTGTGGAGGCAAGTGACACGGTAAAGGTAACAGGTACACCGCTGCTGGACCACCTGGATGGCGCACGCGCCATGGCTGTCAGGGGAGGAGCAATGGTGACGATCGCCGAAGCCGGTGAAGTCTCGATGTATCGGCTGCTTGTTGATACGCCGGAACCGGAAGCCGTAGAGCAGAATCCGGGTCGTGAATGGAACCGGCCCGAATCGGTTGCCACTGTAATGGATACATATACCGTGGTCGCAACTGCAGAATCCGGTCAAGTGCATCTGCTTGACGAAGAATTGGAACAAGTACGAAGCTTGTCCGTGCCTTCCTGGGTAACGGGAAGCGATTTGTTTCAACCGGTGGATGCTACAGCCAATGACATCGGTGAGATTTTTGTTTTGGATCGTCATGCACAACGGATTTATCACTTCAATGCCAACGGAAGCTATCTGGTGCATGTGGATCTGAGTGCACTGCAGGGTCCATCGGCAATTAGCTATGCCGCGGAGTCGCTTTTTGTGGCGGATCGTGAGCAGGGGCGCGTCTTTGTGCTGACCGTGAGCGGGCATGAGCTCGCTTCCATAGGCACCTTCCCGAACCTGTACCGTGTGAGAGTTTATGATGAATTGATCTGGATTCTTTCCGGAAGTGTGGTCCATCTGTTTGATATGTACGGTGAGCATACCGGTAACTGGCAAATGGAGGCTGCTGATGAACCATTACAGGATATTGCCGTTATTGACGGACAGGTATTTCTATTGACCTCCTCTTCTTTGTATTATCTTGGATCACTACCATAGATACCCTTATTCCGAAAACCATGGCCGCTCATATACAGTTTATCATGCACAGCAATTCCGGCAAGCGCCGGCTTTTTCATGCTATTCTGGCACTATTAACCGGGGTTCTGGTGCTCTTGTGGCCCGATTCCCTGTACTATATTGTGGGAAGTTACCTTATTGCAACCGGACTTCTTTTTCTGATTTTCCGGGCCCCTTCTCTGATGGTGGCCGCTTCGGTGGTGGCCGGTATGTTCATTTTCGCCTTTCCCGCGTTCATACCCTACTTCTTTGCTTTTTTCCTGCTGGTCATCGGCATCGCCACGCTTTTGGGTGCAGGCCTGACCGCTTTTGCTGTCTTTCCGGTCCTGGCGGCGGTCTTGTTGATCCTTTTTCCTGATATTATATCGATTATTGTAGCCGTTTTCCTATTACTGTATGGCCTGACTTCGATTGCTGCCATGATTCGATCCGGTAACAAAGACGATGAGATTGTGGAAGTTTATTAGTAAATCATTTGAAGGATTTTTTGTGTTATGAGTTTCTTTTTTTTAAAACACCTCGCAATGAGAGAATGGGCTGCGGGAGCGATTGTGCTTATACTTTCATTTTTGCTCGTATTCGCTTCCAGATCGCTGCGATTGAACGATCCGGCAGCTTTGTACGCACCGGTGGAGACGGAGCTGCTGGTACACGAAACGCTGGATATTGAGGGTGTGGTGGAGCTGCTGGATGAAAACGGTATGGAGTTCGACCACGAAGAAATTCGCTGGGCATCCGGCATTATGGGCTGGCGCAGTTTCAGTCAGGGCCGTTATACGTTTGAGGGAACGGTAAGCTACTCCGACTTTTTCTCAAAGCTGGCACTGGGTTTGCAGGATCCGATGACGCTGCGTGTTCCTGCCGGAGCCTCAAAAGAGGCATTGAAAGTGTGGCTGGCTCGACAAATGAAGTTTGAACTTGATGAACTGAAAGAGGTTATGGCCGACACCACATTTCTGTCGCGTCACGATCTGGAAGCTCATCAACTGTACGGCCGTCTTATTGCGGACTCCTACGAAGTGTACTGGACAACCGGCCCCGAGCGGCTGCTTGACCGCCTTTTATCAGAGTTTGACGCGAGGGTTGCACAACCGTATGCCGACCGTATGGAAGAGCTGGGCCGGGATGTTGATGAAATCACTACCCTGGCATCGATTATTGAATGGGAGGCACGGTATGACGATGAGAAGCCGGCAATAAGCGGGCTTTATTGGAACCGCTTGAATCAACGATGGCGTTTGCAGGCCGATCCCACCGTCAATTATGCCAAAGGAGAACGGAGCCGGCTTGTATATGCCGACTATCGAATAGATCACCCCTATAATACGTACCGCATTTATGGTCTGCCACCCGGCCCTATCACCAATCCATCTTTTTCATCTATTGAAGCAGCACTGTTCCCCGAGGATCACGACTATATGTTTATGGTGGCCACTCCCGAGGGAACCCATGCCTTTTCCCGGACTTATGCAGAACACCGACGCAAAAGCCGGGAGTGGACCGATTGGCTCCGCGAAGAGCGCAGAAAAAGGGCGGAGATGGAACGGGAAGAAGCTATGAGGGAGGCGGAACGTGATGACTCCGGTGACAGTTAACCTGCAGAACGGAAAGCGTGCAAATACATGGATGCTGTAACGTTGGAATTTTATTGGTTCGGTTGGGTGGTTCTGCCTTTTCTGATTTTTCTGGCGAGGGTTTGCGATGTGACATTGGGTACACTTCGTATCATTTTTGTATCAAGAGGATTGAAGTTTCTTGCTCCGCTGGTCGGTTTTTTTGAGTCCCTGATCTGGCTTCTTGCCATCGGACAGATTGTCCAGAGCCTGACCAATCCGGTTCTGTATATCGCCTATGCAGCAGGCTTTTCATGCGGCAATTATGCGGGAATATATCTGGAAGAAAAGATTGCGATGGGGTTGCTTTGTGTGCGAACCATCACCAATGAGGATGCTACGGAGCTAATTGAATACTTGAAGGCTCAAGAGTTCGGTGTGACATCGGTTTCTGCGAGCGGGATCAGCGGCCAGGTCCGGTTGATATTAAGCATCATCAAGCGAAAAGATCTGAAAAAACTGCTGAGTATCATCAAGGATAAAGCACCCAGGGCCTTTATATCCGTGGAGGATGTCCGTACGGCCAGTGAAGGGTTTTTCCCGCAGAAAAGTCCCGGCATCTTTTCCAGATGGCCCGTAATGAGGAAATAATGCCCGGTTGAACCGATCAACCGGAGAGGGCAAAATGACCGGTATAAGACGACGAATGGGGCCGGGTTATTAAATTTTCATCCGATGCCGTCCGGCAACCGCATGGACTATCGAACCGGGCAGTAATCAGGGATCGTCATTATTCCCATTATCTGAATCTTCATCAAAATCGCCGAATTTCACCCGAACCGTCTCATCCCGGTCAACCCTGAAAATGTGCAGGTGTTGGTTTATATGGGAATTCCGGAAGTCGATGTTGGTAATCACTCCTTCATACAGAGGGCGGTTACGCAGCTCTTGTTTAAGTCGGGCAGGGTTTTGGAGCCGTGCAATAGACTGAAACACAAAGGTTCCTACGTCATAACCCAGATGACCGAAATTATCGGGATTCGATCCTGAAAGTGAGCGGTAATTGCTTTGAAAGTTATAGGTCTGCCGCCGGTCATCGTCTCTGTGGAAGAAGTTGCTGTAATAGATATCGAAGTAGCTTCTTGCAGCGTTGCTCAACTGCACATGTGCCATCTCTTCGTTGCCAAGTATGGTGACCCTGCTCCGGGTGGCTTGCAGATCGTTGAGTATAAGCTCAATGAGTTGTTCCGCTCCGGCTCCGGTTACGGAGATATAAAGGCCTTTGACCGGTTGCAGTTCAAAATGTTCCTCCTCCGGATCATCAAGGAGATCTTCGATGAAACTCTCGATGAAGCGTTCATCACCGGCAAAGTAGGGCGTGATGTGATCGACCTCAAATGCGCGGGCTTCAAAATCTTCGCTGAAATAGTACAGTACAGTGGCTCCGAGCCGTTCGGCCTCGTTACGGAATTCCCGGCCTTCGCGCGATACAGGCTGGTTGCGCTGCGTAATAACGGCAAGGGTGTCCAGACCCAGTTCGTTTACCGCAAATGCCGCCATGGCACGGCCCCGGGTCTCAAAGGTCGGATTGATCTGATATAGATAGGGATTGCTGATATTCAGGGTATCGGCATTGGCCAACGGCGGTATCACCGGGATCTGGTAATATTCGGCCAGCCTGCCGATGCGATAGGCGGCATCCGAAAACAGGGGACCGATGACGGCATCGGCATGATGTGTCCAGGCCAGTTTGGTCAGCGCAGCCTCCTGGGTGAGAGAAGTATCCGAGGTTTCAATATGGTGCAGCCGGATGTGCCGGTCTTCATGCTCCCGGTTGAACTCTTCGGCCGCCAGAAGATAACCATTGTACAGGGAGCGTGATATCCGCCACTCACCGGAACCGGGTTCAGTGACCGGAAGAAGGACACCAATATTGTGCACCATTCCGTTCGGGGGAGGGCCGAACGAATGTGACGGGGAGAGCTCCCGGGGCAGGCGTTGAATTCGGCGGTTCAGGGCAGCGAGAATGTTGGTATCTACTGTCGATTCGTATAACGGATACAGTGTGTTGTAGAGTTCATTCGCCTCTGAGCGTACCATGTGATCAAGTCCGTAACGGAAAAGGTCGAGTTGTACCGGTACCGACACACTTTGCGACAGGGCTTGCCTGCGTTGTTCGGTCGTCAGGTATCCCAGGATCCGGTCATATACCTCATCGGCATCACGGTTCAGGTTTTGATAGGCGGGACGTGATTTGAGGTCGTGGAGCATGTCGAGACTGATACCGAATTGCCGGGTCTGGATATGGGCGAGAGCCAGTGTATACCGTGATTCATCGAACAAGCGGGGATCGTCGTCCCGGGTAAGCTGGTGCAAGTGCTGTTTGGCAAGGGGATAATTGCCAAGTGCGAAATAGCTTTTACCGGAAAACAGACGGGCTTCCGGAGTAGGTATTCCGTCGAACAGTACGGCAGCCGAATCGTATTCAGCTTCGCCATAGTGTTCCATCGCCGCCCGGAATCGTTCTTCTTCATCACTGTCCCGGTCAGAGTCGTCCTGGACGGTCGCCACGTCTGCCGGCATCCCGTTGAAATCTGTGAAATGGGCGGAGGTGTATGAATAGCTTGTCGCTACTGTTAAAAAAAACAGCGGGAGGACAACAACCGGAATAAACAAGATACGAATGTTCATGGCATAAAATAAGATTCGCAGTGACAATATTAGATAAACGGATTAACCCTTGCGCTATTCCCATTCAATGGTAGCCGGCGGTTTGGAGCTGATGTCGTACACGACACGGTTTATTCCCTTGACTTCGTTGATGATCCGGTTGGAAACCCTGCCGAGAAATTCATAGGGAAGGTGGGCCCAGTCGGCCGTCATGCCGTCGATGCTGGTTACGGCACGCAAACCGACGACAAATTCATACGTGCGTTCATCTCCCATAACGCCGACACTTTGTACCGGAAGCAATACGACGAAAGCCTGCCAGACCGTGTCATAGAGATTGTGTTTGCGCAGCTCCTCAATATAGATGGCATCGGCTTCCTGTAGCAGGGCGACCTTTTCGCGGGTGACATCGGAAAGGATACGGATAGAGAGCCCCGGTCCGGGAAACGGATGACGGTTCAGAAAATCCCTGGGAATCTCCAGGGAAGCGCCCACTTTGCGCACTTCATCCTTGAACAGTTCGCGAAGGGGTTCAATAAGCTTCAGATTCATCTTTTCCGGAAGGCCACCCACATTGTGATGGGATTTGATGGTGACCGAAGGGCCCTTGAAGGAGACACTTTCGATTACATCGGGATAGAGGGTTCCCTGGGCAAGATGTGTGAATCCGTTTTCTTCCGAAATGGCATTGTCGAAAACTTCAATGAAGGTGTTTCCGATTATTTTTCGCTTTTCTTCCGGGTCGGAGACCCCTTCCAGACGGTCCAGGAACAGGTCGGAAGCATCAACGGCCTTGACCGGAAGCTTCAGTTTTTCCGTATAGAGTCGCTGGACATCTTCAAACTCGTGCTTCCGGAGCACACCGTTATTCACGAAAACACAAAGCAGCCGGTCGCCGATAGCCCGATGGAGCAGTGTGGCGGCAACGGTGGAATCCACACCACCGGAAAGTCCGCAGATGACCCTGCCTTCGCCCGCGTTGGTTTGGATTTGTTCAATAGTGCTTTCGATAAACGAGTCGGGGGTCCAGATTCCGTGCAGATTGCAAATGTTCCGCACAAAATTGTGCAGAATTTCACGGCCGAATTCGGTATGGACCACTTCCGGATGGAACTGGACACCATAAACCGGCCGGGTCACATCTTTGACGGCAGCCACCGGTGCATTTTCGGTACGGGCGATGATGTCAAAATTCTCCGGCAACTGGATGATCTGATCACCGTGGCTCATCCATACGGTACTCTCTTCCGGTATTCCGGCAAAAAGATCATTGCGTTTTATGACAGAAATCCGGGCCCTCCCGAACTCCCGCTTTTCGGCATAGGCTACGGATCCCGGTTTGTGCATGTGGGTCATGAGCTGCAAACCGTAACAAATGCCGAGAATGGGTACGTTCAGGTCAAATATTCCTTTGTTAAGCTTCGGTGCATTACCGTCGTTGACGCTCATAGGGCCGCCCGAAAGGATTACTCCCCCCGGGGGTCGCTCCCTGAATTTTGAAATATCGACGTTATAGGGATGGATTTCGCAGTAGACCTGGCTTTCACGAACCCTGCGTGCAATCAATTGATTGTACTGAGATCCGTAATCCAGGATGAGGATCCATTCTTTTTCCGGTGTGATCATCCAGTGGCCTGTTCAGATGATGGAGAGAAGGTTTCTGTTATTCCATACCCCGTCAACATCTTATACAGCAAACAATGTCCGGAGATGGACGGCGGTTGTATCAGGCGATAATCTGTTCGTAATCTTCGGCAGTGAGCAGGTCATTCAATTCCGAAGAATCCGACATCTTTATTGTGATCATCCAGCCCTTGTCATAAGGGTCGTTGTTAATAAGTTCCGGTTCGTCTTCCAGTGACTCGTTCCATTTCTGGATCTCGCCGGAAACCGGCATGAACAATTCGGAAACGGTCTTTACCGCTTCAACGGTGCCGAAGGCACTGTTCTTCTCCACCGATTCACCAAGCTTGTCGATTTCCACAAATACGATATCACCAAGTTCACTCTGGGCAAAATCGGTGATGCCGACGGTTACCGTGCCGTCACCGTTATCGCGCACCCATTCATGTTCCCGTGTGTATTTCAGTTCTTTCGGATGGTTCATATGATTTCTCTGTTTAAGTTAAATCGGGGTTGAATATGAATTGATTTTCCAGGTATTTCGTATCAAAATGTCCGCTGATAAAATTGGGGTCATCCATCAGTTGCAGCTGATAGGGAATATTGGTTTTGATTCCTTCAATTACAAACTCATTGAGTGCGCGCTTCATCCGTGCGATGGCCTGTTTCCGGTCAGGTGCGCTTACGATAAGTTTGGCGATCATGGAGTCATAGAAAGGCGGTACCGAATATCCGGAATAGGCGTGGGTATCCACCCGGACACTGTGTCCCCCCGGCAGGTGAAAAGCCTGTATCTTGCCGGCTGACGGTCGGAAATTGAAAGCCGGATCTTCGGCATTGATCCTGCATTCTATGGAGTGACCGCGCATCTTGAGCTTCTTTTTCTCCAGGGGAAGCCCGGCGGCCACTTCGATCTGAAGCTGGATCAGGTCTTCGTTGGTCACCTCTTCGGTAACGGGATGTTCTACCTGGATCCGGGTGTTCATCTCCATGAAGTAGAAATTATGATCTTTATCCAGCAGAAATTCGATGGTTCCGGCCCCTTCATAATGGATGGTTTCGGCGGCGGCAATGGCGGCCTGACCCATTTTTTCGCGAAGTTCGGGGGTCATAACCGGACAGGGTGCCTCTTCCAGCATCTTCTGATGCCGCCGCTGCATGGAGCAGTCCCTTTCGCCGAGGTGGATCACCTGGCCGTGCCGGTCGCCGACAATCTGTATTTCGACATGGCGCGGCTCGACGATGAATTTCTCCATGTAGATTTCGGGGCTGCCGAAACAGGCTTCCGCTTCGTTGCGTGCTGCAGTGAGCTGTCGCTCGATTTCTGTCTCCTCATTACAGATACGCATGCCGCGTCCCCCGCCTCCGGCTGAAGCTTTCAAAATGACCGGATAACCGATTTCAGAGGCGACCTTTCCGGCCTGTTCGGCTGAACGGATGACGCCGGTACTGCCCGGTATCGTGGGCACACCGTATTTCTGCATGTTTTCGCGTGCCATGGACTTGTTGCCCATGGTGTCGATCATTCTGGAAGAGGGACCGATAAACTTGATATTGTGTTCTTCACAAATTCTGGAGAACTCGGCATTTTCGGCCAGGAAGCCATAGCCGGGGTGGATGGCTTTGGCATCGGTGATCTCCGCTGCGGCGATAATCCGTGGAATCTTCAGGTAGCTTTCCCGGGCCGCAGGCGGGCCGATGCAGACCGCTTCGTCGGCAAACTTGACATGAAGGCTCTTTTCATCGGCTGTAGAATAAACCGCCACCGTTTTGATTCCCATTTCCCGGCAAGTGCGGATAATTCTCAGTGCAATTTCGCCGCGGTTGGCGATAAGTATTTTATCAAACATAATGCGGATCAGGAGGGCTCAATGAGAAACAGGGGCTGGTCAAATTCGACCGGTTGCGCATTTTCAGCAAGCATCTTGACAATTTTGCCCGAGTGTTCCGATTCAATTTCATTCATAATCTTCATCGCCTCGATGATGCAGAGGACATCCCCTTTGGATACCGTGTCACCGATGCTGACGAATGGATCGGACTCCGGTGAAGGGGATTTATAGAAGGTTCCGACGATAGGCGAACGGACCGTGATGTATTTGTCTTCAGAGCCGCCCTCCGGGGCAGCACCGGCGGTCGCCTGAGCCGGTGCCGGCGGTGCGGTTTGTGGCGGCGGTGCTGGTGCTGCCTGTGGCTGCTGACCCGGATAGGTACCTGCCATATAGACCGGAGAACTTTCTCCTCTATAGATGGTATCCGCCTCTTTTTTTACTCTGATTTTGAAATCCCCTTCTTCGATTTCGACTTCGTTGACATCGCTGTCGGAAATCAGGTTCAGAAGATTTTTAATGGTTTTTAAATCCATATAAGAAGTGAAGTTATTGTTTTACTCGTTCCAGATACTGCCCGTCTTTGGTGTTCACCTTGACCAGGTCTCCTTCGTTGATGAACAATGGTACCTGGACCGTGGCGCCGGTTTCAAGTTTTGCAGATTTAGAGCCGCCTTGTGCCGTATCTCCTTTTACACCCGGTTCGGTCTGAGCAACCTCAAGGACAACCTGGTCAGGAATTTCGACGAAAAGGATTTCATCGTTCTCGGCAAAGACAGCGATTTGTACATCCTGGTTTTCTTTCAAAAATTTGGCCCGTTCAATCTTTTCTTCGGGTACGGGGATCTGTTCATACGTATCTTTGTGCATGAAATGGTAGATATCCCCTTCACGATACAGATACTGATAAGGACGACGCTCCACGCGTACAGCCTCGACATTTTCACCGGCCCGGAAGGTCTTCTCCAGTACTTTTCCGTTGACGACACCTTTTAATTTTGTACGGACAAAAGCGCCGCCTTTGCCGGGTTTGACGTGCAGAAATTCAAGGATACTGTAAATCTCCCCATTGAGCATAATGGTGAGACCGTTGCGGAAATCGGAAGTGGATACTTTGGGCATATTGCTGATTACATTAAATGATAAGAATGTCCAAAAATACCATTGTTCCGGTTTGAAGACAAATGGCATTGCAACAAATTGAGCAGTGAAACGGTCGGTGAACCGAATGTTATGCATCCCTTACGGATGTCATGCATATTGTTGAAGAATCAGGAAACCAGGTTGTATAACGTTGTTATCAGGACCAGGGCAATCAATACCGGGCAAATATATTTGATAAAGAGGGTCCAGACATTTTGAAAATAACCATGGTCAAGGTTTTCGTACCCCGACCGGATCTCTTCAATGGCGTTTTCGGTTTTCCAGAACCAGGCAAGGAACAGGCTGAGCATCAAACCGCCGAGAGGCAGTCCCACATTGTTGAAGATCGTGGCCAGCAGATCAATCAGACCGATGTTGAATGAGATGATCAGCGAGATGGCCAGAACCAGGCCGCCTACAATCATGGCCGCTTTTTTTCGGGCTATCTTGTGCTCATCGATGATGTAGGATACCGGCACTTCCAGCAGAGAGATGGTAGAGGTGAGTGCCGCCATGCTCAACAGGATAAAGAAGGAGCTGCCGAAAATGAGTCCGAAGAACCCGCCCATGCTCTTGAAGAGGTTCGGAAGCACATCAAATACAAGCGTGGTGCTGGCAAACAGATTCCCGTCCTCATCCATGATGGTGATGCCGGCGTGTTGTGCTACAAACATAGCCGGTATAATCAGGAGTCCGGCCAGAAAGGCAATACCCATATCGGCAATGGTGACATAGGTGGCCGATTCCACGATATTCTGATTTTTTTTCAGATAGGAGCCATAGGTGAGCAATGCACCCATGCCCAGAGAGAGAGAAAAAAAGGCCTGGCCAAGGGCTGAAAAAACCAGATCGGTATTGATGGCCGTCAGGTCGGGAAGCAGATACATCCGAAGGCCCTCCATGCTTCCCTGAAGCGTGAAGACATATCCGATCATGATGATGAGTACAAGGATGAGAATGGGCATGAGGGTTTTGGTAGCCCGCTCGATCCCGTTGCTGACACCGCCGGTGATGATTCCGACCGTGGCGATCATGAATAATATGGCAAAAAAGGCGTTTTTAATGCCATTTTCAAGGTCAGAAACCCATTCGGAAGCCGCCACTATGCCCAAATAGTAGAAGATCTCCTCAAAGATGTAACCGACCGTCCATCCTGCAATGACCAGGTAAAACGACAGGATCATCACTCCGCACATGACTCCCCACAGGCCGATGAGAGGGGGGAACCATCCGTTGCCCAGTTTTTTAAAGGCACCCACCGGATTCCGGCGCGTGTGCCGGCCGATGGCAAATTCGGCGATCATAACCGGCAGGCCGACGATCAGGCAGCAGATAACGTAAATAAGGATGAAAGACGCCCCGCCATTGTCGGCTACTTGCGTTGGAAATCCCCAAATGTTACCAAGACCCACCGCTGATCCTGCGGCGGCCAGAACAAAGCCGAGTTTGGAATTCCAATTGCCTCTTTCCGTCTTTGTTTCAGACAAAGTGTTCTCCGTTACGTCCTGTGATTACCTGACTTGCCGGGGGATCAATACGTTATTCGTACAACGCCAATCAGCGTTGACAAATTCAATAATGTACCACCGCAATTTGAAAGTCCAAAATATTCTATTTGCGCCATACGATTCAACTTAAAATATTGCGGATTGACAGGTTCCGGAAAGCAAAGTTATGCACGATCCTTTTTGGAAGATTTTGTTCAGGGGAATAATACCACAACGGTGGCGGTATACATGGATGAAATTCGAATTGTATTATTCCGGTATTTTCCGCAGGATCATGCCGGAAGTGGCGGGAATGGTCAGCGGGTTGTTCTTTACTGCCGCAGCTTCTTCCGGATACACCCGTAACCCGTCGGCGATGATCTCCCACCGG
This sequence comes from Balneolales bacterium, assembly GCA_007132495.1. Classification (GTDB taxonomy): domain Bacteria; phylum Bacteroidota; class Rhodothermia; order Balneolales; family Natronogracilivirgulaceae; genus SLOL01. The sequence continues at coordinate 29,148 of SLOL01000036.1, forward strand.
CCTTCGGGAAGAGTCAGCTGATGATCGGTTTCGCTATTGCCGTTAAGAGTGACAAGCAGATGGTCGTTGGTGGGCAACTCCTCACTGTAAATTTCAAAAGTCAGCAGCAGGGGATCCTCGTACTCATGGAACGTAATATCACCGGCTTCGGCCAGCCGCAGCTGTGGATAGTGCCTGCGTATCCGGATCAGATCTCTGTAGTATTCAAACAGGCTTTGGTTGGCTTCAATTTCCGTATAGTCGAGGTAATTGGTCTCGTTGTCTTTCTCGTAGCTGTTATGGTCCAGTTTGCCCCGGTCCGGGTCGTCATCGTTATCCGGCACAATCCATTTCGAACGACCCCATTCCTGTCCGGCGTGGAGCATCGGGATACCCTGTGACGTCATTAAAAAGAGTGCCGCCAACCGGGCGGTTTTCATTTCCCGCTCATTGAGCGGAATCAACTTTGTCTTCTTATTGAACTTTTTATTGCGTTTTGCGGGATCCAGGGCGATGCGTATGAAGTCACCGAGCGTGTAACCGTCATGAGCTTCGAGGTAGTTGATGGCGTGTTCCTGATGATGGAACCGTCCGTTTGGTTCATGGATCAGGGTACCTTTGATAAAGTTTTCCAGGGATTCACGACTGCTTTCATAATGCCATTGGCCAAATATAAAGCCCGGCGTTTCAACCGGGTTGATACCCTTTACCCCGTTACGGAGCTGGTCGTTCCAGGAAGACCAGCCATATGCCGAAAAGCCGGTGGGGTCGTAGCCGCCACCCCAGGGTTCGGCGATTAGCAGGACATTGGGGTTGATTTTCTCCGCTTCACTCCGAATCTCTGCAATCGTTTCCCGGTCGATGAGATTGGCCAGATCAAACCGGAAACCGTCGATATGGTACTCCTGCATCCACCAGAGCACCGAGGAGATGATCAATTCCCGGATATAGGGGGATTCGGTGCGCAGGTCATTGCCGCATCCGCTCTCCGATGTGAGTTTCCCGTCTTCATCAGTCCGGAAAAAATCGGTCCGGTCCAGGTACTTCAGGGGGTTCAGATCATATTGGGAGACATGGTTGTAGACGACATCCATAATTACGGCAATGCCTTCACGATGCAGCTCCCGGACCAGCTGCTTCAGTTCCGTTGCGGCTCTGTCCGAAGTGCCGGTGACCGTTCCCGCTTTGGTGCTGCCATCCGAGGCGTACATGGTTTCCGGGGCAAAAAAATAACTGGTCATGTAGCCCCAGTGGTTGCGGGAGTACGCGTTCCAGGTATTGTGAAAACCTTCCGGGGTTTTTTGACAAAACGGAGGCTCAAACCCGGCAAACTTCTGAAGCGGCAGAAATTCCACGGCATTGACGCCGAGCTTTTTGAGATGGCTTATGCCACCGGTTATATTGCGCTCGATCATCCCGTTATAGGTTCCTGGTGATTGGGCTCCGGCGGAGGGGTGCGCAGTCATATCCCGCAGATGGGTTTCGTAGATGATCAGGTCGCGCTGTTCCGGTGGAATGACAAAAGAGTCGCCCTGCCAGTTAAAGGGTTCGGGTTCATCAATCCGGGTACGCGCATACTGGCGGTAATGGTTGGAAGTGGCAATCTGCCTTGAATAGGGATCCGCGATCAGGGATTCGGTGTGCAGCAGACCTTCGGCATCTCCGGGGTGTTGTATCCGGTACGCATAGTATTTGCCCACGTGCCGGCCCGGCAGCTTCAGATGCCAGTTGCCGTCGTCGAGCTTTTCCATCGGATGATATTCGCCATTACGCTGGTCATACCTGTTAAACAGAACGGCATCAACCCGCTCGGCTTTCGGGCAATAGAGCCGGAACAGGCAAAATGTCGGTTTTTGCTGCGCGCCCCAGATGAAGGACAGAGATTGGTTTTGACCGGCCATGCGGTTTCCGTTGCGAAATACGATAACTAAACTCCTAATAAATTTGATTTAATGTCATGACATCAGGAAACCGTACTTCCGTTTTCGGCATCAGCAGCAAGGAATTTAAGTGATCCGTCAGGGTTTTCAGCCATCAGAACCATTCCTTCGCTGGGAATTCCCATCATTTTCCGGGGTTTGAGATTGGCTACCACGATCACTTTTTTTCCGGTAAGATCCCCGGGATCATAGTGTTGCGCAATTCCGGCCATGATGGTCCTTTTTTCAACGCCGATATCGACGGTCATCTTAAGCAGCTTGTCGGACTTCGGTACCGGTTCCGCCGTCAGAATTTCTCCGACGCGCATATCCAGCTTGCTGAAGTCTTCAAAAGTGATTGTGTTTTTGATGGGCTCCAGATCCGGCTGTTGTTCGTCCTGCTGCCGGGTTTGCTCTTCGAGTTTCCGGTATTGGGCGTCGATCGTCTCGTCCTCCAGTTTTTTGAACAGAATTTCTCCTTTGTCTACAGGGTGTCCGGCTTCCAGGGTCTGTTCTTTGATATCCGGCCATCCGGTCTTGTCGATGTGAAGATAGGAGCGAAGCTTGCCACATGCATCCGGAATCACCGGATCGAAAATCACCGATAGCGCCGCGGTTATCTGGCAGCAGACATTGAGTACGGTTCCACAGCGTTCGATATCGTTTTTCCGCAGGTGCCAGGGCTCCATCTCGGTAAAGTACTTGTTTCCGGCACGGGCCAGGGTCATGCTTTTCTGGATGGCTTCCCGGAAGTGGAAGGTCTCATAACAGGTTTCAACCTCGTCTTTTAGCCGGGTGATTTCTCCGAGCACTTTCCGGTCTTCTTCAGTGAGCTCACCGGCCTCAGGTACCTTTCCATCAAAATAACGGTTGGTAAAAGAGACCGTCCGGAAGACGAAGTTGCCCAGAATGTCGGCAAGCTCGCCATTGACATGATCCTGGAAATATTTCCAGGAGAAGTCGGCATCTCTGGTTTCGGGCAGCCCGATACCGAGCACATAACGCAGCAGGTCGGGCTCAAAGTCTTTGAGATATTCATGCAGCCAGACCGCCCAGCCCCGGGAGGTTGAAAGTTTTTGGCCCTCCAGATTCAGAAATTCATTGGCGGGTACGTTTTTGGGAAGGATGTATCCGTCATAGGACATCAGAACCGAAGGAAACATGATGCAGTGGAATACGATGTTGTCCTTGCCGATGAAATGGATCAGATCGGACGCATCATCCCGCCAGTACTTCTTCCAGAGTTCGGGATCACCTTGCTGTTGCGCCCACTCCCGGGTGGCCGAGATATAGCCGATTGGGGCGTCAAACCAGACATAAAGGACTTTTCCTTCGGCTCCTTCCAGCGGTACGGGGACCCCCCAGGTCAGGTCGCGGGTAACCGCACGGTCGCCAAGCCCCTGTGTGAGCCAGCTTTTGACCTGGCCCATTACGTTGGGTTTCCAGTTTTCGGTGCTGTCAAGCCAGGCCTGCAGATCATCCTGGAAGTCACCGAGGGGAAGAAACCAGTGCTCTGTTTCTTTATGAGTGGGTTTATTGCCGGTGACCATGCTGCGGGGCTCGATCAGGTCGGACGGTGACAGCGAGGTACCGCATCGTTCACACTGGTCGCCAAACGCTTCGGCGTAATCACAGTGAGGACACGTGCCCTTTACATAGCGATCAGGCAGGAACATTTCGGCATCTTCGTCATAGAGCTGGGTTTCACTTTTCTTTTTGAAGACCCCTTTCTCGTTCAGAACCTTGAAAAAATCCTGCGATGTCTCGTGGTGTACCGGTGAACTGGTGCGCCCGAAATAATCAAAAGAGATGCCGAACTGCTCAAAAGTTGCTTTGTTCATCTCGTGAAACCGGTCAACAATATCCTGGGGAGTGACCCCTTCCTTGTCGGCGGCGATGGTAATGGGTACACCATGCTCATCGGATCCGCAAATGAACAGGACATCCTCTTCCCGCATGCGCTTGAAGCGGACGTAAAAATCAGCCGGGAGATAGGCTCCGGCAAGATGGCCCAGGTGTATGGGGCCGTTGGCATAAGGCAGTGCTGAGGTAACCAGGGTTCTTTTACCCATAAATGATCGCTGATAAATAATCGTGGTTGTGGAACATTGTAATCCGGCTTAAGATACGGCAAGAAGCGGCAATATGAAATGGCTATGACGGCAACTCGTCATACATGAAACATCCAGGGCGGTGACTGTCGGTTACAAGTCGGTGATACGGCAGCGATTTTCAACTCCATAAAAACTGCAGCAGAACCATGTAATTTTTACTGGTATCTTTACTTCATACTTTTGATATTTGAGAAAGGGATGAAAACAACTTATAAATTCATAAGGATTGACGCATGATGAAGCCTCGCTGGTATGCGCTTTATACCCGACCGAAGTTTGAAAAGAAGGTGGAGGAACGGCTGAAAGAGGTGGGTTTTGAAGTATGGTTGCCGCTTCACACGGTAGTAAGGCAGTGGAGTGACCGGAAGAAGAAGATGATGGTGCCGTTGTTCAACGGCTATGTATTTGTCCGGACCGAAAAGAAACAGCTCTATCATGCCGTTCAGATAGATGGTGTCGCAAGAACCGTGGGTTTCGATGGTGAGCCGGCACCGATCCGTGATGAACAGATTGAAATGATCCAGAAAATTCTGATCGGGCCCGATGCTTTTGAAGTCAAACAGACCAAATTTGTCAAAGGGGATCCGGTCAGAGTGGTGGATGGTCCGCTGAAAGGAAACGAAGGCAAGTGGATCTCCTGGCGCGGCAAAAAGCGGGTTGCGCTTGAAGTGGAACACCTCAGCCATATGCTGGTCGTGGAAATCCCGGCGGTATATATCGAAAA
>SLOL01000017.1 GCA_007132495.1 Balneolales bacterium
GCAGCAAGGCAACCCCTTTGAATTTGCAGGACAGCCCCGTTTACAGGGAGTTGCCGGAATGATCGCTATTGCAGAGCTTCAAGCCTTGTGGTCAGCCCCGTTTAAAGAGCGCTGTCGCCACAATTCCCCGAGGATGCCTGATAATCGGGATACCGTTCATTGAAGCGGTTGGGATAGTCGGTAATAAGTCCGTCGACCCCCATTCCAATCAATGTCTCCATGTCCTCCGGGTTATTGACGGTCCATGGAATCACCCGCATGCCGAGTTCGTGGGCACGTGCAACATGTTCGGGTGTCAGCACACCGTAGTTTGGAGAGTATATTTCCGGTAAAAAGCCGAAAGTTTCAATATGATCATCGACACTTTCCTCTGAATAGACCAGGATGGCTATGGGAATGGTGGGGGAGATATCCCGGAATGCGGTCACGGAGCGTGGATCAAAGGACTGGACATTCACCCGTTTCATGAAATCGACTTCCAGCTGCTCCTGGAGCGTCAGAAACTCTTCATGGACCAGCCGCGCGAATACCTCGGGTTCGGGAGTGAGACGGTTATCCCAGGCCTCGTCCGATTTAATCTCAATATTATAACGGACCGGGGGCCGGTCTTGTGAGCGAACATATTCTTCGATCGCCATGATCGCTTCGGTCATCAGCGGTTTCACAGCCCTCTCCGTCTGCTGGTTCGGGTGATTGGGGTTTTGCAGCGACCCGCAGTCATATTGCTCGATTTCAACATAGCGTCGGTCATACAGCCGGTAGGATCGCTCTTCCTCTTGTGGAATCGGGGATCCGTCGGGTTGAAGGCAAATGTCGGAACGGAACCAGGGCTCATGAGATATCACCAGTTTGTGATCATTCGAAACGGCCAGGTCGAACTCGATCGTCATTACTCCGAGGTCAACGGATTTCAGAAAGCCCGGTATCGTATTTTCAGGCGCCAGGCCCATCGCCCCCCTGTGCCCTTGAAGATCGAAGCACTCCGGAAGTTTCCGGGTGTCGCGGTCACAGGCAGTGAAGAGTATGGTCGGCATGAACATCAGCAACAACAGGGCCGGCAGGTAGTGGTGGTTTACCATATGTTACAGTATTTCGGACACATGATCCAATGTTTCTCGTTAATATTTCGAAGATACGACCCAATGACTCCGGTAAAATTTGGAATTAGATCCCATGTCTCCGGTGCCACCGGTGCCGCTTTCAACCGGGGAGAATCATAACACAGATAATCCTGTAGGTGACAGGGTTGCAAGGGTAAAGTAGTTTATTTCCGATAGAGCTCTATACGGTTTATGATCACATCCTCAACGGGTTGATCCTGGTATTGTCTACTGGTTTCGGTTGTAGCGATGGCGTTGACGACATCCATGCCATCCGTGACATTACCAAATGCCGTATACTGATGGTCAAGACCGGGATTGTGTCCGTGCATGATAAAAAACTGGGATCCGGCGCCGGCATTGACATCGGCTACGCGGGCCATGGAGAGTATCCCCGGTTCATGAGCGGTCCGGTTAAATTCATGAGGTATAGAGACGATGGGGCCGCCCTGGCCGTACGTTTGCCGGTCATCACCCCGGGTGTTGGGGTCACCGCCCTGGATCATGAAACCCGGAATGACACGGTGGAATTTGGTGTCGTCATAGAAGCCGCTTTCGGCCCGGGTAATGAAATTAAAGCAGTGTAGAGGCGCCCTGTCCGGCTGAAACTCCAGCTCGATATTCCCGTGATTGGTCACGATGCGTGCACGGATTCCTTGCATCTGTTCAGCCAGAAAGGCCAGGTTCTCTTCCGGTGCTCTCGAAGCCTCCATCTCTTCCCTCATTTCCCGTAGTTGCTGTTGTATTTCGCGGTTTTGACTGCGCAATTCGGCATTGACCCGATGCAGTCTTTCCAGCTCCTCACTGTTACCGCAGGAAGCCATGCCGGCTCCCAGTACGAGGAGCAATACCCAAAGAACATATTTTTTACCGATCATCGCTGTATTACTTCATATAAAAAGAGTTAATGGTGTTGTGAATTACTTCCCGGATCAGGGGAAGGTGTAGGATGCCTGCAGGCCCAATGGAATACCGATTGCCCAATAAACAAGCAGGAATATCGTCCAGGTTATCAAAAAGATAAAGAAATAGGGCAGCATCATGGAAACCAGAGTGCCGATACCGGTATTTTTGACATAACGCTGACAGAAGACCACCACCAGCGGGAAATAGGGAAGCAGCGGAGTGATAATATTGGATACCGAGTCTCCAACCCGGTAGGCAGCCTGGGTCAGGTCCGGTGAAATGCCGATGCCCATGAGCATGGGAACGAAGATCGGGCTGATGAGCGCCCATTTTGCCGACGCAGATCCCACAAGCAGATTGACGACCGCAGTGAGGATAATAATCCCCACAATGGTAAATGCCCCGGGCAGGGCCAGGCTCTGAAGGAAACCGGCCCCTTTCAGGGCGATCAGGGTGCCGATATTGGAGTTGCCGAACGCGTCAATAAACAGGGCGCAGAAAAAGGCCATGACGATGTAGTACGACATGCTGCTCATCGCCTTGCTCATACTGCCGATCATATCCTGCGAGTTCTTGAAGGTGCCGGCGAGGTATCCGTAGATGACTCCGGGCACGACAAAAAGAAGGAAGATAAGTGGTACGATGGATTGCATGATGGGGGCGTCGAAGGCGGTGACCTGTCCGTCGGGGGCACGCATGGGCGAGCCGGAGGGGATGGTCCACGCAAACAGGGCGATGATCCCGGCAATCATGACGATGGTGGCAATCCAGAATGCTTTGATTTCCCGCTTGTCAAGACGTTCCATGGTCGGAAGCTCTTCCTCGTCACCATCGACTTTCACTTTGGCCAGACGGGGTTCGACGATGCGGTCGGTGATCCACCATCCCACGGTAACGATCAGAATGCTGGAGATACTGGTGAAGAAGTAGTTATTCAGTGGATTGATGAGCATGCCGGGTTCCATGATCTGGGCCGCCGACTGCGTGAAGCCCTGCAGAAGCGGATCAATTCCCGAGGGGATGAAATTGGCGCTGAAGCCTCCGGAGACACCGGCAAAGGCGGCGGCGATACCGGCGAGCGGATGCCTTCCGGCCGCATAAAATATGACACCGCCCAGGGGAATAACCAGTA
>SLOL01000113.1 GCA_007132495.1 Balneolales bacterium
AAAAAACCGTTGACAAGCTACCGCCCAAATATCAGGATGTCTTTGCCGAGACGCTGATTGATCTCGCACAAAAAGACAAGCGGCTAACGGGCATTACCGCTGCAATGCCAAGCGGTACCAGTATGCTGAAGATGATGGAGGCGCTGCCCGAACGGGCATTCGACGTTGGAATTGCCGAACAGCACGCCGTGACCTTCGCCGGCGGACTCTCCACACAGGGCCTCAAACCTTTTGTTGCGATCTACTCCACCTTCCTTCAGCGGGGATATGACCAGATTGTCCATGATATCGCCATCCAGAAACTTCCCGTTGTATTCTGTATGGACCGTGCCGGGATAGCCGGTGCCGACGGTCCCACCCATCACGGCCTGTATGATATCGCCTATATGCGCTGTCTCCCCAACATGGTGGTTTCGGCCCCCTTGAACGAGCAGGATCTCCGCAATCTGATGTATACCGCTTCCCGCTATGAGGATGGAGCTTTTGCCATCCGGTACCCCAGAGGCACAGCCACAGGCATGGCTGTCAGCGATGACTACGAATACATCACACCGGGTACCGGAAAAGTATTGAAGGAAGGTACCGATATCCTCATCATGAGCTACGGAACCATCGGAAAATACGTGCCCGGGGCTATTGACCAGCTTGCGGCATCAGGCATTTCTGCCGGTCATTACGACATGCGTTTTGCAAAGCCCCTTGATACAACATTGCTGGATCATGCAGCGCTTCGGTACGATTATGTGATAACCATTGAAGATGCTGCAAAACAGGGTGGATTTGGTTCCGCCGTTGCGGAATATTATGCAGAAAAGGAGCAACGGCCCCGCTTGAAAATCATGGGTGTTGCCGACCGAATTGTACAACATGGAACCCAGCAACAGCTGCACCACGAACTGGGCCTTGATACCGAGGGTATTGTTCATGAAGTTCAGGAGCTTATGAAGCCCCACCTGTCCCGGCTTGAAAACTGAGCGTTATGAAAAAACCCCGCCTCTCTTTCTGGCAAATCTGGAACATGAGTTTCGGTTTTCTCGGCATCCAGTTCGGTTTTGCACTTCAGAATGCCAATGTAAGCCGGATTTTTGAAACACTCGGTGCTGATGTCGAAACCATACCGATTCTCTGGATTGCCGCTCCGGTAACCGGACTCATCGTTCAGCCTATCGTCGGATACCTGAGCGACAACACCTGGAACCGGTTAGGAAGGCGCCGTCCCTTTTTTCTGATTGGAGCTGTTTGTGCTTCTATTGCTCTGATCTTTATGCCAAACTCTCCTTTTTTATGGGTTGCGGCCGGAATGCTCTGGATAATGGATGCCTCCATCAATATCTCCATGGAACCATTTCGCGCTTTTGTCGGAGACATGCTGCCTTCAGAGCAGCGGACCAGGGGGTTCGCCATGCAGAGTTTCTTTATCGGAACGGGTGCGGTCATCGCATCCGGTCTCCCGTATGTTCTGACCAACTGGGTGGGCCTGGACAATGTGGCTCCTGAAGGCGTAATCCCCGATTCGGTGAAATGGTCTTTCTATATCGGGGCAGCCGTATTCCTGCTCGCTATATTATGGACCGTCCTGCGGACCAGGGAGTACAGTCCCGGGGAGCTGGAGTCGTTTGATGACGCTGAACCTCCGGAAAACTCCGAAGCCTATGAAGTCCAGCGTGAAATGGACGAACAATCCGCACTGGAACGTGCCGAACTGAAAAAGCGTCACGGACCCGTTTTCTTCTTTTCAGGATTGTTGCTCTCCGGTCTGGTATACTGGCAGGGATGGGCGGAGGAACTTTATATCGTCACCGGTGGATTTTTTCTTCTCGGGCTCCTTTTGATGATCACTTCACGCATGCAGGAAGCCGGATCCACCGATAACGGAGTCGTGGTGGTGATGGATGATCTCTACGGCATGCCGCGAACCATGAAGCAGCTGGCCATCGTTCAATTCTTTTCCTGGTTCGCCCTCTTTTCCATGTGGATTTACACCACTTCGGGGGTAACCAGCCACCACTACGACATGAAACTTGACCAGACAGAGGTAGCAGCGATGGTGACGCTCGCCGAAGAGATGGAGGCTTACACCGAAGCCGACTGGCACAGCCGTTTGCCAGGTGTGACCCGTGACCTGCAGGAATTTCAGGAGTCTTTTGATGAAGGTGCAGTGGAAATCGTGGCCAGTATGCGGGTGGTAAATTTCTTCCTGGGTCAGGGTGATGTGGCAGGGATGAGTGATGAATTGCGCGAAAAACTGCTGTATATCCAACAGGAGTACAACACCGGAGCCGACTGGGTCGGGATTGCTTTTGCCGTATATAACGGTTTTGCCGCTTTAATCGCTTTTCTGTTACCGGTCTTTGCCCGATATACCAACCGGAAAATAACACATGCCATAGCCCTGATATTAGGAGCTGCCGGACTTGCTTCGGTCTATTTTGTACCCGATCCCTTCTGGATACTGGCTTCCATGATCCTGGTCGGAGTGGCCTGGGCCAGTATTCTGGCCATGCCCTATGCCATTCTTGCCGGGGCGCTACCTGCCAAAAAAATGGGGGTCTACATGGGCATTTTCAACTTCTTTATCGTCCTTCCGCAAATGCTGGCCGCCGCTGTTCTTGGCTTTATTGTCGCCAACCTGTTCTCTGGTCAGGCCATATTTGCCCTTATGCTCGGTGCCGCCACCTGGCTGGCTGCTGCAGTCATAACCCTTTTTGTGGATGATGTAGACGACCCGGATGCGTTGGCAGGATCATCATGAAAAGCCGGGAAAGGCATCTTTCTGCTCTACGATATACGCGTATCAAACACTCTGATACGTTCAAAATACGGTTTATAGGTCTCCACAAATGACACGTGTACCGGATCGGACTGATATGCCTGCAGCCCTTCGAGATCTTCGAACAGGGCGTGGAGACTGGTCCCATAATCGTTGTCGACCACATCACGTTCTACACCCTGCGGCGGTCCGGCCCAAATCTGATTAACCGATTCTATTTCCGATAATTCGTTTTTTATCGCCGATTCCATTTTACCGGCAATCTCAGCCGGAGTATTTTCCTTGAGGTAAAAAAAGACCGAATGCAATATCATAGTTATTGGCTGTTTTTTTTGAATTATATTTGCCGGAATATAATGATTTCCAAAACCTGCCGGCACGCCAATTTACCGGAACCCTGCAATTTGACGAATGTCCGACAAAAACTACTCCCTTTCCGATTTTGATTACCATCTCCCGCAATCCTTGATTGCACAGCAACCGGTCACTCCCCGAGACCACTCCCGTTTGCTTGTTTATAACCGGAAAGACGGCTCTATTACCGATGACCTGTTTGTAAACCTCCCCGGCTATCTGCCGGAACAATCTGCTTTGGTTCTCAACAATTCCCGCGTTGAAAAAGCACGATTGTTGTTCGGCAAAAAGGAGGTTTTTGTAACCCGGATCATTGATCCCCATACGGTTGAAGCACTGATTCGGCCCGGAAAAAGTTTCAGGAAAGGTCAGTCTGTTACTCTGGCTCCGCTTTCCGGGTCACTGCATTCCGATTCGGCCGGATATACACCCCATCAAAAAACGGCTTCTCTTCAAAACAAGGCGATGACAGAGGGCCGTCAAATATCGGAAACATCTGCACAGCAACCGGAAATTCGGGCCGAAGTATTGCATGTATCCGATGATGGCCAACGAACCCTGCGTTTTAATTATCCTGTTGATGATCCGGTTTTTGAAAATTATCGCCGTACCCCTTTTCCTCCCTATATCAGGCCTGATGAAAAACTCTCCGAACGCTACCAAACCATCTATGCACGGGATGACGGAAGCAGAGCGGCACCCACGGCCGGACTCCATTTCACCGACCGAGTTTTCTCCGGGCTTTCCCGGAAATCCATTGAAAAGGTCGAGCTGACCCTGCACGTGGGCCTTGGTACATTCGCACCCGTCAAGACAGAGTCCATCAAAGATCATATAATGCACTCCGAATGGTATCGTATCACTCCCCGGGCTGCCGAAAAGCTTAGCAAGGCAAGTCACATCACTGCTGTAGGCACGACCAGTGCCCGGGTACTTGAGTCGGTTGCCGCCCATTCCGCCGCATCAGCCGCTACACCATCGGCACGCCACGGTACTTCCCCCTTCCGGAATTTCTCTGCCTGCGAAGGCGAAACCGATATTTTCATCACCCCCGGCTATCATTTTCAGGCGATAGATGCTCTTGTCACCAACTTTCACCTTCCCAAAAGTACACTTTTGATGATGATTGCCGCATTCACCGGAATCGATGAAATGCACCGCATATACCGGCACGCAATTGCGCAAAAGTATCGTTTCTATTCTTTCGGTGACGCCATGCTGCTTCTTTAGTCAATACCAGGAGTTACGATCAAGTGACCGATACTGAACAGCTTCGGCAATATGGTGCGATTGAATAGAGCTACAGGATTCCAGATCCGCAATGGTTCGTGCTACTTTCAGAATCCGGTTATATGCCCGTGCTGACAACTCCAGACGCTGCAAGGCACCCTTCAGCAATTCCGATCCTTCGCGATCCACGGTACAGCATTCTCGTGTCATACGCGTATTCATCTGTGCATTATTATATACTCCCGGAGTTTCCCGGAACCGTTGCTTCTGTCTCTCCCGGGCTGATACGACCCTTTTTCTGATTTTTTCCGATGACTCCGCTTTTTCGGAAACCGACAACTCCTCGTATTTCACTTTGTGTACCTCAACATGAATATCAATCCGGTCCAATAACGGCCCGCTGATCCTGCCCATATAGCGTTTTATATCTTCATATGATGTGGTTCCGGGGTTATCCGGATCGAACCATTCGCCCCCCGGTGACGGGTTCATGGAGGCTACCAGCATTATTCTGGAAGGATAATTCACACTCAAGCGGGATCTCGATACGGTTACATTGCCATCTTCCAATGGCTGACGCAAGACTTCCAGGGCACTTCTTCTGAATTCCGGAAGCTCATCCAGAAACAACACTCCGTTGTGGGCAAGTGATATTTCGCCGGGTTTCGGGATGCCCCCTCCACCGACCAGTGCGGTTTCGGAGATCGTATGGTGGGGCGAACGGAATGCCCGTCGCGTCACCAGTGAGGCCCCATTGGTCAGCAGTCCGGCAACAGAATGAATTCGTGTCGTTTCCAGCGCCTCCTCCAGCGTCAGAGGGGGCAGAATAGAGGGCAATCTTCGTGCAATCATGGTTTTACCGGAACCCGGGGAACCGATCATTATAATGTTATGCCCTCCAGCTGCAGCAACCTCCATCGCACGTTTCACATTCTCCTGTCCTTTAACATCACTGTAGTCCGGCAGACCGCCATTCTGCTTATCCCGGAACAGCGCTTCCCGGTCCACATACACCGGCTTTGCATTCTGTCTGTCATTCAGCCAGTTGATCACACCGGTCAGACCGGAAAAACCGTACACATCAATGCCCTCCACGACAGCTGCTTCTCTGGCATTCGATTGCGGGACCACAACCTGTTTCAATCCCCGGTTTTTGGCTTCGACCGTCACCGGCAACACCCCCTTAACCGGACGCAAGCCGCCGTCCAGAGACAACTCTCCCAGCAGCATCGTCTTCCTGAGTTTATCCGTCTTGATTTGCCGTGTCATGGCCAACAGACCGACCGCGATGGATAGATCGAACGAACTCCCCTCCTTGGGCAGATTGGCCGGAGCCAGATTAACAGTTATTCTTCCCCGGGGCATCTCATATCCGCTGTTTCTAATTGCCGCCTCAATACGGTCCCGTGATTCACTTACCGCACGATCCGGCAACCCAACCAAAAAATATTGCGGCAGACCATTCACCACATTGGTCTCCACATCAATCAGATGGGCGTCCACTCCGTAAGTCGAGGCGCAGTATGCACGTGCCAGCATGTATCTTTCCTCCTTGTTTTACGTATCAGATAATCAGGAGGAGCGTTCCTTACAGCCGGTAATCCCGGATGTACGCGAATCATACAAAAGGGAACCAACGGATCGTCTCTGACTGAAACTGACGAATAATTCAACGCAAAACAGACCGCGAGGAACCGAAAAATGGCACATGATGTCGTTGAAGAAATCCGGGTGACAGGTGAAGAGCTGGTTCACCGTGTTCGGGATATACTCAAAGAGGGTAACGTCCGGCGTCTTGTAATAAAAAACAGTCGGGACGAAACGGTGTTTCAGCTACCGCTGACCTTCGGTGTCATCGGACTGGGCGGTGCCTTTGCACTTGCACCGGTACTCTCATCTATCGCGGCATTTGCTTTTTTTGCCAGGGATGCACGGATTCTTGTCGAACGTCACCCGCCTGCCGAAGGCAAACGGTTGAAAAACGAACTTGAAGATGAGGAAATCACCGGCCGCCGCGGATATGGCAGGCGCCGCGACCGGGATTCTTATGAAATAGATGCCGATTTTGAGATTCTGGACCCGTAATACACCTCAGGCCGACTCTCCGGCTTTCTCTTTTTCTTCTTCCTCCTGTGCAGCCAGCCAGCGCTCCGAATCAATTGCCGCCATACAACCCGTACCGGCTGCTGTAACGGCCTGGCGATAGTCCTTGTCCTGGGCGTCACCACAGGCAAATATGCCGGGCATATTCGTATATGTACTTTTGGGCTCTGTCAAAATGTATCCGGTTTCGTCCATATCCAGCACCCCTTTGAACAGGTCGGTATTGGGCTTGTGCCCGATGGCGAGGAATACACCGGTCACATCATCGAGCGTGGTTATCTCACCGGTCTTTACGTTCTTCACATTTACCCCTTCAACCACTTTGTCACCCAGTACTTCATCCAGGACCGTGCTCCACATGACCTCCACTTTGGGATTGTCCAATGTACGCTTCTGCATGATCTTGGAGGCACGAAGCTCATCCCGCCGGTGAAGCAGGGTCACCTTGCTTGCAAATTTGGTCAAAAACTGCGCCTCCTCCATGGCCGTATCACCGCCACCGATGATCACAACATGCTGATCCCGGAAGAAGGCGCCGTCACACGTAGCACAGGCAGAAACACCATGTCCCCGCAAACGCTGCTCGCTTTCCAGTCCGAGCCAGCGGGCCGATGCGCCGGTCGATACAATAAGCGCTTTGGCAAAAATTTCGGATTTCTCATCAATGGTTATCTTGTACGGTCGCTTCTCAAAATCAATATCAGAGACGGTACCCCAACGGCAATCTGCTCCAAAACGGGTGGCCTGTTTCCGGAAATCATCCATCATTTTCGGGCCTTGAACCCCTTCGGGATAGCCCGGATAATTTTCCACATCGGTAGTGGTCGTAAGTTGACCGCCGGGTTCGGGGCCTTCAAGTACCAATGGATTCAGATCCGCGCGTGCCGCATAAAGAGCGGCTGTGAGTCCGGCAGGTCCACTGCCCACAATTACAACATCAAGCGTCTTACCTGCAATATCTTCCATAATTATTTTTGAATTAATTGAACATGGTCTGTTTATGATGACAGTTCCTTATCCAAATCACATATTACCCTTTGAAAGGTACGATTTTGGATTACTTTTTTCTAACGTGTAACTGCCTATATATTTCATATATAAATATATAGATATTTAAGTTAAAAAACAACCGGTCCGGGCTTTTGAAAAACCGCTTTTAATGGGCCGGGGGGATGTTAAGCACCTTCGGTTCTGATCCCGGACGACATACGTCATCGATACGCATCCTGCCTTTTCTCTTTATAAACTATTGAGTATGTTACAAGTCGTTCAATAACATCATATAAGCGAGGAGTATAGGTCGTGAATATTTCCGTACCAAAAGAGACCGTTCCCGGCGAAACAAGGGTAGCTCTGACCCCGGCCGTTGTATCTCAAATCGTATCCTCCGGGTTGGAAGTGTCGGTGGGAAAAGGGGCCGGAATGCAATCATCCTACACCGACTCCAGCTACAAGGAAGCGGGGGCAAGCATTGCAGAAGATACCGATGAGCTATTTAATAAGGCAGATGTCGTCTTGAAGGTTCAAAAACCGGGCGATGACGAAATAGCCATGATGAAGCCCGGAACCGTACTCATTACGTTTTTATGGGCACTGTCGGATCAACCGCTTGTTGAAAAGCTTCAGAAGGCGGAAATCACCGCCATTGGAATGGAGGCGTTGCCGCGCATCAGCCGGGCCCAAAAAATGGATGCTCTGAGTGCCATGAGCTCGATTGCCGGATACAAGGCCGTTTTACTGGGCGCCAATGCGCTGGGCAAGTATTTGCCGATGCTGGTAACGGCCGCCGGAACCATTGCTCCTGCAAAAGTGCTGGTACTCGGAGCCGGTGTGGCCGGGCTCCAGTCCATTGCCACTGCACGGAGACTGGGTGCAATCGTCGAGGCTTTCGATGTACGTCCGGCCGTCAAGGAACAGGTCGAAAGCCTGGGTGCCACCTTTATCGACATTCCGCTTGAAGAAACCGATACCGAAACGAAAGGCGGCTATGCCAAAGAGTTGAGCAAAGAGACCCGGAAAAAGCAGCAGAAGGTCCTACACGAGCATGTGAAAAATGTGGATATGGTAATCACCACCGCACTGGTCCCCGGCAAGCCGGCACCCAAATTGATTACCCCTGAAATGGTCGGGGATATGGCTCCCGGCGCCGTGATCGTCGACCTTGCAGCTGAACAGGGAGGAAACTGCGAGATAACCAGGCCCGGTGAAGATTACTTTACCGACAATGGTGTGATTATCCGCGGTCCGCTTAATCTGCCCGCAGCCATGCCCATCCACGCTTCCCAGCTCTATGCCAAGACGATACAGGCACTGCTCATGCATTTTATCAAAGATGGAGAAATGCATTTCGACTTTGAAGACGAAATCACCAAACAGGCGACCATCACTCACAAAGGCAAAGTGGTAAGTTCGCTATTTACATAATCCGAGTTACCGTTCACCTATTCCCATAGCTCATTATGGAGACTTTCATATTCAACCTTTTCATATTCATTCTGGCGGCATTTGTCGGTTTTGAGGTCATCTCCAAAGTTCCCCCTACGCTTCACACACCATTGATGTCCGGGGCCAACGCCATCTCCGGAATAACACTGGTCGGTGCGCTGATCGTAGCGAGCCATGTGGTGTGCACCATCACCTGTTACATCGGATTCGTGGCCATTATCTTCGCGACCATCAATGTCGTTGGCGGATTCATGGTCACCGACCGCATGCTGGAAATGTTTAAAAAGAAGGGGGATGAGCAATGAATCCACTGGTACCCGAAGCTATTGCCGATTATATTCCGAATGTTATTCAGCTGACCTATCTGCTGGCATCCGTTCTTTTTATTCTTGGACTGAAGCGACTGAGTTCGCCAGCAACCGCCCGTTCCGGCAACATGCTTGCCTCCCTGGGTATGTTTATTGGCGTGCTGGTTACCCTGTTCGACCGTAACATTGTCTCTTTTCAGTTCATCGTTGCGGGTGTAGCCATTGGTGCCGTTATCGGGGCCATCCTTGCACGCAAAGTCAAAATGACCTCCATGCCGGAGTTGGTTTCTCTCTTTAACGGCTTTGGCGGCGCAGCATCAGCCCTGGTTGCATCCGGGGAATATTTCAGACTGGCAAGCGAACCATTCGGCGAACACGAACTGGGAGCAATGGTAGTTTCGCTATTCATCGGTGCGCTCACTTTTACCGGCAGCATGATCGCCTTTGGCAAACTGAAAGGCATCCTGGGCGGCAGTCCGGTGGTCTATCCCGGTTACAAGATAGTCAATACCGCTCTTATGATACTGGTACTGGTTTTTGCCGTACTGTTCGTGTTGGATGCCGAAAACAGAATCTTCTTTTTGGTGATTTCGGGATTAGCCCTGTTGATCGGTATACTTATGGTACTACCGATTGGCGGTGCCGATATGCCGGTTGTCATATCGCTCTTGAACTCGCTCACCGGCCTTGCGGCTTCGGCAGCAGGATTTGTATTGAACAACAATCTGTTGATCATCAGCGGCACCCTGGTCGGGTCGGCCGGACTCATTCTGACCATGATCATGTGTAAAGCCATGAACCGGCCGCTTACCAATGTCCTTTTCGGAGCCTTTGGTTCGGAGGCAGCCGGTCCCGGCGGAACGGCTGCTGATGCCGGAAAAACCGTGAAAGAGGTTACGGCAGAAGATCTGTCCGTGATGACGGCCTATGCCCAACGGGTCGTCATCGTTCCGGGTTACGGGCTTGCAGTGGCCCAGGCGCAGCATGTCATCAGGGAGGTGGCCGATATGCTGGAGTCCAAAGGTGTGGATGTCCGTTACGGGATTCATCCGGTGGCCGGCCGCATGCCCGGACACATGAACGTTTTGCTGGCCGAGGCCAATGTCCCTTATCCGCAATTATACGATATGGATGAGATCAACCAGGAGTTCAAGAAAACCGATGTGGTACTCGTCATCGGTGCAAACGATGTTGTGAACCCGGATGCCCGGAATGACCCATCGAGCCCGATTTACGGTATGCCTATCCTGAATGTAGATGAAGCGAAGTCGGTGGTCATCTTCAAACGGAGCATGAACCCCGGATTTGCGGGTATCGAAAACCAGCTCTTTTTCGGAGAAAACAGCTACATGTTCTTCGGTGATGCCAAAGAGTCGCTCGGATCACTGCTGCAATCCTTGAAAGAGCTTTGAGACCGGTCTTCTCCGGCAGTAAATGACAGCAGACTTCTAAATTCAGACTGAACCACTCATTAAATCAGGCTGTTCCGCTTAATTCTGAACAGGGGCTTCCTCCATCCGTTTTTCTGTCAGATAGGTGTCGATTGACCGGGAAGCCTGCTTGCCGTCTGCCACTGCCTGGATGACGGTTGCTCCTCCCCGGGATATATCCCCACCGGCGAATACGCCCTCCCGGCTGGTCGAACCATTCCCGTCGACGATCACCGTACCCCACCCCGAAGTCTCAAGTCCAGGAGTAGTCTGCTGAATAATCGGGTTCGGCTTTTGCCCGATGGCCATAACTACGGTATCCACATCCATCATGAAATTGGAGCCCTCAATGGGGACCGGGCGGCGGCGGCCCTGCTCATCGGGTTCACCCAGCTCCATCTTTTGACACTCGATTGCCCGAATACTGCCGTCTTCATTGCCATGGATTTCAACAGGATTGGTCAGGAAATGAAATTCAACGCCCTCTTCTTCGGCATGGTGCACCTCTTCGGCACGTGCCGGCATCTCATCTCTGGATCGACGGTACAACAAAATTGCTTTTTCCGGATTAAACCGCTTTGAGGTGCGGACCGCATCCATTGCCACATCTCCACCACCGATCACCGCAATCCGCTTACCGAGTTTCAGCGGGGTGTCATATTCCGGAAACTTATAGGCTTTCATCAGGTTCACTCGCGTCAACAATTCACTTGCCGAATAGACATCCCCCAGATTTTCGCCCGGAATATTCAGAAACCTCGGAGATCCGGCTCCGGTTCCCAGATACACCGCCTCAAATCCCATCTCCTCAAACAATTCATCGATAGTAAGCGTCCGGCCGATTATGACATTGGTTTCAATTTTGACACCCAGCGCTTTGACTCGATCAATTTCGGCATCCACAATGTGCTTCGGCAGGCGGAATTCCGGAATTCCGAATTTCAATACACCTCCGGCCTCGTGTAAGGCTTCAAAAATGGTAACTGCATAACCCCGCTGTGCCAGTTCGGCCGAGACGGTGAGTCCGCCGGGACCCGATCCGACTACCGCCACACTTTGCCCTTTGGATTCATCCACTTTCGGCGGAGTGAATCCACCGGTATTGATTTCATAATCGGCGACAAAGCGCTCGAGTTTACCAATGGCCAGCGGCTCGTTTTTCTTACCGACCAGGCAGACACTCTCACACAGACTTTCTTGTGGACACACACGCCCGCAGATCGCCGGCAGATAGTTCGATTCGCGGATTTTATTGATCGCCCCCTGATAATCTTTCTGATATATAAGTCCGATAAAAGAGCGAATGTCCACATTGACCGGGCATCCCTTTGTACAGACCGGATCATTGCATTCCAGACAGCGCAACGCCTCTTCAGAGGCCAGCTCCACATTAAATCCGTCTGAAACTTCGGAAAAGTTGTTTATCCGGCATCCCGGATCCTGCTCGATCGGTGCATGCCGCGGAATCTGCATGCGCTCCCTGGGTTTCAGCGGGATGATTTTTTCGACTTTGGGTTTTGATACGTGGTTTCTACTCATAATACTTATCCGGCCTGGCATTGATGTTCCTGTTTCAATGTCTCCATGGCCTCTCTTTCTTGGTTCATATAGTTCTTGTTACGGGCTATCAACTCTTCAAAGTTGATTTCATGAGCATCGAACTCGGGTCCGTCAACACAGGCAAATTTCAACTTGCCGCCAACTGTGACGCGACAGGCACCGCACATTCCGGTTCCGTCCATCATTATCGGATTCAAACTCACCACCGTCCGTATCCCCGAGCCCCGCGTCTGATTAGCGACGGCCCGCATCATCGGGAGCGGACCCGTAGCATAAACACTGTGAATGTCATCCCCGCGCTCCATGATTTCGCCAAGAGCCTGAGTGACAAACCCTTTAATACCACGTGAACCATCATCGGTCGTGACAAAAAGCTCATCCGAAACGGCACTCATCTCCTTTTCCAGTATAACGGTATCGCTGTTCTGGGCGCCGATGATACTTATGACTTTGTTGCCGGCGGCTTTGAGGGCTTTGGCCATGGGGTAAACGACCGCCGTTCCCACACCTCCACCGACACACACTACTTTCCCGTAGTTTTCGATCGGCGTGGGTTCTCCGAGGGGACCCACCACATCCTCAAATTCATCCCCCTCTTTCATGGTATGAATCAACTGAGTTGTTTTGCCGATCGCCTGAACGATAAGGGTGATGGTCCCGCGTTCGGAGTCAGACTCCACAATGGTAAGTGGAATCCGTTCCCCTGTAGCGGTAGGACGCACAATTACAAAGTTGCCGGGTTTCCTTTTTCTTGCTATAAGTGGTGCTTCAACTTCCAATGCGGTGATCGCGGAAGATAACGGTGTTCTTCGGTGTATGACATACATAGTGTCAATAATATTAATTACTTTCGTCAATGATATTCCTTACGGCAAACCCCGTTTCAATAATACGGTGTATCTTATTTAGAGATTTTGATCCAGAGGAGAGCGTAACAATATTAAATGATCAATGTGCAAATTTACGAAATATCTATGGCATTTGCTTGACCCTTTTTTCGATTACCGAAACCATTCCCAATCCAGTCCCTAACGGCCTGGTTAAAAGTGCTGTCTGCCGGCTGTTAAAAAAATCCTGTTTGATACCATGTTCATGCATCAGGGATCAAAACCCTATGGTACATTGCTTCGCACCGGATCACATACTATTCGTGAACCACTTCCCGGCTGAGGACATCGGCGGCGATGGAAACCAGAATGGCGGCAAGGAGTCCGACAACCAACTCTCCGCCCAGTCCGGCAAAAAGGAAAATAAGGCCACCCGACAGCGATCCGATGGTTGCAAAAAGCATGCAATACGTCATTGCGGGTCCCCCTTTGCCGGTGAACCCCTTATATATCCATCCGATGACAATTCCGATAAATATCAGCGTAACAATGGATCCAATCATGTATTCTGATTTTACGTAATTTATGTTTGGCGAAATTTGCGTTAAAGATACACATTTTTCATGTCTGTGCGTAAAATTATACATATCGATATGGATGCTTTTTATGCGTCGGTCGAGCAACGGGATAATCCGGAATTGCGCGGAAAACCTGTTGTTGTGGGTGGCTCCCCCCAGGGACGCGGTGTGGTGGCTACCGCCAGTTATGAAGCACGAAAATTTGGAATACATTCGGCCATGGCGGCCGCACATGCGGTGCGGTTGTGTCCCGATCTGATTTTCATCCGACCCCGTTTTGATGCCTACAAGACCGAATCGCTGGCTATTCGCGCCATATTCCATGAATATACCGACCTGGTTGAGCCGCTTTCACTCGATGAAGCCTATCTTGATGTCACCGAGAACAAGCCGGGAAATCCGTCGGCGACGCTGATTGCCCGGGAGATCAAGCAGAAGGTGAAAGAGCGGACAGGTTTGACGGCTTCGGCCGGAATTTCCATCAACAAGTTCCTTGCAAAGGTAGCGTCGGATCTTAAGAAGCCGGACGGACTGGCTCTTATCGCACCGGAAAAAGCGCTCGATTTTATTGCCGGACTTCCCATCGGCAAATTTCACGGGATCGGAAAGGCGACCGAGACAAAAATGCACCGTTTGGGCATACGTACGGGCGCCGACTTGCGGGAGTGGACCGAGTGGGATTTGAACAAACAGTTCGGTAAGGTGGGATCTTTTTATTACAATATTGCCAGAGGGGTGGATGAACGACCTGTAAAAACCGAACGCATTCCTAAATCGATCGGAAAAGAGAAGACGTTTGCCGAAGATGTGGATTCGGTGGAGTGGCTGACTGACTATATCGGCACTCTGAGCGACAAAGTGGCCGATCGGCTGAAGCGGGAAGAAGCGGAAGCGCGGACCGTCACACTGAAACTGCGCTATGAAAACTTCGAAAGTATCACCCGCAGCTTCTCTCCCGGCCAGACGGTGTCACAGGCCGAAGAGATTGCCGAACTTGCGGTGCGGCTGCTGCGTGAGACCGAGGCCGGAAAACGAAAAGTTAGGTTGGTTGGGGTTACGGTCTCCGGATTTGTACGGGAAGATACAGGCAGCCACGGCCGGCAGCTGATGCTGCCCCTGAAATGACAGCGGTAACCCGGTATCATATTTTGGTAATAATTCGGGGAAAAAATATGTAAGGATCAGGGGTGTAATGGGTCTACATAATGTAAGCCTTATATAAACAACAAGCTATGTTGTCAGTGAGGCGCTATGATACAAACCGCAACAAACCTGAAAAGCTATGTCTGAAAGAGAATTAACCTTTGATGAAATGAATAATACCATGGGGGGCGGATTCCTGTCGGGTATTTTTGGGGGAGCCGCTTTTCACGTACTCAAGGAAGCTTACAATGACTGGGATGCACATATCGACGCATTCCGGGAAGGAATGGAAGCCGCTAAATGACAACCTGAAAATCAAGAGAATATGGATACCATAAAGATGAATGTAACACCATTATGCAGCGAAGCTGTTCATAACACTTATGGAGGAGATAATCTTTCCGAAAGTGTTTTTCGGGCTGCCGGATATACCTGGCAAAGACTGAAAAACTTTGGCGAAAATATCGGGGATTTCATGACAGGAGCATCATATCCCATGATGTAAGCCGACAATAACGATTGATGAGTAGGCCCCGGCCTGGTGTTTACCATGATCCGGGGCTTTCTCATTACCGACAATCCTTTATAAATGGCAGAATGCTGACCAGTCCCAACAATATGCAAAACCGGGACATGAAATGGCCATGACCGGTCTGACACCCAGGCACACAGCCGTATGATTAAATACGGTCATGGCATAACACTTTGTGATCTTCGATTCGCTTACGCGTTTCACGGGGCATCTGATGCACCGGACGATATAAATCCAAACATGTAAACCTATGAGAAATGGCATTTTAAGAAAATCACCGTTTTCACAAGTCGATACCTACCGAAAAGTGATACTGTTGGGAATCCTGGTCTCCATAGCAGCAACTTTGCTTATTGAAGGATACAATTTTTTTACGGGGGCTGAGGGTTTGCATATCCGGAAAGTTTCCTCAACGCTTATCGCCACCTTTGTGGGAGGGGTAGCTGTCGGAATGTATAAAAAAATACGTTATGATATGTCTCATAGACGTACTTCTTCGCCGTAGCAAACCCGGTCAGGGTTGAAAATTCCCCGGGCAGCACATGTCCATTTATTGCAACCTGCATTGTGAATTATTATGCAATGAACCGTTTGTTCCCCAAAGAGATCATAGAGCTGTCACAAGAGAACAACTTTCACCGCCACTCGGTCAAGACGCGCGTAATCTATTTTGTCACTGTTTGCTTTCTGGTCACCTTGCTGGCACTGCTGCCAATGATAAAACTGGATGTTGGAATCCGCAGCCAGGGAATTATCCGTCCCATGGTAGATATTGTGCCGATTCAATCACCGGTATCCGGACACATTCGCTCTCTTAATGTCACCGAAAACAGTTCCATTAAGCGGGGAGAGCTGTTTGCAAGAATTGAAGCTCCGGAATTGAATGAGCAAATCCGATTCAATAAAAGACGCAGACAGCAGATAGGGGGATTTCTCTCAGATCTAACGGCCCTGCTTCAAACAGATTCTACAGAATCGAACTCCAACAATTTCATTCAATCCACACGGTACCGGCAATCCTATCTGGCATACAAACAGCAACTATCCAATTCTAAACAGCGGATTAACCGGCTGTTAAGTGTGTACCGGAGGGAGCAGGTATTACATGACAGGAATGCCGTAAGTACCGTAAGTTTGGATGAGGCCCGGTTTGCCTGGCAGGACGCTGTCGGTCAGTACCGGTTGTTGGTCGAACAGCAAAAAAATCGCTGGAAGCAGGATTTGGTCACATTCCAAAACGAGCGGGATGAACTTGAGTCCGAATACGAAAGACTCCGGCAGGAGCGAAGACGTTATGACATCCGCTCCCCGGTATCCGGCACGGTTCAGAATATTGCCGGTATTTACGACAGCAGCTTTGTGTACCACAATCAGGTTCTTGGAGAAATCTCCCCGGACACCAACCTGATTGCAGAGGTTTATATTGATCCCCGTAACATAGGGTTGCTTGAAGAGGGCATGCCGGTCAGAATGCAAATCGATGCCTACAATTACAATCATTGGGGCGTTGCCACCGGCAGGATTGTTTCCATATCCCGTGATATCCGTTTAAATGGTGATCAGCCCCACTTCAGAATTCAATGCTCGATTGATCAGACCTATTTGGAGCTGTCAACCGGGGTTCGCGGGGAATTGAAAAAGGGGATGACTTTACAGGCACGATTCATCATGGCACGAAGAAGCCTTTTGCAACTTCTATATGATAAAATGGATGACTGGATAAATCCGAACAGAGGCAATTTGGGACGCACTCCTCCTGGATAACCTTGAGAAGCAACGAAAAATCATGAAGAGAGGAAGAACAGGCATAAAACAGCACGATATCACCGATTGTGGGGCGGCTTGCCTGGCATCCATTACGAGATTCTACGGCCTCGAGACACCCATTGCCAAAATTCGGCAATATGCCTCCACCGACAAAAAAGGAACCAATGTGCTTGGGATGATCGAGGCGGCTGAAAAACTCGGTTTTGATGCCAAAGGGGTAAAAGGGGAATTTGAAAGCCTGTTCCGGATACCGATACCAGCAATAGCCCATGTGATCGTCAACAAAGAGCTTTATCACTTTGTCGTCATTTACAAAGTTACCGCAAAGCATATCGAAATCATGGATCCACGGGATGGAAAATTACAGAAAGTGGCTCATGGAGATTTTAAAAAGCAGTGGACCGGGGTGCTGATTCTGATTATGCCGAATGACAAATTCGTGCCCGGAAAAAATAAAGTTTCGATTGCTTCCCGGCTGTGGTTTTTGCTCAAACCACACCGGTGGGTGCTACTTCAGGCGGTTGTCGGTGCCGCAATATACACCATACTTGGTCTCTCTACAGCCATCTATGTTCAATTGATAGTGGATCATGTCCTGGCCGATGGAAACGAAAATCTGATGAACCTGCTGGGCACCGTGATGATCGCATTGCTTTTACTGCAAATATTTATTGGCGCAAGTAAAACTGTCTTTACACTCAAAACCGGTCAGTTGATCGACGCCCGTCTGATACTCGGCTATTACAAGCACCTGCTCACGCTCCCCCAGCGTTTTTTTGACACCATGCGAGTGGGTGAAATTACTTCCAGAATCGGCGATGCCGTCAAAATCCGTGCGTTTATCAATGATACAGCGATAAATATCACCGTGAATATATTCATTGTGCTTTTTTCATTCGCACTGATGTTTACCTATTACTGGAAACTGGGCCTGGTAATGCTGGTCATCATTCCGGCTTTTATGCTGATCTATCTGATCACAAACCGGTTGAACAAAAAAACACAGCGCAAAGTGATGGAGGATGCGGCAGATCTGGAATCCCAGCTGGTGGAATCTTTACACTCCGTCTCCACCATAAAGCAGTTCGGCCTGGAAGGGTTTGCAAATATTAAAACAGAAACCCGTTTTATACAACTTTTAAAGACCGTATACCGATCCGGTTTGAATTCGGTCTTTTCCGGGAATGCCTCACAGTTCACATCCCGTCTATTCACAATCACTCTGTTGTGGGCCGGAGCGGTATACGTAATGCAGGGATCCATCACCCCCGGTGAGCTGCTCTCATTTTACGCTGTTGCAGGGTATTTCACCGGCCCGATCAGCGAGCTGGTTGGTATGAATAAAACCATTCAGGATGCAAAGATTGCAGCTGACCGTCTATTTGAAATCATGGACCTTGACAAGGAGGAACAAGAGAACAAAGTGACATTGAAACCCGGTATGATCGGTGATATCCGGTTTGAAAACGTCCGTTTTCGGTATGGAAGCCGGGTTGAAGTTTTCCAGGCTTTGAATCTTGTTATTCCAAAGGGACGTATAACCGCGATTGTTGGCGAAAGCGGATCGGGCAAAACGACATTGACCAATATATTACTGAAAATGTACCCGATTCAATCGGGCCGGGTCACCATAGGAGAGCTCAATTTAAATCATATTGACATCCGGAGTATAAGACGGATCATATCTGTGGTTCCCCAGAAAATCGACCTGTTTTCCGGCAATGTAATTGAAAATATTGCGGTCGGAGAATTTCAGCCGGACCTGGATCACGTGATAGCCATTTGCAAGCAACTGGGTATAATGTCGTTTATTGAAGAACTGCCCGGCGGTTTTGAAACCTGCCTTGGAGAAAACGGGGCAACGCTTTCCGGTGGACAAAAACAGCGGATTGCCATAGCCAGGGCTCTGTATAAAAATCCGGAGGTACTGATCCTGGACGAGGCCACATCCTCGCTGGATTCCTCATCCGAACAGTTTGTCCAGAACGCAATCCGGCAACTTCGTCAAAATAATAAAACCGTGATACTTATTGCACACCGTTACAGCACGGTTCAATTGGCAGATAAAGTATGTGTGTTGGATAAAGGCAGCCTGGTTGAGGAGGGAAGTCACAACGAACTGATATCTGATGACGGATATTATTCAAAATTGTGGCGGGAGCAGCTTCCGTCGGAGATAACTCTTTATAAAAGAAAATCAATGTAAGACTGCTGTTTAAAATAAATAGAAAGGATGACGATTATAACCATAATTCGTAAAATACTTGAATCATTACTACTCGTTTCTAATATGATCTCTCTTTGACCTGATAATAGATTTTACGCTCCTGTGAAGATCCGGTGCTTCATTTTCCAGATCGATTCAAAAAAGGGCAGATATGGTACCGAAGCAAAAATCTTCAGCTCTTCTCCAAAATGGGTTTCTTCTTCCAGAAATTGTAAAATCGCATCAAACCGGTTTCTTCGGAATAACTCATGGAATATGCTGATGGATCTTTCCGGATGAAATTTGAGTTGGTACATCAGCATGATATCATAAACCCGGAAACGATAGGAAGAGGCGGGAATCCCTGGCGGTTCTCTACCTATGGCCAGTGCCGTAGCGATATCATTACTGTGGCGAAAAATGCGTGTGAGAGTGTATCCCGTTGACGGTTTGGTGCGTCCACCAACGGTTCCGATGTTCCATACCCGCTCACAGTAAGTTGCAGGAAAACGCCGGTCTTCCATCGGGATTATTCCGGCCTCCGTATGTTCAATGCCGTATTGCGACGGTTTCAATCCATATCGATCGAACATGTATCGCTCCAGCCCCTCATCATAGTCATGATTTTCCAACAGCTTTTCTGAAAAAAGCGTGTATTCGACAAGCGCTTTATTCCGGCTGAACGGCAATACATACACAAATGTCACTCCGTTTTTCTGTGGGACTTCAAAATCCATGAAAGTAGCCTTATCCGGGTTGAATACATCTTCTTTTGTTCGAACAATCCACCCTTTAAAATGCTGTTTCAGTGCAATATCAACCTTAAGCCGATCATATCCCGGTGGGTTGTAAACACTTTGAAATATCCGCTCTGCGGTAAATGTCCCCCTGGGGGTGTGCATCACACCGACACCGTTCTTACAGCTGAACTTGTCAATTGGGGTCTCAAGTTGTGTAACATTGACGCAATCAGATACCCGATCAAAAATATTTTTAGCAAAGTCATCACTTTTAAGACAGCAATACTGATGATTTTTCAATGTCTCGCTGAAAACCTCTCCAAGAGCTCTGATCTCAAGTGTTTGCCAGGTATGAAAATGAAGGCTCTTATACGGTATTTGGTGATCAGCCCAAAAACACCAGGTTTTGTCATAAACCGGGCGCAACCGCCTGTCTGCAAGTAAAATGCGCTTCTCCCTTAATTCGGGTTGAGAAAGCAGAGCATCAGCCAGACTCAATCCGGCCGCACCAGCTCCGGCAATGATAATCTCATAATGTTTGTTATGCGGCATATAACAAAACCGATATAAAATGGAGAATTTGCTTCTCTTCTGAATTTACCGGCATTTGCTATCATCCAAAAACGGAATATCACAAAAAATAAAAGCCCCGCCGAAATGACGGGGCTTTGGGGCTCAAGTATTATCTCTTTATAAAGGAATTATTGCCACATGGGTATGACAATACCGGTTCCGGATCAGTAACCGGCCTGTAACTCCAGTTCTATTTCGTTGTGCCCGGCCTCAAGAACAATATTCCGGACTTTTTCAGGGTACCCATCAGCTTCAACTGCAAGCTCATATTCACCCGCACTAATTTCACCAAATTCAAACGTTCCGTCTGTACCGGTTTCGGCACTGTAATCAGTACCTACCAGTACGAGGGTAGCATTTGGAATGGGTTCATCGCTATCAACGTCAACCACAATACCGCTAAGGGTTGCCGTCTCTTCATCCACAGCTTGTTCAACCGTAAAAGCCGACATCGCAAAAAGAGCTATGGCCATGATAAAAAAAGCAACATGTTGTAACATGATATCTGCTCCTTGTTTAGTTATGAATTATCCACAACCGACACGGTTATATGATGCTTTATTCGTGTCAATTGTGCTCTCTGTCGTAGCTGACAGACAATTTTGCCTGTTAACTACACCATTACTACCGTTCGAAATATTGAAGTGACTAAATAAATAATAATTGGAGCTTTAAAGATGCGTTATAGTTGCAACCTTTCGTTATCTGGAAATCTTGTACTTTCTTCTCATGAGGAAAAAAGTGGTCATCTCAAAAAAACCGGATGTATTACCATAAAACGGATTCTCCAAGACTCTTTTACTTTACGCGTAAATCAGACGGGCAGTGACAGAATCGGTATACAGACAATGGGCTCAAAGAATCCGTAAATCGGATGAAGACGCATTCCATGAACTTTTTATGGCGTCTTATAATCCATTAATACGTTTTGCATATAAATATGTGAAAAGCACGGATACGGCCAAGGATCTGTTACAAGATGTCTACACACACCTTTGGCAGATTCGGGATCGACTTGATGAAGAAAAATCTTTGAAAGCACTGTTATACCAGATGACCAAAAACAGATGCATTAATCAGGTTAATTCACATCGGTCCACCCGGTTGGATGATCTGCCTCTCTCGGCGATGCCCGTTGAAGATGGCGAACCGGAACTACCGGATAATTTGGATGATAGTGACGATGGAGAATTAAAACATCAACTGAGTAAATGGATTGAGTTGCTACCCCGGCGGCAGCGCGAAGCCTTTAAGCTGAGCCGGTTCGAAGGACTTGATCACCATGAAATAGCCGGGGTGCTGGATTGTGCACCTCGAACGGTAAATAATCATATTGTAAATGCACTTAAAGTACTGCGAAAGCATCTGAATGCCTGGCAGAACAAACGTGATAGCGAGTATAGTGGGAAAGCATAAAAAGAGTTGCTGCTGCATTGCCGATGCGGAGTATGTCCGTTGATGTACCGGCAATCCAATAACTCTAATTTATAAAAGTACGTATCTATTTAAGAAGATGAGCAAAAACAAAATCAAAAAAGAAATTTTGGATGCCTTTCCGCCGGAAGAGAGAGAGAAGATTTCACGGTTATGGGAATTGGCAGATAGCACTTCGAATGAAAATCGTGAAGGGGGGCTACTTACAAAGGACCATCGTGACAGAATGAACGGTGTTGACGAAAACAGCAATGCCGGTAATCCACCCGATAACATTTCACTCAAACCGGACGAACTTCATTCAGAATGGCAACGATTACAGCAAAGGATACACCAAAAAGAGCGTTCAACAAAATCATCAGAACCAATATCCGGAAAGTCTAAAACCAAAAAGGGACGCGTCAGGAACCTCTATGCCTGGACCGCTGCAGTGGCTGCTGCGATTTTAATTGGCGGTTTTTTCGGTTGGTACCTGTTTGTGCCGGCGACCATTGAAGCACCGTATGGAACCTTTGTAACCCATGAGTGGAGTGACGGCGTCCAGGTTGAACTCAACAGCGGATCGAAAATTACCTGGAATCGACGTTTTGGATCAGGTCACCGGAATCTTTCGCTTCATGGTGAAGCCTATTTTGAAGTTCCGACATCTGATAAACCCTTTGTTGTGGAAACTCACAACGCCCGTGTCAGCGTATTTGGAACACGATTTAATGTTCGTTCCTGGATGAACGACCCAGATCAATCGACCGTACTGACGCTGGTGGACGGAGAGGTAGCGCTTTCTTCATTCCGTCAACCCAATGAACCGGTAATTCTGCAGCCCGGTCACTGGAGCAGAATTAACCGGCATATCGAAACACCCGGGGAACCCGAACCCGTCGATACCAATCGGGCGCTGGCCTGGCGAAATCAGGGTTTTTATTTTGCCTCCATTACGCTGGAGCAGGTTTCGGCTGAACTCGAACGGCGATTCAATACCCCTATTCAGATCGAAGATGAAACACTCGCCGACAGAACCCTGACGCTCTATATTCCATCACCAGACAATCTTGAAAGCATCATAGAAACCATAAGCAACATTACCAGCAGTCGATACCGTTGGTCGGAAGAACGCCTTGTATTATATTAGTGTTATAAATAGTGTTGCGTTCTTTTTTAACTGATCATATACAGATTATCACCCCGCATGAGGAGCGGAGTATCGCACTTCTGATTTAACTGCTCGTAATGGCTTACAGAGTTAGATGCTAATACCCCTGAGTATCCTATTACTTGGTTTCTTTACCATTCCCGTTAATGAAGTGAACGGAATATCAGTAGTTGCCGAATACGATATGGCGACTTCCGGGAGGATTGCGCAATGGGAAAACAGTAACGAAGTATTCTTTCCTTCCGACTTTCAGCCGGAGCGATTCAGTTTCGAGTTCAACGGAGTAACACTGGACCGCGCCCTATTTGAAATTGCCGAAACCACCGGCCTTGAAATTGTATACGAATCTTACCTGACCGAGGGAGAAACCGTTAACGCTCATTATCAGGATGAGCCGATACGGCTTATTCTTGATCAGATACTTACACCGGCGGGACTGGAGGCACAACGTATCCGTACCGGCATGTTTGTAATTCGCTTCTCTTTACGCCGAAAAATTCAGCCTTTGATTTTTCCTACCACACCTGAAATGACACGCTCCGTTTTCAACGCAAAATCGTCATCATACTGGAAAGTGCCGGCATCGAAAGTAAATCCGGTTCAGAACCGGTAGTTGAGCGACAGAAAGCTGCCAAAAGAGTAGAGACGCACATTGGCCCATCCAATATCTCTGAGCGGCAGCCTCAAAAAAGGCTCCACCCTCACGCTCCAGTGTCGGTTAATATCTCGCTCATAGCCTGCTGAAACACCAACATTGCTCAACCAGTGCCGGGTACCGGTGCGATCACTCCACTGCTCCGGCTGTTCATAGGTGTTATTCTCGTAGCTAAACAAATACTCTTCGCTCAACATGATGTATGAAGATATTCCACCACTGGCGTAAAAACGTGAATGTTCACGGGAGTGGATGGTATATTGCAATTGTACAGGAATATCGATGATCGCACATTCTGCTGTAATATTATCGGGACTCATTCCCCGGGCCCAATAATTCGGCGGATCATACCCGGATGCTCCCGCCGAGTAGTGCACTCGCGAGTGAATCATTCCAACGGAAATGGACAACTTTTCACTCAACCGGTACTCCGCATGCATACCGATCTTGAATCCCGGCTTGTGAAAGCTCTCAAAACGTCCCGCACTGCTGATGTCGGGTGCCATGACAAATCCAACTCCCAAACGCGATTCCTGCGAATCCGGTTCTCTCATGACAAAGATTCCGTCTGTATCACCGTCAGCGGGGTCTTCTATTGGGGCTGGAGAGGGAGCGCCCCCCCTGTCATCTGCTACACGATGCGGATCTACAGAAGCGATTTTACCCTGTAATCGCGACAATTCACCGGCCACAACATGTGGCGTAATCCTGATCCGTGGTACACGTTCCCGCCACTCTGTTGCCGGACTATCCGGTATTGAAGGATCTTCCGCAACCGGAAATACAGCGTCCCTGTCGCTTTCCGGTGCGACCCCGTCAGCCACCTGGAGTCCCTCTTTATCCGGTGCCGATGCCGGATGGTCCCCTTCGGGGCGTTGATAATCATCAGGAACCATGACAAAATTCCGGTCTTCTTGCAATGACAGTCCGTAATCCGGAAAAATCTGTTCAATAAACCGGCCTCTGTCAGTTTCATCAACCATTTCATGGTGCAACCGGCGGTTCAGTTCATTAATTCGAACATAATTGCTGTAGGTGAAATAGCCCATCAAAACAACAAACAAGAACACTGCGGCAGCCACCCAGGTCAATCTTCGCCTGTAGTAACGGTCCGCATCTCTCTCAGCCAGCCTTTTCTCCAATTTCAGCCAGTCTTCCTCCCTGTAGGGTATATGATACTCCCCGGACTTCTTTTGGAAGAACTGCTCCAGGGCATCCCGGTTGTTATGTTCATTCGATCCGGACATGGCTATTTCATTATACTTTTTTCCAAAATCATCCTCAGTTTTCTTTTCGCTTTGGCCAGATTTGACTTGGACGTGCCAACCGAGATACCCAACTTTTTCGATATTTCTTCATGCGAATACCCTTCAATCACAAACAGGTTAAAAACCGCCCGATATGCCGGTGACAGCTCCCGGAGCATATCTACGATCTCCTGATAAGTAATTCCGCTTAATATGGTCTCTTCTTCCACCATCTGATTTTCTGTCAACTCAAACTCCGAAAAGTTCGGTTTCCTTTGGTTTTTGTGATAGTGATCTATGGCCGTGTTGATAATAATCCGCCTTAGCCAGGGCTTAAAGGGTCTATCCGTATCATACTTTCTGATATTGTCAAACACTTTCATAAATGCATCATTCAGAATGGCGGTCCCCTGTTCTCTGGAGCCGGCGTATCGCAATGTGATGCTCATGCCATATGCATAGAACATCTCGTAAAGCTCTTTCTGGCTTTCACGTCGTCTTTTTCGACATCCTTTTAATATCTCTGTAAGCAACGGTCTGCGGGTTTGCCAGAAAAAAGGTCAAGTCCGATAAAACGGTTCTCAATTCCTGTTACGCTCAGGTCAAATCGTCATACTAAACAAGGATATACAAGTAAAATTATGATAATTAACAAAGAAACCTAACGGCAACTTATCGCCCTGTTCCAAATACACGATGGATATTGAATCCGAACCGAAAATCGCCTTTCCAGAACCGATCACGGTTATTAGCCATAATAAACGGTTCATTATGCCACTGTGAACTCGTAAAAAACAACTGGAACACATGTCCTCCGGTATCAATGTTTAGTGCAACGGCCACGGCATCGTGCGTTGCGACGTTACGATCCCCGATAACCGGAAGATACTCTCCGCTGATCGCAAAACGGTCATTAAGTTCATAATTGACCAAAAATCCCAGTCCATATAACTCTTCCGGATTAACTTCTGCGGTTCTGCTGAAATGTGCCATCATTGGTGTCAATTGCAAGCTGAAACCGTCAAACTTCCGGGCGATCATGACCGATCCGAAATAGGTGAGTCGCTCTGAAAAATCAAATCCCGTACCCGGTGTCGTGTTTATTCCGACCGATGTCTTAACGGCCAGTTCAATGGGCATGCTGTTGGATGTGGTTTGTCTGAACACATTATATTTACCGCCAAAATCCACAATCTTGTTAAAAGTCATTCTTCCGATATTAACCGAAAGTTTGTCAGTGATTCCGTATGCAAGACCAATACGGGTGTTTGCACCGTCATCCAGACCAAAAAAACTGTCAATACCCCTTCGCCCATCTCCACCGTGTATAATTCCGAAGGTATGAAGCACGGTGGAGTTGAGGGTATGAGCCGACAGGTTTCTCACGGTGCTGATCCCTATATTGGTCGTAGCCCGGAATACATTATCGACCGGATCGTCGGTCTCCACGCGTTCCCTGGGCAATTGCGCATCGGCCGCTCCGTACACCATCAGCAACACCATGACTGCAAGTATGATGACCTTCATATGTTGATGATTTTTGTATTTCAATCTCGCGCGTATTTCCTGCGTTACAAATTGCTCCGGTGCCTGAATCCCTTCCCCGTTAATTACTTGCGTTGCTGCCGATAACCTCATCACGGGGTTGCGATTCAAGCATTGCTTCGATTTTTATTTCCTGTTCTTCATTTACCTGGATCACAAGCAGGCTGGGCGGGTCAATATCATAATCTTCAATATTCAGAACCCACTCTGCTTCCAGCCGTATGCCGTTCTCCTGCCTCTGTAAATATCCTTCTATGCTGATCTCCCGCGTCACTCCGTGAACCGTAAACTCACCAGCGGCCGTTGCGGACTGTCTGCTATCCGAGTTGAGGTCAAAATCAGTTTCGAGTGTACCGGTGAATTCGGCATAGGGATGCTGCTCAATATTCAACGTCCGGTACATATCACGGTCACGCCGGCCTATTCCGGTTTTTAGCGTATTCAGATCCAGGTAGAAATCAACGGCATTTTCTTCGAAGTCAATCATGCCGGTCAGATGTTCCGATTCTCCGGTAAAGGTGTGCAGGGGAATCCGGGACATGAATCCGGCATGCCCCGAATCGGTATAATAGATCACATCATCAGCTCCCGGTTCATCGGCTGTTAAAGCCGGAAACGGCAGAATGAACAATAACATAAAGACGATAAAAAGAGTCAAAGTCTTGCCTCGCAGGACATATTGAAAAGGGACTGGATTGTTAGATTACTTTTTAAACCGGATAATTGAGAGCATAATTAGTACCCGCTTCCGTAACATCATTATTCCCGTTTCCGACTCCGGAGTCGGTCGGGCTGTCATTGCAACCCGCCGGGATATATCCCGGGTACAGCAGGGTCATCAGTATTACACAGGAACAGGGAGATTTCTGCCTATTAATTGGAGGCTTCATTAATATCCTGATCATGGTTTTTCCGCTTTTCATTCGACGATGGACACCGGCAAACACCGATTGTCACCGGTCTCTGTTCAGACCGTACCACAAATGCCATGTCCGGGTTGCCTCTCTTCAGGTCAATCACTTTATTTTTATGCCAACTGTCGTATTTTATCGTCTGAATCAAATTTTATTGGCTCCCAATCGCCGCCCTTACAAATACCATTTACTGATCATGAATCACGATCGTCTTTTCTCCCTTTTTACCCTTTCGGGAATACTTTTTTGTTACCTGATATTAGCCGGGCCGGCCATTGCCGACGGGGGCCTGGATGAGCAAGCCGAAATAAAGACCGGTGATGAACTCACCTCATCAAACAACACCTACGGCACTGTTGACCTGGCCGATCACTATCGGGAGACTGCCCGGGAGATTATCACAGCGGCGACCCAAACCCACCGGGCTTTTGATCGACTCACCTATTTCACCGACTATTTTCCCCACCGGCTCAGCGGTTCCGAAATGCTTGAAAATGCCATCGATTGGGCCGTCACCGAACTGGAGTCAGACGGAATCCCGGAGGTTCGAAAACAGGAAGTGATGGTTCCCCACTGGGTCCGGGGTAACGAGTTCGCAAAAATGGTGACTCCCTATGAAAAAGAGCTGCCCATGCTTGGACTTGGCGGCACTGTCAATACTGCCGGGGAGGAGCTGACTGCCCGCACCGTTGTTGTGGAAAGTTTTGACGAGCTAGAAAAGCGCAGTAACGAAATACCGGGAAATATCGTGGTCTATAACCAGCCATTCACCGATTACGGCCGGTCTGTTCAATACCGCGTCTACGGAGCCGACCGGGCTGCAGAACACGGAGCCATCGGTGTCTTGCTGAGGTCGGTAACACCCAATTCCATGGGACATCCGCACACCGGTGGGACCCGATACTCAGGCGAGGTTCCTGAAATACCGATTGCCGCTATATCGGCCGAAGATGCCAGGCTGCTTCACCGTTTTGATCGACGGGATGATCCAGCCACCGTTACGCTCTATATGGAGGCGGAGCTGAAAGAAGAATCCGCTCTGTCTCATAATGTCATCGCTGAAATTCCGGGCAGTGAACGGCCGGAAGAGATTGTGGTAATAGGAGGTCATATCGACTCCTGGGATGTCGGACAAGGTGCAATGGATGATGCCGGAGGCGTCATCGTAACCTGGGAGGCGCTGCGTCTGATTTACGAGATGGATCTTCAGCCAAAGCGAACCATCCGGTTGGTACTATGGACCAACGAAGAGAACGGCGTGATGGGAGGGCGGGCCTATCGTGACAAAGTCATCGAAAATGGTGAACTGGAGAACCATCAGCTCGCTTTCGAAGTTGATTTCGGCGTTTTCCAACCGCTGGGATACGGGTTTCAGGGCCCGGAAGAAACTTACCGGATGCTGGAGCCCATTGCCGAGTTGATGTCGCCGCTGCGCGATATGCATCTGAGAGAGGGCTCCTACGGCACCGTCGATATCGGTCCGCTGCAGCGTGAGGGAGTGCCCATTATGGGCCTGGATGTGGATACCGAAGAATATTTCTGGTATCACCATTCAGCCAAAGACACCATCGACAAACTCGACCCTGATGAAATCGCCGAATGCATTGCCGCCGTTACAGTCATGGCGTTTATTACTGCCGATATGCCGGACCGTCTGCCCTGGTAAACTATTAAAGGGCTGTATTATTTATACTTATCAGAAACAAAAAAATATCAGCCAAACTGCACTATCTAACCGGTATTTATATTACATTATAGTCATATCGTATTGCACTTGTTGGTAAGTAATCAGTAAACGTGTTTCCGGAATAACAGCAGATATTTTCTATACAGGAAACATATGCAGATGTTTTAAAGGGGGTAGTACCTGCAGTATCTGACTGCAGGGGGTAGTATAGATAGTTCGTATCAACTGAAAACTGAGAGGGTCTGTTACCGGTTTTCAGGCAATTATTCTGCACTTCTAAACTATACTGATATGAAACATTCCGTTCCTAACGGCAACGGGAGGTTGCAATGCAGTTATACCGGCTTATGCATAACACTGGTGTGCCTCCTGTTTGCGTCACACAATTTGTCCGCCCAGCATCTCGTGCTGGAATCTTCACAACCGGCCCATATGAGTGAGAGTGTTGATCTTGAAACCATCGTCAGTTTTACCTTTAATACTCCGGTGGATATATCCTATCTGCACATAGATGATATCGGTGACTATATCCTGGCCGGTCCATCGGATAAAGTCACTATTAATGAGCTGAACTTTTCCAACGATGACAAAACCATCACGCTGGATGTCAGTCATGAAGCCGACACCGATTTTATGTGGACCATCACCGGTCTGATGTCGGCCGACGGCTACCCGATGGAACGAATGCAGGTTGTGAGTTATACGACGAAAGCCGAGACCTCCGATCTGGTCATTGAAGGAGCACTTTCGTTTGTAAACACACCGTATATGTTTTTTAAAGCACCGGGTGAATTGTCGAAAACGGCTTCCTCCAATGATCTGTCAACCATAAACCGCCAAAGGGAAACATCTCGTCAATCGCGAATATTATCCCCCGGACAACCGTCTCTGCAAACGGGACATCAAAAAAGTGCATTTGAAGAATTGCAACCCGTTTCCATGTCTTTGGACGACCCGGAAAACGGGGTGCCCTGGGAATATGCTTTTGTCATGTTGCTGGAAGATCTTGACTGGATGGATGACCCGGACAGTGACGGACCGGGACCCCACCTTGCGGGTCTTGGAGTCGCTGAGCCGCAAACCGGTGACTACCTCATTGAAAACGTTCGTGACGGTGACTATTACCTGTTGGCGGTACTTGCTCACCCGTATGCCGACTTTGATATCGTCGGTTTAGGTATGTATCAGGATGATGACGGGGAGCCGGCACTGGTAACGGTTGACGGCGCCGGTCTTTCCGGCCTCGATATCACTGTATTCGGATTCATCGAAGAACTGGCCGTGCCGATCGATGCCTCGGAGGCCTTTGCCGTCGCCGCCGATTTTATGGCGGATTATCCCGATGCACGTCCGGTTAACATGTGGGGAGAAGATGCCGGATTTGATGATTTCTATTACTTCGACCGCAGTGACGTTCTCGAACCTTCGGGGAAAAGCTATTTCTGGGAGGTGGTTTATCTGGAGGACGCCACCGAGCAGGTTTTCATTGTCTTTGTTGTTGGAGAAGTTGCATTTCTGGAAGAAACTTTCTACCTGGCCGATCTGCCGGAAGACTACCAACTTCCCATTCCGGTTTCGGAAATTAAAACCATCGACGAAACATTTCTCCCGAGCGCTGATGCCCTGGCATTTGCACTGAGCGAGAATCTCGACAGCCTGGTGACGATGCTGGATCCGGTACACAGCTGGGCTTTTATGGATTATGAGTTGGGTAGTTTCTATTTCGAGTATCCCGACCTCCTGGATGACACGGCTCCTCTTTTCTGGAGTCTGATGTTTTATTCCGATTCCTGGGATATGGAGACCAACACCAACATGCATACCGATGCCGTTTTTCTGCTGGATGCCTCGGACGGAACGCTGCTGAATAAAAAGATCACTACTCATGTACATGAAGATCCGGGAGTCAGCAAACATGATTTCATGGAAGTGTGGCCTGTTGTTCAGGAGGAAGTAGATGCAACCGATCTGGAAGGATTCTTCATTCAGAGCTGGGGAAGAGAGGATTTCAGACATCCTTCGGAGCTTTCCGGTGCCAGTGAAAGATGGATGCTGGCATGGTTCAATCCGGATGAGGAAGTATCCTATCTGTTTTTTACTGAAGGCATGGAGATTGTTGGCCGTGACACCTTCTATGTAGCCGATGCTGATCCGGATGAGGTACCACCACTCGATCTCATTGGTCCTGTTTCGGGAGTGAACGTCGGGTCCATGCAGGCTCTTCGAGTGGCCATGGACAACGGTCTGGCCGACAACATGGCTGGACTTACCGACTATTATTACGACCATCTCGATTATTCGTTGCTGGGCTTCTACTTCATGTACCCGGATCTGATGGACGAAGACTCCAATCCGTTCTGGCAAATAGAACTGAAAGCCGAAAAGATGGACGAACACTGGAATGTGATCGACAGCCTCAAACTCATTTATCTGGTGGATGCGGTCACCGGTGACTTCATTGCTCAGGTAGGAGATGAGCCTGTTGACCCGGTTGATCCGGTCGATCCGGTCGAAGCGGTGGACGCCACCACAGCCTTTGTTGTTGCAGCCGACAGCATGGGCCAGGTAAATCCGGATGCCCGTCCGGTTGTTATAGAAGGCAGGGACTCGGTTGTCGATGGAATTCACTTTTCCGAAGTGGAAGGTGCACTTCCGGCGCCTTCCGGTAAAAGCAAATACTGGGATATCATATTCCTGGTAGATGCTACCGAAACCCTCTACTTCGTGGAAATGGACGGGGAAAGTATCTATGACATCAGCAGTATCAGTATTGGTGACTTGCCACCCGAAGAAATACCTCCAATCCCTGTGTCCGAAATCCCTTCCATTCCTTCGGAATTCATTACCAGTCAGAATGCTCTGGCTTCAGCCGTCGAAAACAGCCTGGAAGACCTGATCGGAGATGTTATGCCGTACAGCTGGACCCGGCTGGAGTACATGCTGTTCGGTGACCTGCTCTTTGAATATGCTGATATGTTCCCGGATCCGGGTGACCGGCCGATCTGGCATATCGTATTCCAAAATGAACTATGGGATGAAGAATCAGAAACAGCCATCATCACCGAAGGCCTTTTCCTGATTGATGCTGAAACCGGGGATTTCATTGATAAATTTATCCGGGTTCATGAAGAAACGGAGACGGAAAAACAGGATCTTCTGGACCTTATCCCTCTTGTGCAGGCGGAAATGGATGATATCGACGAGAATGCCGTGTTCATTCAGAGCTTCGGCAGAGAGGACTTCCATTTGCCGGTTCAGCCGACCGGTACCAGTGAAGGATGGATGCTGGTCTGGTTTAACTTTGACCTCGAAACCTTCCATGTTTTCGAGGTCGTCGGCACGAATATCGTTGAATATGAAACCGGTCATCTGGACGACGTCCCCGAGGATGAAAGGCCGCCGGTCGACCAGGTCACACCGGCCGTGGATGTGACAATACGCTCGGCAGAAGCCCTGAATGTGGCGATGGTAAACGGAATGTCCGATGCTTTGGCCGGTCTGACATCGGATCATTTCATCTCTGTCAAATATTCATTGGCCGGATTCTATTTCATGTTTCCGGAGTTTATGGACGAAGATTCCAACCCGTTCTGGATGATCGAACTCATAGCCACACAATATGACGAGAACTTCAACCGGATCGACAGTCTGGAGGTGACTTATCTGGTGGATGCGGTTACCGGAGCTTTCATTGATCAGGAGATCGATGACACCTACACCGTTCCGCTTGCCGACCTGCCTGTGGAATATTCGCTGCAGCAAAACTACCCGAACCCATTCAACCCTGCTACCGTGATCCGGTATGAACTGCCGGCCGACAGTGAGGTTCGTCTGGAGGTATTCGACATGCTGGGACGCCGGGTAGCGACGCTGGTCAACGGACAGATCCGGGCAGGACGCCATGAAGTCACCTTTGACGGTACCCGGCTGGCCAGCGGTACCTATATCTATCGTCTGCAGGCCGGTAACCACGTACAAACAAGAAAAATGATGTTTGTCAAATAAGGTTCATAAGACCACAGGGTTATAACTCCTGTGGTCTTATAAATAAACTTTCGGTTTTTTTGCTAAAGAAATGGCCTGATATCAATCCTCTTTACGACGCCGTTTGGAAACGCCTTTGCTCTGACCGCTTTTGACAAACGGTGCATAAAACGGTTCCGGCTTTTTCGCCTTCTTTGACTTCTTCTTTTTCGGCTTTCTGTCAAAGTTACGGGAGGAGGAGCCGCCGGAATGTTTTTCAAACTTTCCGCGCGGTTTTTTGCCGGATTTCCCGCCGGCACGCCCCGGTTTTCCATTATCACTCAAATCTTCCATAACAGGGTCTGAAACCCCGGCCGAAGCAGGTAGTTTCCCCGCTTCCCGCAACTTGAGCAAGGCCGCGGCCACCTCAATGGGGGCAAACTTGCCGTTGGCAATGGCCTCTATCTGCTCAATATAGGGCCGGAGTCCCCCTTCCTCGAGCGTTTTTTTGACATCTTCCTGCAGGGCATCGCGCATGGAGGCTTCCACATCCTTGATAGACGGCAACGATATG